>ONAG01000025.1 GCA_900315745.1 uncultured Prevotellaceae bacterium
TCGGACAGTTTTCCTTGGCGTGTTTATGCACAGCCTTCCACTGTGCTTGTGTGTCAAGGTGTCCGCCATAGTCCGAGCAGAGGTGTATGTCGGAAAGTTGGACGATATGCTTCATTTACTTATCCTGTAGATAGTCGGCACGACCTTGCCGAGCATGCTGTTGACGATGACGTACGCGGCATCACGGGTCTTCGTGTTCTTGTCCTCGAAAGAGGCCGCGCAAGCACCGTCCACCATTTCCATTTCGGCCATCGGGAACCATGCGCGGAGAATGACAAATGCACTCAAGTTGCAGATGTCTGTGCAAGTACCGATGATGCGAATACGGATCTTCTTGAAAGCGAACATCTTCGCAATCTGTTCCTGTGTGGCGTTCTCGATACCGAAGAGAGCCTTCGGCCAGTTGATGAAGCTTCAACTAATTAATAATGAAAAAAAGCCAAGTTTATTTTGCTATAAATTTGATTTGCCTTATCTTTGCAGAATTCAAAAATATGGGCATGCCATTGGCTTCATGGAACAGCCTTTGTGATAGGTGAAATATGAAAGAGAAAATGCTGCTAATGGCCGATATGGAAAGATTGGTTGATTGACAAATTAAGGAAATGTAGATGAAATTACAGAAAAAGACTTTAAAGCTTCTCACCAGGTTCAAGTACATCATTGTGGTGGTGGTAGGTACGCTGCTCATCACTGTGATTGGTGAAAACAGCATGTTGCAGCGTTTCAAGTATTCACGGCAGATAGCAAATCTGGAAGACGAAATAGAGAAGCAAGACATGAAGTATGTGCAAGACTCCTTGAGACTTGTGGAGTTGGAGCGCAACCCGGAGGAAATACGCAAAATAGCAAGGGAGAGGTATTTCATGAAGGCCAGCGATGAAGACATCTTTGTGTTGAGCGATGAAATAGAGGAGGACAACGAGTATGAGACAACTAAATAAATTGGAGACTTGGGTGTTCTTGGGCGGCGGCATCCTCATGGCAATTGGAGTGGGGTGCTGCGTGTTCTTGTGGCATCCTCGTGTATTCTCATGGGTATATCTGATAGGTGCCTTGATGTTCGTTGCCATGCAGGCGAGGCAGAGGTATGATGGCAGCAATTCCACTATAAAGAGATTGCGCAAAATCATGCTTGCATCAGGAGTGTTTTTCATTGTTGCCGGCCTTGACTTGGTGGAAACAAATTATGGCTTCCTGGCAAAAAGCATGTCGTATATAAGCTATCTTGCATACATATACAACAAGTGGGTGATGTTCCTTCTTGCAGGTGCCATTTTGCAGCTTTATTCTACCCATAGAATATCCAACGAATTGCAAAAAGAATGAAAAAAAACATAAAAGATGCCTTGCTAAACTTAAATAGAATGAATTTTTTTTCGCACATAGATATGTTGTAGTATTTTTGTAAATGAAAAAATATTCTCGTATTATACCAATGACTAAAACTCTCCATTTCCTCACGCTTCTTTTTGCAGGCGTGGCTTTTTCTTCGTGCTACACTTCATACAATATTGAGGGCTCGTCAGACATCTCAGACCTCGACAGCAGAATGATTCGTCTGCGCACAGTCAAAAACGACAAAATGAATGAACTGGACTCAACAGAAGTGGTGCATGGCAAATTCTTCTTCTCTGGAAGCACCGACTCGGTAAGGGTGGCTTTCTTGGAAATCAATGAAAACTTCTCGCTCCCTGTTGTCCTGGAGGAAGGAGACATAAATGTGAGAATCAACAAGCAAAGGGTAGTATGGGGAGGAACAGAACTGAACGACCGCCTTTATCGATTCATGAGTAGCCGTGACAGCCTTTATGGTAAACTCGACGATTTGGAACATGAATATACATTGGCTTTCATGGATGGGGAGGACATGCAAAATGATGTAATACCAAGACTTTCCAAAGCAAGACAAGGCATCATGGTTAGCCTCGATTCCTTGTTCACTCTTTCTGTGACAGAGAATTTCGACAACGTCATAGGACCAAGCATCTTCCTTATTGCCACCCAGATGCAGCAATACCCGCAGATGAGCCCTTGGGTGGTGGAAATAATGAGCAAGGCTTCCGACAAATTCAAGAACAATCCGGATGTGAGAAGGTATATCGAGACTGCTGAGAAAATACAGAATCAACAGAACGGACTGGAAACTCCAGCTCCTGTGCCTGAACAAACAGCAGAAACTCCACAACCTCCTACGCCAAACGACATGGCTGCCCCTGCAGCCAAAAAAGCTAACGATGCTCCAAAAGCCAAGGTGGTGGAGAAGGCTGACACAGCAAAGACCGATGCATAGCACACTTTTGCCATGAAGACACTTGTAGATAATGCTACTATAGTCAATGAGGGGCGCACTTTCAATGGATATCTCATAGTAGAGGATGACAAGATTGTAGAAATTGGCGAAGTGGCAAAGCCTCCATCGGCTTTCTATGACTTGAATATCGATGCTTCAGGATGTTATGTGTTGCCAGGGGTGATTGACACCCATGTGCATTTCAGAGAACCAGGATTGACGCATAAGGCTGACATCGAGTCGGAGAGCAGGGCTGCAGCTTATGGAGGCGTGACTTCTTTTTTCGACATGCCCAATACGCTACCCCAGACCACAACTTTTGAGGCACTCGACGACAAGTTCACAAGAGCTGCAAGAAGCAGTCATGTGAACTATTCTTTCTTTTTTGGAGCTACCAACGACAATGTTGATGACATAAAACTCCTTGACAAGCATAAGATACCAGGGGTGAAGCTCTTCATGGGGTCGTCAACAGGAAACATGTTGGTGGATGAGGATGAAGCTCTTAAGAGAATTTTTAAGAATGCTGCCTTGCCCATAGTGGCTCATTGTGAAGATACAGGTATCATAAACGACAACATGGCTTTGGCTGGGAAGAAATGGGGTGAGGATCCGCCTGTGGATTTGCATCCTTTCGTCAGGTCTGCCAATGCTTGTCTGGCTTCGTCAAAACGCGCTGTCAGCTTGGCAAGGCAATATGGAGCGCGTCTGCATTTGGCACATGTATCTACTGCTGATGAATTGGCATTGCTCGATAGCACTCACAACGAGACAATTCCCTTAATTACTTTTGAGGCGGTAATCGCACATCTTTTGTTTTCTGAAGAGGACTATGCCTCCTTAGGTGGTGAAATAAAATGCAATCCTGCCATAAAGACAAGGAGAGACCGCGACGCATTGAGAATGGCTCTCTCCGATGGAAAGATATTCACCGTCGCCACAGACCATGCTCCTCATCTTCCAAACGAGAAAAAGGGGGGATGCAGAAAGGCTGCTTCCGGAATGCCAATGGTGCAGTTCTCTTTGCCTTGCATGCTTCAGTTGGTGGATGAAGGGGTGCTCTCTCTCGAAAAGATGGTGGAGCTGATGTGCCATCATCCCGCCATGCTGTTTGATGTTGATGGGCGCGGGTTCATAAGGCAAGGTTACAAGGCTGACCTTGTTGTAGTAAGGAAAGATGCTCCATGGACTGTTACCAAAGATATCATACAGAGCAAATGTGGGTGGTCGCCGCTTGAAGGAAGACGCTTTGACTGGCGCGTGGAACAGACATTGTGCAATGGAAGGATGGTTTATGACCGTGGTCGCTTCCATGAGGAGGCAAGAGGTGATGCCATCTCGTTCAGAAGCAACAGATAATGAGAAAAGTGCTGTCCTATAAGGTGAGGGATGTGGCTCCGTATATCAACTGGGCTTACTTTTTCCATGCGTGGCAGATGAATGGCAAACCTCAGGCAGAACGAGAACTGCTGAAAAAGGATGCTGAGGTGATGCTGCGACAGTTTGATGAGTCATTTTCCACTCATGCTGTCTTTCGGCTATTCGATGCCAATAGTGATGGCGACAACATTATGGTGGAAGGCGTCAGGATGCCCATGTTGCGGCAGCAGCGCCCGTCTAAAGGGAGTGGGTGGTGTCTCTGCCTTGCCGATTTCGTCAGACCGGTGTCCATGGGGACTGCCGACAGGATTGGCTTGTTTGCCACTACGGTGGATGCACTGATGGAATGCTCGCATGAGGATGACCCTTATCTCAAAATGCTTGCCCAGACATTGGCAGACAGGTTGGCTGAGGCAACGGCGGAAAGGTTGCACCAACAGGTAAGGACGTCATTTTGGGGATATGCACCTGATGAGGACTTGACCATACCGCAGATGCAAGCTGAGGAGTTCCAAGGCATTCGCCCTGCTGTAGGTTACCCGTCATTGCCAGATACAAGCGTCAATTTCATCATCGACAAACTGATAGACATGGGCGAGATAGGTATCCGACTTACTGAAAATGGGGCGATGCGACCACATGCTTCTGTTTCAGGACTGATGATAGCCCACCCCAAGGCTCATTATTTCGATTTGGGAAAGATAGGTGACGACCAACTCGCTGATTATGCCAATCGGAGGGGGATGCCATTGGTGATGGCAAGGAAGTTTTTAGCGAGTAACTTAGATAATTAATATGGATTGACAAGATGATAGCAAGAGCCTTCATAATTGTTGTTCTGTTGATAGTGTTGCCAGATATTAGTATTTATCAGCACTATTTCTATAGAGCGGGAGTGTCCAAAGTTGCGAAAGTGCTTTGGTGGACACAAACCGCCATATTGCTTGTATCCACAATACTTTTGGCATGTGTTCGTGATTTCACACCACATCCCCAGACTTCACTCAATGTATTCCTCTTTATCATCGGTGCATATTCAATTCCCAAATTCCTGTGGGTGTTGTCCTTCTCTGCAGGCAGATTGTTGAAAAGCCGCCGTGGGTGGAAAAGAAACTGGGGCCTGGCAGTGGGAGGCGCTTTGGCTTTCATACCCGTTTTGGTGACCATATACGGCTCCACCTATGGATTCAACAAGTTTGAAATAAGGAGGGTGGATTACAACTCTGCCAGCCTGCCCAAGGGATTCGATGGATATAGGGTCGTGCTCTTCTCTGATGCCCATTTGGGAAACTATGAAAGTGGCAGCAGGTTGCTGAAATCTTTTGTCGATAGCGTTAATGCCCTGAAACCTGACATCGTATTATTTCTTGGAGACTTGCAGAACACACAACCAGAGGAGATAGAACCGCATTGGGAGGTACTGTCAAGATTCCAAGCCCCTGATGGGGTCTTCTCCGTTCTTGGCAATCATGACTATTCCAAGTATATGGGTGGATCTCGTGAGGAAAAGCTGGCAGCAGAGAAGAAAACCAAGGACCTGGAAAGGAAGATGGGATGGAAGTTGCTGCTCAATGAAAACACCATGATATATCATCGGGGCGACAGCATCGCTCTCGCAGGAGTAGAGGGCAATGAAGAGGCGGACCCGGAGACCCAGGATCATGGATGGGCTTTGTGTGAAAAGGCCGTTCAAGGAATACCGGAGGGAATGTTCACCATAATGATGGTGCACAACCCTAATCACTGGAGAGAGACTATAATACCAAATACAAATGTGCAACTTTCGCTTAGTGGACACACTCATGGTGGACAAATCGA
Organism: uncultured Prevotellaceae bacterium; assembly: GCA_900315745.1. Lineage (GTDB taxonomy): Bacteria > Bacteroidota > Bacteroidia > Bacteroidales > Bacteroidaceae > Prevotella. Next base: position 5,492 of record ONAG01000025.1, read on the forward strand.
CATCATGGGATTAACCACCTCGTCTTTCATATTCACGGAAAACAATGGAATGTATGAAAGTGAAGGCAAATCCATTTTCGTTACAGCTGGTCTTGGGGCTTTGATTCCTTTGAGGTTTGGAGTCACAGGGGAGGCGGTGCTGCTCACCTTGCACAAAAAGTGAAATCTTATTATCCTAAATAATGAAATACATTTACCGTATCTATCAATTGTTTGTTGCTGTTCCAATAACTGTGATATATACTATCATCACAGCTTTAATGATAATTGTGGGGTGTGCCATTGGCAATGCTCATTTTTGGGGCTATTACCCAGGAAGATGGTGGGCAAAGGTAATCATCAGGGCTTTCCTGCTTCCTGTAAAAGTGACGGGAGGAAGCAATGTGGAGAAAGATAGGTCGTATGTCTTTGTGGCAAACCACCAAGGGGCTTTCGACATTTTCCTGATCTATGGTTACCTCAACCGCAATTTCAAGTGGATGATGAAATACCAAATCTTGAAAATACCTTTTGTGGGCGCAGCTTGCAAGGCTTCAAAACAAATATTGGTTGACAAGAGGGGACCAAAAAGAGTGAAGGAAACCTACGACAAGGCACGTGAAACCCTTACTGGCGGCATGTCGGTGGTGGTGTTTCCAGAGGGTGCCCGCTCTTTCACAGGGCACATGGCAAGATTCAAGAAGGGGGCGTTCGCTCTCGCTGATGAACTGCAACTGCCTGTAGTGCCCATCACCATCAATGGCTCCTTTAACGTGATGCCAAGAATGAGAGACTGGCATTTCGTCAACTGGCATCCGTTGGAGCTGGTCATCCATCAACCTGTATATCCCATAGGACAAGGAAGTGACAATGTGGCTTCCACAATGACCGATAGCTATAGTGCTGTCATGTCGGCTCTTGACCCGAAATACCAGGGATTCGTTGAAAATCCAGACCAATGACAACTTGGGAAAGAAAAGGATGCCAACAGAGCCCAACTGACTTTTCGTGAAAAATTATTTGTTGTTTCCGATATTATTGCTATTTTTGCAAGTCATTAAGGTGAATCTTTACCACTATTGAGGCGACATTTGATATCTTGTGTGTTTTAACAATATAAATCATGAAACAGTCTGATAGCATTGTTATCATACCCACATACAACGAGAAGGAAAACATTGAGAAAATCATCAAGGCGGTTCTGACCTTGGAGAAGGCATTCGATGTTCTCGTAATCGATGATGGTAGTCCCGACGGCACTGCCAATATTGTGCACCAGCTGATGGAGGGTGAATGTGCCGACAGGTTGTTCATCATCGAAAGGGAAGGCAAGCTCGGTCTTGGAACGGCATATATAGCCGGGTTCAAATGGGCTTTGGAAAGACAATATGAGTACATCTTCGAGATGGATGCCGACTTCAGTCACGACCCGGCAGACTTGCCACGGCTTTATGCAGCATGTCATGATGAAGGATACGACTTGGCAATAGGCTCACGATATGTGAGCGGGGTTAATGTCGTGAACTGGCCCATGGGTCGAGTGCTCATGAGCTATTTTGCTTCTTTGTATGTTAGAACGGTCACAGGATTCAAGATACACGATACCACGGCGGGTTTCAAGTGCTACAAGAGAAGAGTGCTGCAGACAATCGAGCTCGACAAGGTGAAATTCAAAGGCTATGGCTTCCAGATCGAGATGAAATTCACAGCTTGGCGCATTGGTTTCCGCATCAAGGAAGTTCCTGTGGTGTTCGTCAATCGGCGTGAAGGGGTGAGCAAGATGAGTGGAGGCATCTTTTCCGAGGCTTTCTTCGGTGTGATGAGATTGCGATGGGATGGATGGTTCCGAAAATATCCCCCAATGCCGAAATAAGCTTTTGCCTCATTGTATTCTCCTTGATGCTTCCAGCAGACAAACGGGCTGTTGGATGTCGTTGGCATGAATTGACATGGGCTTTTCATTCCAAACTTTTGGGATAGGGGCGTATGTGTCATCCAATGCCAGCTTATGAAACCAATAAATGTGAATACCACTTGTATGAAGAAAATATTAATTTGCACCAATCATTTCTATCCTGAGACCTTCAGGGTGAATGATGTGGCTTTCTTGATGGCTGAACGAGGATATGATGTGACCGTGCTGACTGCGATACCAGATTATCCAAAGGGGCATTTCTACAAGGGGTATGGGTATTTCAGTCGTCGTAAGGAAACCATTCGTGGCGTCAAGGTTATACGTGGATTCATCATTCCGAGAGGTAATGGCAATGCTGTCAGGATTCTCCTTAATTATTTGAGCTTCTTCATATCTTCTGTTCTCATTAGTGTTTATTTGGGGCTGTTCCGTAAATATGACTATGTTTTTGTTCATGAGACTTCGCCGGTGATGATAGGTGTGCCAGGGGTGATAGTGAAGAAACTACGCAAGGCAAAACTTCTTTTCTGGGTGCTTGACTTATGGCCAGAGAGTCTGAATGCGGCAGGAGGAGTGAACAACAAGCATGTGTTGGCAATGTTTGAAGGACTTACCAAATGGATATATCGTCATTCTGACAAAATACTTATCAGTTCTAAAGGGTTTGAGCAGTCTATTGTCTCGAAGGGGGATTTCAAGGAAAAGATTGTCTATTTCCCCAACTGGGCAGACAAGACGCTGGAGAAAAGGGATGATGTGCAGGTGCCTGCCATTCCTGAAGGCTTTGTCGTGATGTTTGCCGGAAACATGGGAGAGGCTCAAGATTTTGAACATATCATGGCAGCTGCTCAAAAGCTGAAATCCCATCCTGAAATCCACTTTGTGATTGTGGGCAACGGAAGAAAGATGCAATGGACAGAATCGTTCATACAACAACACCATTTGGAGAATAATGTGCATCTGTTAGGACGGTATCCTGCCGAAATGATGCCTTCGCTGTTTGAAAAGGCTGATGTAATGCTTATGTCGCTGAAAAATGTCAGCATCTTCAACCTCACTGTTCCTGCAAAATTGCAGGCTTATATGGCTGAGACAAAGCCTATCGTTGCGATGATGAATGGAGAGGGACCACGCATCATCGAGGATGCCAAATGTGGCTTTTCGGTAGCTGCCGGCGATGCGGAAGCATTGAGTCAGAAAATCCTTGAGATGTCGAAAATGGATAAGAAAGACCTCATGGAAATGGGCAAGAGGGCGAAACGCTATCAGCAGGAGCATTTCAATATCACCAAAAGCATGAATTTGTTGGAGCAGTTGTTCTTATCCTAATAATGATTGCTGCTAACCATGTGAAGCTTGTTGCTATTTTCCCTCATGTAGCACCTTGTTGTAAACATCGACAATTTCTTGTCTGAAAGCCGCCCTGTAGCTATCTACCATTTGTGAATGGTCGGGTTTCTTCAATCCTCCATCCATGAGCATCTCCATCTTGCTGACCAATGAATGGGGGTTCCCACATTCAAACATCAAATCCTTGTTTAGAAGCGGGTTGCTCTTGAACATTTCAAGGTCGGAGGTGATTACATCCACACCCAATGTTGACAATGTAGAGACGACACCACTGTTGGTGCCCCTTAAATATGGAAGGACTATGCACTTGGATGATGTTGCCAAGGTGTGGTATTGCTCATCCGACAAAAACTGAAGGATGAAATGGATGTTTTTTCCTTCATATTCTGATGTGTCAAAACCGAAAGGAGCATTGCCTGCTATGCATAGTCTTGCATCTTGATGCTTGGCGTGGAAGATATTCCATGCCTCTGTCAGCACTTCCACTCCTTTCTCTTTCCTCAAATGACCTATGAATAGGAAATCGTATTCTTTTTTGTCGGAGCTGTCTTGCTCGGCGTATATCTTTTTCAAGTCCATGATGGGGAACTTGTGGCATAGTATCTTGTGAGATGGAACCTGAAAGGTTTTTATCAATTCTTCGCTTGACTTTTGATTGTGCGTCAACAGGTAATCAGCCAACTCAAACGCCTCCCTGCGCATCTTTTCTTGTTTGGTCAACGTCTGAAATTTGTTCTCGAATGGCATCACGTCGTGGCAAGTGAGAATCAACTTGCATTTGGTGGTCTTCTTCACCATTTTCAGGAAGAAAAGAACAGGGGCGAAGACACCTATAAAAGAATAATTGATGACTTTCGGCTTATGTCTCTTGATGGAAATATAGACGGCGCTGAGAGCATATATCAGTTCTGCATACCTTATGGCATTTCTCAGTTTGCCAAGACGCTTGCAGTGCCCCAGTTCGGTTAACCTGAAAAACAACTTGTGGCCATAGTTGAAAGGGTAGTAATGACTTACAAATACCTCTTGCTCAAACCCTTCAGAACGAAGTGCCTGATATATTTCGTCCAAATACAAGCCTGCATTGCCTGCTGTGCCCCAGTATATGTGATATATCATGATGCTTTGTTGATTAATTGGTGATAAACCTCCAGCCGTTGCTGATATTTCTCTTTCTTTTCTTTCTTCCCAAGAAGGGAGGATAGCAGACAAGCTGCTTTTAAGGATGATATGTTGAGAAAGTCGGCTATTCTATTGTATAGGGTGGAATAGTGTTTGTGGAAATAGACCTGTCTGCCACCAAAATATCTCTCACAACGACTCCTGGATTCCTGAAAACTCTTTCCTTCCAGATGGATTATTTCCGCTTGTGGCACATTGATGATGTCATAACCAGCTTCTTCAACGCACACACATAGGTCGGAGTCTTCATAATACATGAAAAACGAGGGGTCGAAGCCTGATACTTTGTCCCATGCCTCTCTTCTTATCATCATGTCGGCTCCAGTTATCAATGCCACTTTCATGGGCTTGCCTGTATGGTTGAACCATGAGTTCTTGCCATGAACAATCTTGTAGTATATGTGCCCAAGAACAGTGTCGAGTTCGGAAAGGATTGATGGTCGCAACATGTCATGGGAGTGAATGGGTGTCATCTCAGAGTCAAAGATGTTGCCGCCACACAGTCCTGTCTTTTCATGGTCGCAAAGATGACGATAAAGGATGGATATCGCATCGTTCACCAAGATGGTGTCCGGATTGAGAAGAAAGAGATGTCTTCCTTTGGCAGCAGCGGCTCCCTTGTTGTTGGCACGCCCAAATCCAAGATTCTCTTTCTGCTCAAGCAGGATTATCCGAGTGTCTTGGCGCAATGGTTGGAGGTTTTCTTCTGACGAACCATTGTCAACAACGATTATCTCATAGCTCACGCCATGGGTCAACGACACTATGGAACTCACACACTGTAGAAGCAAGTCGGTTGTGTTGTAATTCACTATGATTATTGATACATCCATCATTTCTGCATCTTGTTGCGAATCCTTTTCTTGTATATCATCTTGTAACGGAAGAATTTGACTATGGAGCCATAATCAAGAGAGCGAAGCATCTTGTAATGCTTCCAGTTCTTCTGCTGCATCCTCTTGAAATTCTTGATTCTGTACATCAACGTGATGTGGTTCAAGTCTTCCGCACCGATGCAATTGTCTTCATGCTGCCTGTAGAATACCATCTTCGAGGGTATTGGCTTGATGACACCACCTTGCTTCAGCACGCAGGCTGTAATCCATGCGTCGTGCATCGTGGCGTATGGTGCTGGGAAGACTATGGCATCTTTCGCCTTTTGGTTGAAAAGCATGGCACAACCAGTTACGGCGGTGGATGCTGCTATTTCATCGAATGTTGTGATGTATTCAGGATAAAGGCATATCTCCCGCCAAAAAGAGTCTTGAATTATGGCAAGCGATGAGTCTGTCACATGCAAGTCGGTGAACACAATGACAGGTTTTGACTTGTGCTGTGATTCCATGTTCTTCATCTCTTCCAAAGAGATGGATACTTTTTCTTCCTTCCAGACATCATCTTGGTCGCAAAACATGTAGTAGTCTGCTTCTACCCGCTGTAAAAGGGAGAAGAAATTCTTCATGGCTCCTCCCTGGGGGGCATAATCCAATACATGGATGTTGGCATGGCTGTCAGCATATTGGCGCAGTATTTGTGGAGTGCTGTCGGACGACCCGTCATCGTGGATGAACAATGTCCATTGGTCATTGTCCTGACGGACAAGCGAGTCTAATTGCTCCTTAACATACCGCTCGCCATTATAAGTGGCCATCAGTATTGCTATGGGGGTGGGGGATGCTATTTTGTCCATATACCTGTGGCTCTTCCATTGATTAGTTTGCTGAATTGTATGCGGTTTACGATGAGGCCTGGAATGTTAACCAGGCACATGGTGACAATAAACCAGATGATATTGTGCGACAAATATGCACTGGCGTATGCCAAAGGAATGAACAGTATTGCTGCTGTTGTCGTAATTATTAACTGCAACCACAATTTGCCTATGCCGTTGATGAAGTAGCTGTATCTCATGCTGTAAATCAGAATGAAGATGTATGCTGCCATAGCCACACTCATGAGCAAGTCAATCTTTATGTCGTCACCTACCCAGAGGGCATAAATCCATGGTGATACGGCAACCATGCCTGCCATTGATATCAAGATGGCGAGCGTCATCACATTGAGTTTCTTGTTGGCTGAACGTATCCATTCCATGTCACCACGTTCGTAGGCGTCGGTGGTGGCATTCCAGAAAGGCATGCAGATGACAGTGAACAGCACTAACATCAGACTGAAATATCGGTATGTGATCTGGTAAGGTGTTACCATTGATGGCGAAAATAGTTTGGAAATCAGAATGTTGGCTGTCATGAATAGGACAAGGCTCGATATTTGCATGACAAAGAATTTCACACCCATCGTCATGACGCTCTTTGCCTCCGACATGTTTACAAGTTTGCGGGAAGGGCGCAAGTGGGGGTATAGGTGGTAGAATGTATATGGATAGGCAAGCACATAAACCAGGAATGGCGCCAGGGTGTTCACCAATGCTACGTGCATCAATGAGTGGCTGCCAGAGATATAGACCATATATGTGCCAAACAGGGCAACAGTCTGGCCTATGGCGATGAGCAGGTTGCTTACAGCAGGTAGCTGTAGCCCCATGTAGAAGTTGCCTATCAGCTTGAAAATGAATGTGGAGCAGACAAATAGAATGGTTACCATGAGTATGGTGTCAAGTCCATCTACTTCTTGGGGTGAAACGTTGAGAAAACCGTATGTGTCGCATGTCTTGACCAAGATTAGCAGAACTGCCATGGTGGGGAGCATGATGCAAGTGAGCATGGCAAAAGTGGAGGATATCAGGGAGCGGGCACGGTGTGTGTCATTGTTAGCTATGTAGGTGGCAAGTTTGTTCCGAAGGCCATTGCCTAAGCCTATGTCCATGTTGTCTATCCATACAAGAATGCTGCTGATGGTCAGCCACACACCGTTCTTGTATTCGCCAAGACAGTGAAGGGTCACAGGCACCATAAGCAGCACAACAATAGCCGACCATCCCTTGACAAGGAAGGATGCGAGAATGTTTTTCTTCAATAGGGAAGAACGGCGCTTGCTGTTTATGTCTGGTTCGGTCATGGAGCGTGTTTTCACATCAATTAAGAAACGGAAGAAGAATGGGTTTTATTGCATGAAAGCGCCTAATCTCGTTGGCTTGTACAGCAGTAAATCACATTTTTGTGCTCTTCACGCCGTTATTATGGAGTTTTGAGTCTTTTTTCACGTTGCTATAGAAAAAAGCATCCAGCTTTCAGATGAGTGAAAGACTGGATGCTTTTTTATAATGAAGAGGATGCTTACTTCACCACCACCTTATTCACGGTGCCGTCGCTCATGCGAACGATGTTCAAGCCTTTTTGCTGGCTGCTTGTTTGTCTGCCGTCGATGGTGTAGTATCCGATAGATGTTGCTGTGCTGTCTTTTTTCGTCAAAGAGTAAACCCCTGTGTATTCAGAAGCCTTGCCTTTGACGCTGAGACCACCATTTTCGTTAACTGCTTGTACGTAGTATGTGGCATTTTCCTCGGCTCCGCCATAGCTTGGCTCTGTAGTGAACGCCACAACTTCTTCTCCCTTTGTCACCACATAACAGATGGCATAAGGCACGGCATCCCAAGTGATGTTCTGTCCGCTTGTCACTGGCACTGGCGCCTCGCATTCCTCGCAAAGCAGGTCGGGTTGCCAATTGTCGTCACCACCCATCACGTTCTTTATGGTGTATTGGGCTGCTTCCTCAGCTGTCAGATAGTTCTTGGCTTTTCCATAAACACGTTCGCCATCGGAATTGGTGTAGTAATAGGTGTCGCGGCGGTTGCTCAAGTCCACGGGGTTGCCATTGCCATCCACGGTGTTGTAGTCTGCCCAAAGCACAGGCAGTCCTCCCATGGTCTCATACCATCCTGCAGCTGGGATGTTGACGAATGTCTGGGTGTTGATGAACACGGTCTTGGGATTGTTGTGCCATGGACGACCAAGCCATACGTCAGTCACTGTGACTCCAGCACGAGGACGGATGACGTTGTTCTGGAAGACGTATCCCCATTTCACGTCGAGGGCATGGCTTGGTGCAACGATATAGCCGCCTGACGGACGATTGATTTCTATTGTGTCTCCATCCATGTAAACATTTCCAGAATTGTAGATGAAGTCAACAGCTCCTTCGATGATGGAGTTCTTGATGTAATGGCGGTTGTTCGACTTGGATGTCGTAATCCATGTGTCTTGGTAGGAGAGGAGTGCCACTTGGTTGAGTGCCACACGGTCAGCTTGGGTGTTGAGTGCAAGGGCTTGAGGGCCAGCTTGCTTCTCACGTCCGTAGCTGTTCTCCAAGGTGAGGTTTTCAAAGAAGGTGTCATTGCCTTTCACAACAACAGTGGCTCCTGGGTCAACAGAATATGCGTTTTCGCCACCACATAGACGGTTGTCGTATATCACGGTCTTGTCGCGGTCTTGTCCAATTAAGTGTATGTTGGTCTTCGACGCAGGCACGTCAACATGTTCGTTGTACCTTCCGTTCTTGATGAAGATGAGCCATGGCTTGGCACGTCCTACAGGTGCTGCATTGATGGCGTCTTGCACAGTGTTGTAGTCGCCGCTACCGTCAAGGGCTACGATGGCATCGAAGAGGCGTGCCTCGGGCTGGGTGCGCTCCATAGTGGTGAACTCTATGGTGGTGGCTGCCACTGGCTTGCCATTGCGTGAGGTCAGAACGCCCTCAGGCATGGTGAAAGTATAGCTTGTGGCATATTTCAGTCCGTTGTACTTGAAGATGGCGCTCTTGCCGCTGATGATGGGGGTGAGTTCCTCGCCATCGAGTGTGGCATGTCCTTCTCCTGCCTTTATCTTGCTGTCGTAATTTAGGATTATCGAACCGCTGCTCGACACGCCTATGGCACCATTCTCAGGATTGCTTGATACGAGAACTGCTTCTTGGTCAGCCAAGGCACCGAGGTCGGCAAGCACGAAAATCTCAGCGATGGATGTGCCGTCGTAATCGCTTGTCACGCCCACCATGTCACTTGTTCGGTCGGGCATCCATCGTATATATACCCGCTCTTGATTGTTTGCGTCTGCTGGCAGGGCAAATTCCTTAGGTCCATCCCAGCCACGGCTTGGAGGATTGAACTCGCCAATCTTGGTGAATGTCTCGCCACCGTCGATGCTGTATTCTGCATTTATCACGCTATAGGTGTTGTAGTCGTCGCCGATGCAGGAGGAGAGAACGATGTTCTCATACCCTTTGGTGGAGAAGGATATTTCCCAATACCATTTTTCGCTGAGGTATTTCCATATTCTTGCAGCATATTTGCCGTTCTCCTGCCCATTGTTCACACCACGGGTGAGCCAACTGGTAGTGGTTCCTTCGGCGTTGCGCAATGCCAAAACTCCTGCATTCTCTGAGTCGCTCTTGTAGTCGGCGGCACGGTCTTTTGAGGGCTGGTCGTTGTAGAGATCCCATCCCACAATGAAGTCGGCGCATGAGAAATTGGCTGTGATGTTTTTCTCACCATCTACTTTCACTTCAAGTTCAGGATTTGTTCCTTCATATTCGCCACTCCAGTTTGTGAAGGTGAGGATGCGGTTGTTGATGGCTGTCAGTTTCACGTCGGTGCCTTCTTCATAGTGGTGTATGCCGTCCACCACATTGCCTTCTGGAAGCAGTTGCACCAAGTTGGGATTGGCACCACCTTCCAAGTTGAGATTGATGGCGTAAACATTCTTCTTGCTGTAGGTGGCGACGAGCGAGGTGTTTGCCATTATTTCAAAACTATATGGGTTGTTCGTCGATATCTCGTTGCCTTCTTCGTCAGTCCATGAGATGAAGTGGTAACCGAAGTTCTCTGTGGCTGTGACAGTGATTTTTGTTCCTTCGTCGAACTCATTGCCTGCGGGATTGCACGACACTTTGCCTGCTCCCTCAGTGCCGGTTCTCACATGCATGGTGTATGTGGGAACGGCTTCCAGGGTGCCAGCTACATCACCAGTCACAACAATGTTGTTGAAACCATATTGCTTGTTTGTGGCGAGACCGCGGATGTATATTTTCACAACGAGTGTTCCATCGGTTGCAGGCACATTGCTCAAGTCGTAGCTGTAGGTGCTGAAGAAAGGATCTTCCTTCACCAATTGTGGTCTCTCGTTTTCAGCTATTGTCACGGCATTGTCGCCGCTGAACACCACAACGTCGAAGTTGCCGCCGTTTGTTCCGATTCTGCTGGAGTTGAAGGTGAGGTTTTTCGGTGTGAAGGTAAGTGATTTCTTCGGAGTGAATGTGAACATGATGGCATTGGCATCACTCTGCTCGCCTGCCACTTCTGTTGGCTGGAACAGTGTCTCTGTTATGCCGCCTGCCGAGCGTATGCCTTGCACGACAAGACCGTCACCGTATGAAAATTCTGCCACGGAGAACAAACCATTGGTAGAAACTTCTGCTGCTGTTGCGTTGTCTGTACCTTGGTTGAGTGGCCAAGTTGCCGTGAAGTCTTTAACGTCAACAACTTGTGGCCCATCGGCCGTTTCACCTTTCACGGTGATGTAGTCCATGTTCCAGTTGCTTGCGAATCCATTGCCTGCTATCAGTCTCAGCAACACTTTATCCTTGTTGTTTGCTGATAGTGATACGGTGTTGGCGTTGTAAACCCACCAATATGGTGCTGTGGTGAACGCACCTGCGTCAACCCACGTTGCACCTCCATCAGTGCTGACCACGGCTTGCAGGGTGGCTTCTGCGTTTGCTCCGTAAGCATTGGCAAAGTTCACTTTGATGTTTTTGTATCCCTTTGTGGGGAATTGTATCTCATAGTAAACATTGTGTTGGCTTGCATCAGAATAGTCGCTAATGTTGTTGGCATCGCTGTTCTCGATGCGTAGCACCCTGTTCTCCCATCCACTGCAAAGTTGCCAGTAGCGGTTGGTTGATTGGGCTGTGAGCAGGTAGTTTGACTTGTCGCCGACACATTCGTCGGGGGCGATTTCCGGGGCGCCGTCCTTGAACCAGGTTGTGGCGTCGGTGCTGTTTTCGAAATTCCAGTCAGCGATGGTCACGTCTTGACCCATGACTCCCATGGGGCTTAGCATCATGAGCATGGCTGCTAACGCTTTTCTAATACTGATTGTTTTCATGTTATATATGTGTTGTTGGTTGTTGTTAGGTAGGTGATTGTTCAAAAGAAAGGTTCTATCTTTTATCGTATGATTTTCTTTGTTATGCATGTGCCGTCAGCCATCTGCTGGCAAACGATGGTTATGCCAGAGGTGAGTGATGCTAATTGCCGGCCGTCAACGGAGTAATAGCGTGTGGATTCAATGTCGTTGCTGCCAGTGTCGTGTATGCCTGTGGCATCCATGGCGATTCCACTGATGGTGATGTCGGAGAGGCAGATGGTCTTGCCTGTAGCGGCGCCATTGTACCAAGGATACACCCTTATCAGCAATTCTTGGTCTCCCTCAAGCGAAATGACTGGGGCTGCCTCCACGTATTGCATGTTGTTGGCTGGCATTTTCTTCATCTCGAAAATGGTGGTACGTGTTTCGAAGTTGTCGGTGGAGTAGTAGATGTGGCTACACATGCCATTTCCGCCACAGCCGCAAACAAAGAGACTGATATTGTTGATTTTTAGCGTGTTCCCCTTGCTGGGCTTTATGCCGAACTGTATGTAGCGGTCTGGGTTGTCATCTATCTCGTCGGCAGGCCATGCATCGCCCGTGAGCAGGTTGCGCTGCGTCTTGCGTGATGCCTCGAAACCAGTCCACTCTGGCCAAACTGTGTTGGCATTGGGTGCCGAATAGCGTTGCACGTACATGCCAGTCCAACTCTCGCCGATCACTGTGGCAGGACCAGTGAGCTCATAGTTGTCGTCGTTTTCCAGTCGCCAATAGGCTTTTACCTCGGTGCCGCCTTCAAGTGATACGGCTGTTGCACTTACTGGCACTTCCACAATCTTGTCGCCTTGACTCACGGTGATGGTGCCTGTGGTGGTGCCATCGTTTTCCAATGTTATTTGGGCATGGAATGTCTGGACAAGTGTGGAGGCTTGATATTGCACTTCCAAATTGTTTTGCCAGTTGACCTTGTCGAGTGATAGTTTTATGTTGTTGTTGGCAGAGATGGTCACTGTACCCGACTCAGGTGTTAGGCCGAAGCCATTTAGCGTGAGTTCTTTTGTGAGGGTTTGGCCTTTATATGCTTCTCCGAAGTCTGCCGATGCTGGTGTCACGGTGATGTCGGTGGGAAGAAAAATGTTTTCCGCCAAGATGTCTTGTGCTTTCATCAGGCGCGCGCACTCACGGGCTACAAGCAGTGCTCCAGTGGTGTTGAAGTGAGTGGAACCTTCGCCATCAAACAAAAACTCGTGGCATTTTGCATCACCATAACTTTCATACAGTTCTGCTGTGGCATTGGTAAGGTCGATGAATGGAACACCTTTCTCCATCGCCAATTGTTGTGAGTGATAGGCGTAGTCCATGGTGTGGTCGCCTTCGGGCACCTTGTTGCCTGTGGTGGGGCCGTTTGCGGTGAGTATGGAGAAGGAGTCGCCCAAGTCGTGTCTGCCATTGCGGCGGATTTTTCCACCTGAGAAATAACTGCGGCATACTGGTGAGGCTATGATGGGATGGGCGCCCAAGGCAAGAGCTTCGTCAACAATTTTGCCGAGGCACTCCTTGTATGTCGTGGAGGGTATGGTACCGCGTTGGTCAACAGCGGCTGCTGCGGCATTGTCGCCAATACTTAGGTAATAGTTGTAAAGTTCCAAACCATCCATGCCGCCATTTTTCTCGTCGTTATGACCAAAAGTGATGATGACATAGTCGCCGGCTTCCACATTTTTCTTTGCGGTCTGCCATAGTTCATTGTAGCCTCCCCGTGAATCACGACCACCACGGGCGTAGTTGATGCTGGTCCAACCATTGGTCAGGAAGTTGCCAAAATACATGCCCCAACCACGGGTAATGGTGGCATTCTCATCATAATTTGCCATGGTGGAGTCGCCTAAGGTATGCACTTTCTTGGCATCGATTGTTGTAGTAGGCATCATCATGGCGATTGCCATGGAAATAATAGCAAGTAGTTGTTTCCTCATTTGAATTTGTTGTTAAAGTAGTTTCCTATAGATTGTAATTCTGGTGCAAAATTAGGCTTTTTTCATCTCAGGAAGGGGTGAAAAATGCTTCAAATGGGTATGAAAAATGCGTCAAGAGGGGAGAAAAACGCTTCAAAAGGCGTTTTTGTACTTGCAAATCTATAATTCCCCCGTCTTATACTCCGTGGGCGACTTGCCCATGCTTGTCTTGAAGCAGCGGCTGAAATACTTGGGGTCGCTGAAGCCGCAGGAGTATGCCACTTCGGATATGGTCTTGTCGGTGGTGTCAAGCAACAGGCAGGCATGTTTTATTCGGGCTTCTCTCAACAAGTCTTGTGGCGTGATGCCCATGGCTTGCTTCACTTTTCGTTGCAAGCCCGAAGGACTGGTGGCGGCAGCTGAGGCAAGGTCGGCAATACGTAGGTCGCTGTTGTCGATATTCTCTTCAATAAACGACATCAGGCGTTTCATCATCGCATCGTCTTCTGGGGTGATGTGGGTGTTTGGGGGCAGACTGTCTGGGTGCTGTGTTGCATTGGAGGCAGATTCTTGTGAGGAGGGTGCCGAAGGTGCGTTGAGCAAGGCGAGGTATGCTTCCAACGTCTCGTGCTGTTGTCTTTTTAGTCGATGAATATAATACAATGTATAAGCAACGATGACAAAGAAACCCAAGAAGAGGAGCAAGGCAGTCAATTTTCCTAATGCAGACTCCCAGAATTTTGGTTCCACTTTTATTGTTAGTCTGCGGATGTTGTTGAGCCATTCGCCTTCGGTGTCGGTGGAGCGTATTTCGAGAAGATATGAACCAGGATTGAGGTCAAGTAGCGTGACAGAGCGGTCATGGCCTATGGGATTCCAAATGGTGTCGCTTTTGTTGTCAGTTATGAGTCGGAAGGCATAGTTGATGCGTTCGGGCGAATTGTAGTCGATAGCTGCAAAATGCACTGTTATGCTGCGCTCGTTAGGACTGAGGGTGAGTGTGTCGTGTGATTCGGCACCCCAATGACCTGGCTCACCTTGTATTGTAGCTCCAGTCAGTACCACTTGTAGTTGGTGGGTGTTTTTTTGCATTTCTGCAGCAGTTATTGTGAACGCACCCTTGTTGAGACCGAAAAGCCATTTGCCGTTATCCAGTTGTTGTGGATGGGCGTCGCTGAATCGGTACTCGTCATTGAAAAAGTGTGCGTCAAGCACTCTCACATGTCCTGCATTGTCTATCAGTCCAATATAGTGGTTGCCCACCACCATGATGTCGCCGTTTCCCATGTTTGTCAGCGAGAGGGTTACATCGCTTGGCAGTTGGTGGTTGGATACGTTGATATGGCGAAAAACCAAGTGTTCTGATCCCAGGTCGCTGCTCTCTATCATGTTGATGCCGCCACTCTCTGTGCTTACATAGATACGACCGTGGTCGTCTTCCAGTATGTCCATAGTGGCGCTGCTGCTTAGGCTGTTGGCCCTTTCTGGTTCACGATAGTGACGGCGGAAAAGCATCTTGTCTGCATCATCTTTCAGTTTGGCAACAATGAGACCATCGGTGGCTGCCGACATGAGAAAGCCATTCTTGGTGATATGCAGGTAGCGTACGCGCTGGCTTGTGCCGTCTTTTGGGTAACCTGATGGAATCCGGAATGAGGGTAGGGCGGCTTGTGGATTTTCACAAACGCATACGCCACCGCCAAGGGTGGCTATCCATAGCCGTCCTTGTTTGTCATCGGTGATGCTGTAAACATTTTTGTCTGGCAGGGTAGTGATATGGTTGCAGTCGAATTGATTCACGGCTTTCTCGTGAAGGCGGAATAATCCATCAGGCTTGCTGCCCATCCATATTGTGCCGTCGCTTGATTCATGTATGCAGTAGATGCTGTGTCCAAAGCTATGGAAGGATTGATGAAGCTGTCCGTTGCTGTCAAGATAACCGATTAGATGGTTGCCGTCGTGGGAATATAGCCTCACTGTCATGTCTTCTTTCGTTGTCACCCAAATGCGCTTTTTCTTGTCGGTGAATAGACATTTTGTCTGCGTGTCGTGTTCTTGTGGCAATAGCTGGATGTGTTTCTTGCTTGTGCTCAGTTTGTATATTCCATTGGCAGACAACACCCATAGGTTGCCTTGGTGGTCGGAAAGGGCAAACGACGGGTTGGGAATGGGTGACAGAAGTGGATATCTGATTGTTTCACCACTTCCTGAAATGTATGTTAGATTGCTTTCGTGGTCGAGAGTCCAATTTGTGCTATAGCTGTCTTTCCAGTTGATTTGTCCTCCCTTGGCAAGTGAATGACTTTGGCGGTGTGTCTGCATCTGGGAGGCAGCCTTTTTGCTTTGCTCTGTAGTCAAATCGCGGAAACTGTAAGTGTTGCTGTCGAATAAATAATGGTCATCATCCACTTTGCAAAGGATGTTGCCGTCGGGAAGCAATGAAATGTCGCGGATGCGGTCTGTAGCCATGTGGCAACCATCGCCCACAGATGGCTTGAACGTTTGAAAAGCATAGCCATCATAACGACAAAGGCCATTCCATGTTGAGAACCAGAGAAAGCCATGGCGGTCTTGTAATAATTGTGTTGCATGGCCATGAGGCAAGCCATCTTCTTCGTCGTAGAAGAAAACGTTGCAAACAGGCTGTCCATACATGGCTATCCATGTGCCACAAATGGCAAATGCGATCAGGATAATCCTTTTCAATGTTTGAATGATTCTTGTCGTTTTTGAATGGCAAAGATAGTGCAAGTCGAGAGAAGCACAAAATAAATCGTGATTTATTTTTGATTCCGAGGCGCAGCCTATCTTCGCATCCGCAAAGTAGTGCAAGCCGAGAGAAATGCAAAGCAAAACACGAAGTTTTTGCGTTCATTTCCGAGGCGCCGCCTATCTTCGCACCCGCACCACTTCCATTCCACCTTCTTTCTCCGTATGCTGAGGTTCTGCCTCAGCAAATTCCCACCCCCGTCCCCCGCCCCCATAATAAAAATGAAAACAAATCGAAACCCACTTGTACTTTTAGACTCAAAAACTTGGACAACTCGGAAAAATCAGCTAATTTTGCATTCATGACAATTACCCTTTATTTGCAGGCATTTTACAGTTTTGCCATTATAAACAAACATCTTTTTTGAGGGGTTGTCTTTTTCATCCGATTTAGAGGGGCTTAAGTCAAATAATTATGAAACTACAATTCAGCATCCATTACAATACCGCTTGGGGGCAACGCCTTCATGTTGCCATCGACTATATGGGCGAAAATGTCAGAACACGCCATCATCTGTTGCCAATGAACACAGAGGATGGAGAGGTGTGGACGCTTGAGACATCAGTGATGGAGTCAAGACAAAAACCCGTGACTTCAATACGTTATGTATATCAGGTAATGGATGGAGAAGGTCGCTTGCTGAGGAAAGAATGGGACAAGGTGCCTCGACTATATGCTTTCGACAGTACTCGCGACTATTATTTCCCCGATCAATGGCGCGACACACCTTTGTTGGCTCATCTATATACCGAGGCTTTCACAGTAACCACCAACAAAGCACGGCACTCACAGGTCAAGGTGGACAGGATGCCTTTGTTTCGCCGAACAATCATTTTCAGAGTTTCTGCTCCTCAAATCAAGAATGGCGAGTCGTTGGGCATTTGTGGAAGCCACCCCGCCATGGGTAGCTGGAGTCCGTCACGCTTTCTTAGGATGAATCCCATAGGGGATGGGGACTGGATGCTTTCAGTCAACATCGAGGGCATGCCTTTGCCTCTGGAATACAAGTATGTGGTGGTGGATGACAAGACAAATCATCTGGTTGCATGGGAAGACGGAGACAACAGGTCAACAAGGGATGCTGAGATGCATGACGGACAAGTGCTCGTGTTGTATGGCGGCACACTGCGCATCAGCGAGGCTATGTGGAGGGCGGCAGGAGTGGCACTTCCCGTGTTCTCCCTTAAGACGGAAAACTCTTTTGGTGTGGGTGACTTTGGTGATTTGCAACAACTTGTAGATTGGGCTGTTGCTGCTGGACTAAAGATTATCCAATTGCTGCCTGTAGCCGACACCACTTCCATGCATTCATGGTCAGATTCTCATCCTTATAATGTTGTTTCTGGTTTCGCACTGCACCCTCATTATGTCAATCTCGACCAATTGGGAACTCTCGACGATGAGAGAATGGTGGCATACAACAGACAAAGACGGGAACTCAATGCTCTCGACCATAGCGACTACATGGCTGTGGACAGGGTGAAAATGGCGTATGTTGATGATGTGTTTGCAATCAAGGGAAAAGAAACACTGATGTCAGAGGATTATCAGCAGTTTGTGAACGACAACGAAGAGTGGCTTGCTCCGTATTGTGCATTCTGCATACTAAGAGACATGCATCACACCGCACGCTTCACGGATTGGGGCGACATGGCAGTCTATGATGAGACAAAGGTGAGGAAATTCCTGGAGGAACATGCAGAAGAGAGAGACAAGATTGCATATTTGCAATACCATCTTCATAGACAATTGAAGAAGGCTTCCGACTATGCCCATAACCATGGTGTATCCCTAATGGGAGACTTGCCCATAGGCATATATCGCGACAGCGTGGAAACATGGAGGCATCCGGAGTTTTTTGAAATGAATGCCCAAGTGGGCACGCCACCCGACCAACAGTCGTATCTTGGCCAGAATTGGGGATTTCCTCCTTATTGTTGGGTGGACGAGGAAGGTCGCACCGACATTGAGAATGTTCACGGCATTTTTGAATGGTTGAGGGCTCGATTGAATCATGAGGAGCAGTTCTTCGATGCCATCCGCATCGACCATGCTGTGGGCTATTTCAGAATTTGGGAAATACCGGCAAATGCCGTGTTGGCAAATATGGGGCATTTCTCGCCTGCTTTGCCTTTAAGTGAGGAGGAGATAACACGATACGGACTCGTTTTCAGAAGAGAACTGCATACACGGCCCTTCATCAACGACCGAATACTCGACTTCATCTTTGGGATACATGCGGAATACGTCAAGGAACATTTCCTCATAAAGCAATCTTATGGACTATATGCACTGAGGGAAGAATATGATAGTCAGGTGAAAGTTCGTGACTATTTTGGAGGTCTTTCCGACGAGAACAGCATCTGGATAAGAGATGGCCTTTACAGACTAATCGCCAATGTGCTTTTCTTGGAGGACAGAAGACAGCCAGGAATGTATCATCCACGCTTCATGGTATATAATGAACCGGTCTATGACATTCTCAGCGCGGAGGACAAGGATGCCTTCATGAGACTGTACAATAATTATTATTATGAGCGGCACAATGCATTCTGGAAGGATGATGCCAACAGGAAAATAGGAGCCATGCTGCAAGATTCGAGAATGCTTGTGGTGGCAGAGGATTTGGGCATGTTGCCGTCATGCGTGGGACAAATTCTTGACAACCAACGTATTCTGTCATTGGAAATACAGAGCATGCCAAAGCAAACCGGACTGGAATTCTCACACTTGGAGGCAAATCCATATCGAAGCCTCTGCACAATCTCAACACACGACATGGCTCCATTGCGACTGTGGTGGGAAGAGAATATCGGTAGGACACAACGATATTATGCCACTGTGATGCAGCAACAGGGTAGGGCACCGAAACAGTTGCCTCCGCATCTTGCAGAGATGATTGTTGCTCGCCAAATGTATTCTCCCTCGATGTTGTGCATCCTGTCCATTCAGGATTGGCTGGCGATGGACCAGGATTTTAGATGCCGCAATGCTGCTGATGAGCGCATCAACTCACCGTATGATGAATATAACCAGTGGAAATACAGAATGTATCCTTCTATTGAACAGTTGAAGGACGCCCGAAGGTTAAATGCAAAGATAAAGACAATGGTGGCTCATAGCAAAAGGTAAGGCTTATTGAATGTTTTTTAGAGATGACAGAATTTGAAACTTATATATTCGACTTGGACGGAACCTTGCTCGATACTCTTGAAGACTTGGCTGCAAGCACTAATTTCGCATTGAAACAACATGAAATGCCACTACGAAGCATCGATGAGGTGAGGCGATTTGTGGGCAATGGGGTTAGAAAACTGATAGAAAGGGCTGTGCCAGAAGGAACTGATGGCATTGTTGCAGAACAGGTTCTTGCCACTTTTAGGGAGCATTACATGCATCATGGACTTGACACCACCATGCCTTACCCTGGAATTATGGAACTTCTTTCCTTATTGAAAGATAAGGGGAAGTTTGTGGCAGTGGTGAGCAACAAGTTTGATGCAGCCACCAAGTCTTTATGCAATCATTTCTTCTCTGGTTTGGTGGATGTGGCTATTGGCGAGAGCGAGCATGTCAGGAAAAAGCCTGCTCCTGATACTGTGGAGGAGGCTATCCGAACACTTGGTGTCAAGCGCGAAAGATGTGTGTATGTAGGTGACAGTGAGGTGGATGTGGAAACTGCTCATAACAGCCATATCCCTTGCATCTCTGTCTTGTGGGGATTCAGAAGTCGTGAATTCCTTGAAAAGCACGGCGCCTCCTGCTTTGTAAAAACTCCAGAAGAGATATGTGGGGCATGACTATCGCTGATAGTATTTCAGCATGTAGATGTTGTAGATGGTCATGTATTTGCTTTCCAACTCGTTTTGTTGGGCTTGTACAAGATTTGTTTTGCCAGTCATCAGCTCAATAATATTCTTCAATCCTAAACGGAACTGCTCGCTGAGCAACTCGTAACTGCTCTCTTGGCTATGGGTGGCTTCTTTGGCTGCCTTGAACTTGCTTTGGTTGGTTGTGGCGTCTATCCAATAGGTCTCTATCGTGTTGAAAAGCGTTTTCTGCTTGTCTTTCAAATCGAGAAGATGGTTCTCCTTTTGGATTTTTGCCTTGTTGACGGCAGTTTTTGTCTGCCTGTTGTCGAGGATGGGGATGGTTAGTGTCGCACCTACCGAAAAATCAAGGTTGGTCTTGATTTGGTGACCCCATCTGTCATCGCTCATGGAGGTGGTGTTTGTGCCGAAACCGCCAGAAATGCCTACTGTTGGACTGCTTCCTGCTCGTGCAATGTCTATGCTCAAATCGCTACCCTCGATAGCCAACAAGGCACTCTTTATTTCCGGGCGATGGTCGAGCGCTTGTGCATAGACCGTCTGGAGAGCAGGAATGTCTTCCAATGCCATGGCGTCAGTGAACTCTGGGAACACAATGTCGAAGTCGGATGCGTCGCTTAGCTCCAACAGTTGTTTCAATTGGTATTTGTAGTTCTTCACGTTGCTCTCAGTAGCTACCAGGTTGTATTCGTCTTGAGCACGCTGGGCGGTGAGTTGTGCCAAGTCTGCCTTGCTCATCTTGCCAACTTCAACCATGGTGATGCCACGCTGCTCGTTTAGTTTGCTTGCCTCCAAACTCTGCTTGTTGACTGCTATGGCCTCATGGGTGTAGAGTATTTGGGTATAGAGTTGGACAATGCGCTCTTCTATCGAACGAGCGGCACTGATGGAGTCCACCTCTGCTTGATGTGCTGTCAGCTTGTTCAGCTTTATGGTATTTCGGTTTCGGTTGCCATCCCATACAGTCCAATTCGCATTGATGCCATAGCTGCCATTGTAGTAAACCTTGTCTATGCTCGACTGGACATAACCGTTTGCCACCGTACTTCGACCACTGGCAATGAATGGACGATAGACAATGTTCTGACTTGTTGACGCACTGGCGGAAGGCAGCAGGCTCGCTTTTGCCAGCTCAATGTCTTCCTTTGCTATACGATTCTGTATCTGGCTTTTCTTCAAAGTGATGTTGTTTTGCATGGCATAGTCGATGCACTCTTGCAGAGTCCATTTCTTTACCGTGGCTTGCCCGAAGGCTAAGTTGCAAGCCAGAAAGGCAACCATACAACAAACTAACAATTTCTTCATAAGCATTTTTTGAATGGAGGGAATATGCTTCTTGGAATGGAAATGTCCCATTGGCAGTCTTCTTACAAGTTTGCAAATTTAATGGGTTTTTGTCATAAAACAAAATGTTTGCTTTGCATTTTGGCGGTTCTTGTGTTCAATTTGTATCTTATTGGTATTTGTGCGCCATTGGAAGCCACCGTGAAATCATATAATATTTATTTTACGTCTGTTTCTTAATGATGGCAATAACATACTTTTTTTAGGATTATTTAGGAGTGTTTGCACTTTTTTTGTTAACTTTGCACCGCTTAAGCTGTACTGAGTGTACACATTAATTAAAAAACATATATATGTATTTCACTTTGTTAATTACCGTCATACTGACGGCAGTTGTCTTGGTAGTGGGCGCTTACGTCGTTGCCAAGCTGATTGGGCCTCGGTCTTACAACAAGTTGAAAGGTGAACCGTATGAGTGTGGTATTCCTACACGTGGGTCTTCATGGATCCCCGTGTCGATTGGATACTATCTCTTCGCCATCCTTTTCTTGATGTTCGACATTGAGACTGTTTTTCTTTACCCATGGGCTGTAGTGGTGCAGAAGTATGGTGCAATGGCTGTTGTCAGCATTGGCTTCTTCCTGCTCGTGCTCGTATTTGGCCTCGCGTATGCTTGGCGGAAAGGAGCATTGGAATGGAAGTAAGGAAACCGAAAATCAAAAGCATTCCTTACGACGAATTCAAGGATAACGAAACCTTGGAGAAAATAGTCGAGGAACTGCACGAAGGAGGAGTGAACGTCATTACGGGAAGCCTCGACCAACTCATCAACTGGGGTCGTGCCAACTCTCTCTGGTCACTCACTTTTGCTACTTCATGCTGTGGCATCGAGTTCATGTCGGTGGGTTGTGCAAGATACGACTTCGCACGATTTGGATTCGAGGTAACACGTAACTCGCCAAGACAAGCCGACCTTATCATGTGCGCGGGAACCATCACCCACAAGATGGCACCTGCTTTCAAGAGACTCTACGACGAAATGGCAGAACCCAAGTATGTCATCGCCGTAGGCGGATGCGCTATCTCTGGCGGACCTTTCAAGTCGAGTTACCACGTCGTGAAAGGCATAGAGGAAATAGTGCCAGTAGATGTGTTCATCCCTGGATGCCCGCCGCGTCCTGAAGCCATCATGTATGGAATGATGCAGTTGCAACGCAAGGTAAAGATTGAGAAATTCTTCGGTGGTGCAAACCACAAGCAGACACCAGAGGAAAGAGAACTTGGAGTGTCCAACGAAGCTATCACCTATGGTTGGAAGAAACCTATCGTCGTAACTGATGTCCCAGAAGATTTTGTTGAGGAACTAAAGATAAACAAGGAGGATGCCAAATGAAAATTGACAGCAAGATATTAGACTTCAACAATTTCTCCAAGGAAATGCAAGACCTCAAGGAAAAAAAGCATTTCGACTATCTCGTCACAATCATTGGCGAGGATTTTGGAGAAGAGGGATTAGGGTGCATCTATATACTTGAGAATAGCGAAAGCCATGAGCGCACCAGCGTAAAGACCATAGCCAAACAAATCGGTGAGGACTATCTGGTCTATTCCGTATATAACCTTTGGAAAGCTGCCGACTTGCTCGAAAGAGAGGTTTTCGACTTCTATGGAATCAAGTTCCTCGGACATCCTCACATGGAGAGGCTGTTCCTGCGCTCCGATTTCAAGGGCTATCCATTCAGGAAAAACTGGGAATTCAACGACAAGTATTCGTTGGAAGATGATGTGGAGAGCGACTATGCCATAGAGTACTCACTCAACGAAGATGGTAAACTGGTAAGTAAGAAGACTCCTCTTTTCGGACCTGACGAGTATGTGGTCAACATTGGTCCTCAACACCCATCAACCCATGGAGTGCTGAGATTGCAGACTGTCCTCGACGGTGAGGTGGTGAAACGCATTTATCCTCATGTGGGATACATTCACCGCGGTATTGAGAAGATGTGGGAAAGCTATACTTATCCTCAGACGTTGGCTCTAACCGACAGGCTCAACTACCTTTCTGCCATGATGCACAGACATGCACTGGTGGGAGTAATCGAGGAAGGCATGGGAATAGAGCTTAGCGACAGAATAAAATATGTGCGCACCATCATGGACGAACTCCAGAGACTTGACTCTCACTTGCTCTATTGCGGGTGCTGCGCTCAAGACCTTGGAGCTCTTACTGCTTTCCTCTATTGCATGAGAGACCGTGAACATGTCCTCAATGTGATGGAAGAGACAACAGGTGGACGACTCATCCAGAATTATTATAGAATAGGTGGACTCCAAGAGGATATCGATCCGAATTTCGTGAAGAACACCAAAGACCTATGCAAGTATCTCAGACCGATGATACAAGAGTATATGGATGTGTTCGGCGATAACGTAATCACTCACAACAGATTCGAACAAGTGGGAGTGATGGACAAGGACAACTGCATCAACTACGCTGTCACTGGTCCGGCAGGACGTGCCGCAGGGTGGGGTAATGATGTTAGAAAGAATCATCCTTACGACATGTATGACAATGTGGAGTGGAAACAAGTGCTCTACAATCATGGCGACTCCATGGACAGATACCTTGTTCATATTGATGAAATGTATCAGAGCTTGGATATCATCGAACAACTCATCGACAACATTCCGGAAGGCGACTTCTATGTCAAGCAGAAACCTATCATCAAGGTTCCTGAGGGACAGTGGTACTTCTCCGTTGAGGGTGCAAGTGGAGAGTTTGGCGTGTATCTTGACTCAAGGGGTGACAAGAGTCCTTACCGCATGAAGATGAGACCTATGGGACTCACCCTCGTGGGGGCCTTGGATCCCATGCTGCGTGGACAGAAAATAGCGGACCTCGTAACCACTGGTGCTGCCATCGATTTCGTTATCCCCGACATTGACAGATAATTACGAATCTTCATTCAAGAAATACTTTATGTTTGATTTTTCAATAGTAACAAACTGGTTCGACGCCCTGCTCCGCGACACTCTTGGTCTCGGAGACTTCTGGTCCATACTCATTGAGTGTGTCATCGTGGGCGCGCTGATACTCGTTGGATATGCACTCTTGGCAATCGCCCTCATTTTCATGGAGCGCAAGGTGTGTGCCTATTTCCAATGTCGTCTTGGCCCGATGCGTGTAGGTCCTTGGGGCTTGCTGCAGGTGTTTGCCGACGTTTTCAAAATGCTCATAAAGGAAATATTCTTCGTCGATAAAGCAGACAAACTCCTTTATGCCGTCGCTCCTCTACTCGTCATCGTTGGCTCGGTGGGCGCATTCGGATTCCTGCCTTGGAACAAAGGTGCCACAGTGCTCGATTTCAATGTAGGTATTTTCCTGCTCACTGCCATTTCATCCATTGGCGTGGTGGGCATCTTCCTCGCTGGATGGGCTTCTAACAACAAGTACTCCGTGGTGTCTGCCATGCGTGGGGCTGTGCAGATGATATCCTATGAGATGTCGCTCTGCCTGTGCCTCATCACTGCCGTCATTCTCACTGGCACCATGCAGGTGAGTGGCATAGTGGAAGCACAAACCGGTCCTTGGCAGTGGCTCATCTTCAAAGGTCACATCCCTGCCATCATCGCTTTCCTCGTGTTCCTCGTTGCAGGAAATGCCGAGGCAAACCGTGGTCCGTTCGATATGGCTGAGGCTGAGAGTGAATTGACAGCCGGACATCATACCGAGTATTCAGGTATGGGATTCGGATTCTTCTATCTCGCTGAGTTCCTGAATCTTTTCATCATTGCTGGCGTTGCCACTACCGTGTTCCTCGGAGGATGGGCACCTATCAACATCGGTGTCGGTGCTTTCGACAACATCATGAACTACATTCCGGGAATTGTTTGGTTCCTTGGCAAGAGTTTTTTTGTGGTGTGGCTGCTGATGTGGGTGAAATGGACTTTCCCACGTCTGCGTATCGACCAAATCCTGAAGCTTGAGTGGAAATACCTCATGCCATTGGCATTGCTCAACCTGGTAATAATGACCGTAGTCGTGGCTTTCCGCCTTCATTTCTAAGACTTCAAGGCTTTCAAGTCCTTAACGACTCAACAAAAAGAAACATATAACAAATGGAAAATAATTCATATTTCGGCGATATCGCAAGAGGCATGAAGACCTTGGCTACCGGTATGAAGGTGACCTTGAAGGAATATTTCACGCCTAAATCGACAGAGCAATATCCCGAAAACCGCAAAACCACGCTTCATGTTGCCAAGCGTCATCGCGGACGTCTGGTTTTCAAGCGAAATGAAGATGGGACATACAAATGCACGGCTTGCACGCTGTGCGAAAAGGCTTGTCCCAATGGCACTATCAAAATCAAGTCGGAAATGCAGGCCGACCCAGAGACAGGCAAGAAAAAGCGCGTGTTGATAGACTATCAATACGACATGGGCGACTGCATGTTCTGCCAGCTTTGCACCAATGCTTGCAACTTCGATGCCATCGAGTTTACCAATGATTTTGAAAACGCCACTTTCTCACGTGATTCTCTTGTTATGCATCTCGACAAGGAAGTTTACAAGGGTGGTTCGCTCCCCGAACTCATTGACGGTGGCGCACCACTCACCATTGGCAAGTTCAACACTAAAACAAAGTAAGGAATATGGCTAATATCGTAATGTTTTGCATACTGGCCGTCGTAATTCTTGGCTCGGCCGTGTTCTGTGTCATAACAAAGAGCATCATGAGGGCTGCCACTTTCCTGCTCTTTGTGCTGTTTGGTGTGGCTGGCATTTATTTCTTGCTCGACTATACATTCCTTGGGGCTGCACAGGTGAGCATCTATGCCGGCGGCATCACCATGATTTACATCTTTGCAATACAACTCGTTTCGAGAAGGACATTGCAAGGTCTTACCGAAAGACTGCGTGGCAGCAAGGTGGTGCCTGGTTGCATCGCTGCTGTTGTGGGGTGTGTCATGGTACTCTTCATTCTTCTCAAGCAACAGTTCATTTCGCAAGCTATTCCCAACAGCGAGGTGTCCATGGATTTGGTGGGCAACACGCTCATGGGGTCGGAAAAATATCAGTATGTGCTCCCA
Organism: uncultured Prevotellaceae bacterium; assembly: GCA_900315745.1. GTDB lineage: Bacteria > Bacteroidota > Bacteroidia > Bacteroidales > Bacteroidaceae > Prevotella. The sequence goes on from ONAG01000025.1 coordinate 31,893, forward strand.
TTCGAGTTCATATCGGTGTTCCTGCTTGCTTGCATCATCGGTGGAATAGTAATTTCAAGAAAGGACAAGTAACATGATACCTGTAGAATTTTTCCTCGTGCTCAGCACATTGCTGTTTTTCATCGGTGTGTTTGGATTTGTAACGCGTCGCAATCTGATTGCCATGCTCATATCCACCGAACTTGTCCTCAATGCTGTGGACATCAACTTCGCAGTGTTCAACAGACTGCTCTATCCGGGGCAGCTCGAAGGCTTCTTCTTCACGCTCTTCTCCATCGGCGTTGCCGCAGCGGAGACAGCAGTTGCTATTGCTATCATCATCAATGTTTACCGCAGGTTCCATAGCGATCAGGTGAACAGTATTGAAAACATGAAACTATAATTTAACATCTTTCATCAACATGGATTACAGTTATTCATTTTTGATACTTCTCTTGCCTGCACTATCGTTCCTCATACTGGGACTGTGCGGGATGAAGATGTCTCATAAGGTGGCGGGGCTGATTGGCACTTGCTCGCTTGGCTTGGTCACCATACTGTCGTATATGACAGCTTTTGCATATTTCTCCGCCGACAGACTGGCTGATGGAACGTATGCCACCATCGTACCTTTCAACTTCACATGGCTGCCTTTGGGCAATCTGCACTTCGACATGGGTATCTTGCTCGATCCCATTTCGGTGATGATGCTCATAGTCATCTCCACAGTGAGCTTGATGGTGCATATCTATTCTTTCGGATACATGCACGGCGAGAAGGGATTCCAACGTTATTTCGCTTTCCTGTCGCTGTTCACCATGTCCATGCTCGGACTGGTGGTGGCTACCAACATTTTCCAAATGTATCTCTTCTGGGAGTTGGTGGGTGTCAGCTCTTACCTCCTCATTGGTTTCTATTACCAATTGCATGAGGCTGTGGCTGCTTCCAAGAAAGCTTTCATCGTCACTCGTTTTGCTGACATGTTCTTCCTTATCGGTATCCTCATCTATGGTTACTATACGGGTTCGTTCAGCTTCTCGTTCGTTCCCAATGTGGTGATGGGCGAAGGCACGACTCCGTTCATAGCTGGCGAGGCTGCGAAGGCTGTTGCTGCTGGTGGCATGATTCTTCCCACAGCGTTGGTGCTGATGTTCATCGGTGGAGCTGGTAAGAGTGCCATGTTCCCATTGCACATCTGGTTGCCTGATGCCATGGAGGGTCCCACACCTGTTTCCGCACTCATCCATGCTGCCACCATGGTGGTGGCTGGTGTGTTCCAGTTGGCACGCATGTTCCCTCTCTGGATTGAATATGCGCCTCAGGCAATGGGCATAGTTGTTGTAGTTGGTGTCTTCACTGCCTTCTATGCAGCTGCCGTGGCTTGTGCGCAGACTGATATCAAGCGTGTGCTGGCATTCTCCACCATTTCGCAGATTGCTTTCATGATGGTGGCTTTGGGTGTTTGCCTGCCAGGACATCACGGTGTGCTCGACAATCATACACAGTTGGGTTACATGGCTTCTATGTTCCACTTGTTCACACATGCCATGTTCAAGGCTTGCCTCTTCTTGTGTGCAGGATGCATCATACATGCTGTTCACTCCAACGAGATGGCTTTGATGGGTGGCTTGCGCAAATACATGCCTGTGACACACATCACATTCCTCATCAGCTGTTTGGCAATCGCCGGCATCCCATTCTTCTCTGGATTCAGTTCCAAGGATGAAATCATTTCTGCTTGCTTTGCATACAGCCCATGGGTGGGATGGATAATGACAGGCATTGCAGCCATGACGGCATTCTACATGTTCCGCCTCTATTACGGCATTTTCTGGGGCACGGAGAACAAGGAGGCTCACGAGCATCATACACCTCATGAGGCACCACTCACCATGACCATTCCGCTTATAGTGCTCTGCGTTATCACTCTTGGCGTGGGTATCTATACCACGATAGCAGGTTTTGCAGGGTGGGGCGGAAGCTTTGGCAGTTATGTGACGGCAAGTGGACAGGATTACACCATCCATTTCGATACAAAGATTGCTGCCACTTCCACCATCATAGCTTTGTTGAGCATAGCATTGGCAACTTACATCTTCAAGGGTGAGAAGCAACCAATTGCCGACAAGCTCTATGCAGCAGCACCAAAGCTTCATCGTGCTGCCTACAAGCGCTTCTACATGGATGAGGTATGGCAATTCTGTACCCATAACATCATCTTCAACCTCGTCTCGAAACCCATTGCCTGGTTCGACCGTCATGTCATTGATGGCACGTTCAACTTCATGGCTTGGGGCACCCAGGAGGCAGGAGAGAGCATTCGCTGCTGGCAAAGTGGCGACGTGCGCCAGTATGCGGTGTGGTTCCTCACAGGCAGCGTGGCAATTACCTTAATTTTGTTATGTGCATTGTAAAAGACTGAAGAAATGAGTATATTGACATTTTTCGTTATAATACCCGTCCTGATGCTGCTTGGCTTATGGCTGGCACGCACGCTCAATCAGGTTCGTGGCGTGATGGTGGTGGGTGCCTCGTTGCTGCTCGCATTATCCATCTATTTGACTTTTGATTTCATTCATCTTCGTCAGTCGATGCCGGCTGATGTCGCACCGATGCTTTACACGGCAAGTCATGAGTGGTTCCGTCCACTTCACATCTGCTATTCTGTGGGTGTCGATGGCATCTCCGTGGTCATGTTGCTGCTTTCCAGCATCATCGTGTTCACCGGAACGTTTGCATCATGGCAACTCAAGCCTCTCACCAAGGAGTATTTCCTTTGGTTCACCCTCCTCAGCACAGGTGTCTATGGATTCTTCATCTGCACCGACATGTTCACAATGTTCATGTTCTATGAGGTGGCTCTTATCCCAATGTACTTGCTCATTGGCGTATGGGGTAGCGGTGCAAAGGAATACTCGGCAATGAAACTCACCCTCATGCTGATGGGTGGTTCCGCATTGCTGATATTGGGCATCCTTGGCATCTACTTCTTCAGTGGGGCTTCCACAATGAATGTCATTGAGATTGCACAGAACAACAGCATTCCTGGCATGGAAATCGACCATAGGGTACAGAACATCCTCTTCCCGTTCACATTCATTGGATTCGGCGTACTTGGAGCTTTGTTCCCATTCCACACATGGAGCCCTGATGGTCACGCTTCCGCCCCCACGGCAGTGTCGATGTTGCACGCTGGCGTGCTGATGAAACTTGGAGGATACGGATGCTTCCGCATAGCAATGTTCTTGTTGCCTCATGCAGCCCAAGAGTTGTCGTGGATATTCATCATCCTCACGACCATATCTGTAGTTTATGGTGCTCTCTCGGCTTGTGTGCAGACAGACTTGAAGTATATCAATGCTTATTCTTCTGTTTCACACTGCGGACTCGTGCTGTTTGCCATTCTCATGATGACACGCACATCTTGCACGGGTGCTATCATACAGATGCTCTCCCACGGACTGATGACGGCTCTCTTCTTTGCTCTCATCGGTATGATTTACGGTCGCACACACACTCGTGACGTGCGCAAACTCGGTGGTTTGATGAAAATCATGCCATTCCTTGCCGTGGGATATGTGCTGGCAGGTCTTGCCAACTTGGGTCTGCCTGGCTTCTCGGGGTTTGTTGCCGAAATGACAATCTTCGTGGGCTCGTTCGAGAACAATGACGTGTTCCACCGCACTGCCACCATCATAGCTTGTGGCTCCATCGTCGTTACGGCAGTCTATATCCTCCGTGTTGTGGGCAAGATTCTTTACCAAAAGGTAGCCGACCCACATTACGAGCAACTTACTGATGCAACGTGGGATGAGCGCGTCGCCGTGTGCTGCCTCATCTTCTGTGTGGCAGGATTGGGCTTGTTCCCAATATGGGCAAGCAATGTCATTTCCGACGCCGTGGCTCCCATCCTTAGTGTTGTCAATCCATAATAATTGAAACGATATGAATTACAGTCAATTCTTATATATGATTCCAGAAGCCATACTCGTGGCTATCTTGGTTGTCGTTTTCATTGCCGACTTCGCTTCCGACAAGGATGATCAACGAGGATGGTTCAACCCATTCGTCTGCATCCTCTTCGGGGTGCTCACAATAGTATGTGCACTGCCTCTCGAACCAAAGTCGCTTTTTGGTGGCATGTATGTCACCACCATGTCTGCCAATGTGATGAAGGCAATTCTTGCATTGGCATCGCTCATTGTGGTCATCATGAGCCGCCCATGGATTACCGCCGAGGAGGGAAGAGGGCGTGAAGGTGAGTTCTACATGCTTGTGGCTTCCACATTGTTGGGAATGTTCACCATGATGTCTTCAGGGCATTTCCTGCTGTTCTATCTCGGACTGGAAATGGCTTCCATCCCAATGGCGTGTCTCGTGGCTCTTGACAAACACCGCAACAACTCTGCAGAGGGTGCTGCCAAGTATATCCTGACTGCTGCTTTCTCAAGCGGCGTGATGCTCTTCGGACTCTCGTTCATCTATGGTGCTTGTGGCACGCTCTATTTCGGCGATGTGGCTGCCAACTTGAGCGCCAATTATCTCACCATAATGGGCATGGTGTTCTTCTTCAGCGGACTGGGCTTCAAGATTTCCTTGGTGCCTTTCCACTTCTGGACAGCCGACACCTACGAAGGCGCTCCCACCGTGGTGACAGGGTATTTGAGCGTGGTTTCCAAGGGTGCTGCCGCATTCACATTTGCGGTCATCCTCTTCAAGGTATTCCCCGCCCTCTACAATGAGTGGCATTACTTCCTCTTCATTGTAATCGTGCTGAGTATCACAGTGGCAAACTTGTTTGCCATTCGCCAGAAGGACCTCAAGCGATTCATGGCTTTCAGCTCTATCTCTCAGGCTGGATACATCATGCTTGCCATCACTGGCGAACAGGCAATGGGTATCACGGCTCTGTCGTTCTATGTCCTGGTGTATGTCGTTGCCAACTTGGCAGTGTTCAGCGTTATCAGTGTCGTGGAGCAGAACAATGGAGGCACCACAAACATGGACTCGTACGATGGATTCTACACCACAAACCCGAAATTGTCGTTCCTCATGACATTGGCTCTGTTCTCGTTAGCTGGCATCCCGCCATTTGCCGGCATGTTCAGCAAGTTCTTTGTCTTCATGTCTGGTGTCAGCGGACATACGTTCGACACCACACTCGGATCATTGGCATATATTGTGGTTTTCATCGCATTGATCAATACTGTGGTGAGCCTCTACTACTATCTGCTCATCGTCAAGGCAATGTATATCAAGAAGACCGAGACTCCTCTGCCCACTTTCCGTAGTGATGGCAACACCAAGTTGGCTCTTGCCTTGTGTACTGCTGGCATAGCTGCTTTTGGCATTCTCAGTTGCATCTATGAGTGGATTTATTATGCAGCCGACAAGTTCTGACTTGTCCCTGTGCTGACATGATTTTTTATCATGACAAATATTGGCCGAGATTTGCTGTTGTGGCAAATCTCGGCTTTTGAAAAGATGAAGGCTTTATTCCAATGAAGACCAATGGCAAGATACAGTTGTTCCCATTGCTGCGTATAGCGGCATTCTTGGCATTTGGCATCTTCTTGGGCTATGAGTGGCGCGGCTTGATAAGCCAGGACATCGCTTTGGCATGTTTTGTGGCGGCAGTGGTTGTCATCTTGATTTTTCGGCGACATGATATGTTGCAAGGTGTCGCCATCTGTTTTGCCTCCTTGTTCTTGGGTGCTGTCATTATTTGCCGCCATCTCCAGCAAATTGGCATCCCGTTGCCTAATGGAGATGTCACATACAAGGGAGTGGTGGCAAGCGTGCCTCAGGAGCGAGGCAAGGTGTTGCGCTTTGACTTGTGGATTGTTGATGGTGATTCCACCGTGCGTAGGGTGAAAGCGTCTTTGTTGAAGGATACTCTGACACGCCAATATCTTCATCTAAATGTGGGAGACGGACTGGTTGCCACCTCGAAATTGGAAAGACCTGCAAAATTTGGTAGGTCAAGTTTCGACTATCCTTTATACCTTCGTTGCCATGGCTTTACTGCCACCACCTTGATACTTCCTGATTTCTGGAAGAAGACAGTGGTCAGCCTTAAACGACTGTCGCATCTCGACCGCACCAAGTTGGCTGCAATGCGTTTCCGTCAGGCAACCCTGCAGCGATATTTCAGTAATGGACTTGACGATGAGGAGATGGCTGTGGCTGTTGCGATGGCTTTGGGAGACAAGTCGCGCATTACCAATGATTTGCGCGATGTCTATTCCATATCAGGAGCCTCGCATGTGCTTGCTCTCTCCGGACTGCATCTTGGCATAATCTATATCCTTCTGTCGCTTATTGTAGGCTCTCGGCGTTTGGGTGTGGTGCGAGAGTTGCTCATCATTCTCGGAATTTGGTCTTACGCTGTGTTTACAGGCCTTTCTCCTTCTGTAGTCAGAGCCTCGGTGATGATAACCATATATGCGGTAATTGGTGTGATGCGACGCGACCGCATGTCGCTCAATGCGTTGGCACTCACGGCAATAATAATGCTTTTTGCCAATCCTCTTTGTCTTTATGACGTCGGTTTCCAGATGTCATTCTTGGCTGTGTTTTTCATTTTGGTCTATTACAAGCCTGTCTATGGTCTTGTTTCTTCCAGTTTCTTGATGCGGCATCCCGTGCTGAAGTGGGTTTGGGCGATGGTGGTGGTGTCGTGCTGCGCGCAGTTGGGTGTCGCACCGCTCACAGCGTATTATTTCGGTAGATTCTCTTGTTATTTCCTTCTCACCAATTTCGTTGTCATTCCCCTTGCCACGGTCATACTATATCTTGCAGCAGCCATGATGATGGCTTCACTATGGCCGTCGCTGCTCTCATGGATGGCAAAGGTCCTAAGCATCGTTGTTGGGTTGCAGACAGCAATGGTGAGGTGGGTGTCTTCTCTTCCGGAAGCAAGTATCGAGGGCATCACCATCAACCGTGTTCAGCTATTGCTTGTGTATGTCATCATCATGGCTTTTTCCGTAGTGGCATATTATTTCACGCGAGGAGTCCGCCGCAGGGCATCTTTCTGACGATTCCTCTTATTGAGTTTTCAAGCGTTTCCTGTCTTTTTCGCCATTTTGCTTTCCTCCAGTTCCTTTTTCAGGAATTGGGAGGTATAGCCTTTGCCGCTTGCAGCCACTTCCTCTGGTGTGCCGGTAGTCACCACGAGACCGCCATTGCGCCCGCCATCAGGTCCCATGTCGATGATTTGGTCCGCCAGTTTGATGACATCGAGATTGTGCTCTATCACCACCACTGTGTTTCCTCTATCTACAAGTCGTTGCAACACATCCATGAGTATTCGTATGTCCTCGAAATGCAAGCCGGTGGTTGGCTCGTCGAGGATGTAGAGCGTCTTTCCCGTGTCGCGTTTCGATAGTTCGGTGGCAAGTTTCACACGCTGACTCTCACCGCCTGAAAGGGTGGTGGAGGGCTGTCCTAATTTGATGTAGCCCAAGCCCACGTCTTGGATTGTCTTTATCTTGTGGAGGATGTTTGGCACGTTCTCGAAAAACTCCACAGCTTGGTTGATGGTCATGTCAAGAACGTCGGCGATGGATTTTCCCTTGTATCTCACTTCGAGAGTCTCGCGGTTGTACCGTTTGCCGTGGCACACCTCGCAATGAACCATCACGTCGGGCAGGAAGTTCATTTCTATCGTCTTGTAGCCATTGCCGCCACATGCCTCGCATCGGCCACCCTTTACATTGAATGAGAATCGTCCTGGTTTGTAGCCCCTTATCTTCGCCTCAGGGAGGTTGACAAAGAGGGAGCGTATATCGCTGAACACGCCAGTATATGTGGCAGGGTTTGAGCGTGGCGTGCGACCAATAGGCGACTGGTCCACGTTCACCACCTTGTCAATGTTTCTGATGCCTTCCAAACTCTTGTAAGGCAAAGGCGCTTTCAAGGAGCGATAGAAATGCTTTGAAAGAATGGGTTGCAGCGTCTCGTTGACGAGTGTCGATTTGCCCGAGCCGCTCACGCCAGTCACCACAATGAGCATGCCGAGAGGGAAGGTGACATCCACATCTTTCAGGTTGTTGCCGGTGGCACCCTTGATGGTCAATGTCTTGCCGTTGCCCTTGCGTCTTTCTGCAGGTATGGGTATGTGGCGTTGACCGTTGAGGTATTCGCTGGTGATGGTGCTCTGCTCCAGCATTTTGTCTATTGTGCCTTGAAAGACCACTTCCCCGCCTTTTCTGCCAGCCTTGGGACCGATATCCACGATATAGTCGGAGGCGAGCATCATGTCTTTGTCATGCTCCACCACGATGACGGTGTTGCCGATGTCGCGCAGTTGTTTCAGGCTACCTATGAGTTTGTTGTTGTCGCGTTGGTGCAGTCCGATGCTTGGTTCGTCGAGGATATACAGCACGTTGACCAGCTGCGACCCTATCTGTGTGGCAAGTCGGATGCGCTGGCTCTCGCCGCCCGAAAGGGATGCCGAAGGGCGGTTGAGCGACAGGTAGTCGAGACCCACGTCAAGCAGGAAGTCCAGGCGAGTGCGTATTTCCTTCAGAATCTCGCTTGCTATCCTGCTTTGGTTGTTGTCCAAGTGTTGGCTGGCCTCATCGAGCCATTCGCGCAACTGGCTTATGTCCATTTCCGATGCTTCGGAGATGTTCTTGTCCCAGATGCGGTAGGAGAGCGACTCCCTGTTGAGTCTTTGTCCATTGCATTCTGGGCATTTGCATACTGCTAAAAACTGGTCTGCCCATTTCTGACCACTATAACTGTCGTCGTTGTCCATCACCTGGCGTAGGTATTTTATTATACCGTCGAAACTGACGAAATAGTCGCTTGAGGTATGGACTAACTCCTTTGGAATCTTCACATTTGTCAGCGAACCATACAAAATCTCATCGAGTGCTTCTTGGGAAACGTCGCACACCGGAGTCTTCACCGTGAAGCCATGATTTTGCAGGATGGCATCGATTTGCCAGAATATCATCTGGTTCTTGTACTTCCCTAAAGGCACTATCGCACCATCGGCAATGGATAGCTTCTTGTCAGGTATGACCTTGTTTAGGTCTATCATGTTGTTGTACCCCAACCCCTTGCAGTGTGGACATGCTCCTTCCGGGGAGTTGAAAGAGAAGCGATTAGGTGCTGGGTCGGCATACGACATGCCTGTAGTAGGGCACATCAGTCGTTTCGAATAGCTCTTGATCGTGTCTTCTGTCTTGTCGAGAATCATCACTATGCCTTCGCCCTGTTGCATGGCAGTGGACACACTGCGGCGCAAGCGTTCATCATCTTTGCCCTGCACCTTCAGTTTGTCAATCACCACTTCTATGTTGTGGTTCTTGTACCTGTCCACCTTCATTCCGCGCACAATCTCTTGTATCTCTCCATCTACACGAATGTAAAGATACCCTTTGTGCCTCATGCTCTCGAAAAGTTCACGGTAGTGTCCTTTTCGCTGTCTCACTAATGGGGCGAGGATGTATATGGCATGGCCGTCATATTGCGTGAGAATCATTTCAAGAACTTTCTCCTCGGTATATTTCACCATCTTCTCACCAGTATGATAACTGTAGGCTGTTCCTGCACGTGCATAGAGCAGTCGCATGTAATCATAAATCTCAGTGGTGGTGCCAACCGTGGACCTTGGGTTCTTGTTGGTGGTTTTCTGTTCTATGCTTATCACCGGACTAAGTCCGGTTATCTTGTCCACGTCGGGGCGTTCCATCCCTCCGAGGAAATTGCGGGCATAAGCCGAAAATGTCTCAATGTATCTGCGCTGTCCTTCAGCATAAATGGTGTCAAATGCCAACGACGACTTGCCCGACCCCGAAAGGCCGGTCACCACCGTAAGGCTTCCGCGGGGAATCTCCACGTCGATGTTTTTCAAATTGTGTACCCTGGCTCCCCAGACATTTATTTTCTCATCTTCTCGTTGCATGGCATGAGTTGTAGGTTTTGTGTCTTATTTGAATTGGCATGCAGACCTTGTCAATAAGAAGATGTTGAGGATTCACTTTTGATGTAATTGCGAAGCAAATTGACATCCTTTCTGATATGGTATTTCCTGCCATCGGCACCTTTGGCTTGCACGTCAACGAAATACACTCCTTCCTTTACGTCATTGCCATTGTGGGTGCCGTCCCATCCCTCTTCTGGATTGTCCCATTCGAATATCTTTTGTCCCCAGCGATTGAAGATTATGGCGTGAAATTCCACAAGGCTACTATACTCTTTGGGCTTGTATATGTCATTTTTTTCATCATGATTTGGTGAAAATGCATTGGGCATTATGAGCTTGCTTTCGCTGATGGTCACTCTTAAAGGCTCTCTATCACTCCAATACTCTTGGGTGTAAGCTACGGTGTCGTTTCCTTGGTTGAAAATGGCATAGAGCACTATTGTGTGTGATCCTGATTCGGTGAAAGTATATTCCGTGTCCTGCTCATAGCGGATGAGATATGGTTCTTTGTTGGCATCCTCTTCTTTGGTGAATCGCCACTCATAATAAGAGTTCCACCCCTCTGTGTCCATGGGGTTTGCCTCAAACAGTCCTTTCAGTGGTGCCTGTCCAGAGCAATTCTCATTTGTTTCTACTTCCCCCTTGTAGTTTGTATAGGTCGCTGTTGGGTTAATGGTAGGATTTTGTGCTTTTGCAATAAGGGCGCACAATAATAGCGCGCTTGTCAATATGATGCGTATTTTCATTTTATATGTCTTATGTTGTGTGTTCTATTATTTTTCGTACTATCTTTTCATGTGCTTTTAGTCGCGTTTGCGAGGTTGAATACCGCTAATTGTTTATTTCCTCCATCCGTATTGTCTCGCAGCCTCTCACCTGCATAATGATGAGGTGCAGCTGTGTGTCCTTGATAAGTTTTTTCACCCTTGCCCCTTGCGCGTATCCATGTATTTGCGCCACGGCATCTTTCCATTGCCTTTCAGCCTCCGCCTCTGCCGCTCCGGCTTTCAGGTATTTCAGTTCGAGGATGTAGCTGTGTTTCACCATTGGGTATCTGTTGAGGTCAGGCATGAGGAAGAAGTCGCAGTAGCCGTGGTTCATCTCCATCTCGGGTGAAGCCAGGTAATATGGGTTTAGCGATAGCATCGCGGTCATGAATCCCTGCAGGTTGCGCTCTCCCTCCATCAGTTGCCTCACGCTGGTGGATTCGGAGTATGCCTCTGCGAGGTATTCCATCATGGGCCGCCATTCGCCGTCGAGGGCGGCGTATGCGAAGTTGTCATTAAGTTTGGTGAGGTCTATCTTTGCTATTTTTTCATATTCTTCAAGCAGCCAGTTGTAATATTGCAGCCTTACGTTGTTGTTTGGGATGATGAGGCGCAGGTCGGCTCCTCTGATTCCCCCTATGGTGA
>ONAG01000039.1 GCA_900315745.1 uncultured Prevotellaceae bacterium
TGACCAACATCCCTGGTGTCAGTGAGATGAATGGCAACATCACATTCTCCGGCCAGTCCGTGACGCTCATCATCAATGGCAAGCCAACCACACTAAGTTCAGACAAGGTGGTGGAAAGGCTCAAACAGATGCCCGCCGCCATGCTTGCCAAGGCCGAGGTGATGCCTTCGGCTCCAGCCAAATACCATGTGCGTGGCATGGCCATCAACATCGTGACGAAAGACTTCTCTGGGACAAACCAACTTTCGGGACAAATGATGTGGGGTTGGCGGCAAAACAAGTATGGCACGGGATATTGGGGCCCCAGCGTCATCTACAACCACGGAAAACTGAGCGTTGACCTGTCTTATACCTACACCAATGGAACTGGTTACGGACAGGTGGAGCATGAGGCCAACCATCCCCTTAAAGGTCAGTGCATGGCATACAGCGACAAGACCCGCAACCGCAGCGACGGCATGGACCATGAATACCGAATCGGCATGGACTATGCCATTGCCGACGACCACAGCCTGAGCTTAGCCTACACGGGTCAATGGAACTCCACCCGCTCCACCAATACCACGACGGGCACGGCACTGTCCACACAGCACTCCCGCCAACACACTTACCTACACAACGTTGATGCCTCATACACTGCTCCGTTCGGTCTGCAACTCGGTATTTCCTATACCAACTATCAGGAACCCCGCACACAGAACCTTGACGGCGAGTTGTACGACATCAGCCGCAACCTCTCCGTAGATAGCCGTCAGAAAGTAAGCAAATGGCTCTTTACTGCCGACCAGACCCACTCGCTGCCGAAAGGTTGGGAACTGAGTTATGGCGGCAAGGCACAATTCTCCAATAACAACAGTTATCAGACCACGCTCGACGCCAAGCAGCAACCCCTACCCGATGCCTCCTCACACGTTGATTACGACGAGCGCATCCTCAACGCCTACGCCGGACTGAGCAAGCAGATTGGCAAGTCGTTGAACCTTGAAGCGTCACTTACAGCTGAGCAATATCATGCTACCAAATGGAACGAGTGGCGCATCTATCCTCAATTCAATGCCATGTGGAACATCAATGCCAAGAACATGCTCAACCTCGCGTTCAGTAGCGAGGCCATCTATCCCTCCTACTGGAGCACGATGAGCAGCATCTACTACACCTCAGCCTACAGTGAGATATGGGGCAATCCCGACCTGAAGCCGATGTCGGAATACAATATCAACCTGATGTGGCAACTCAATCGCAAATACACATTCTCTGCCTTTGCCATGCTGGAGCCCGACTACTTCGTGCAGATGGCCTATCAACCCTCCGACCGCATGGCCGTTGTGATGAAGGAGACCAACTTCGACTATTCCAACTACTTCGGCCTGCAGGCATCGGCGCAGTTCCGCATTGGCAGTTGGCTCAACGGCAACGTCATGGCCACAGCGCTCTATCGCCACGACAAGACCAAATTCTTCGACCTGCCCATCAACCGCACTTGTCTCTCAGGCATCCTCGGCGGCATGGCCATCGCCCGACTGTCGCAAAAGCATAACATCCAGTTCACCCTCAATCCATTCTTCCAGACAAAGGCCATCCAGGGTCTCTACGACATCGACCCCTTCCTGCGGCTCAATGCCACCCTCCGCTACACCACCGAGAATGGGAAATGGAGTCTCGTGGCTAAGGGTGAAAATATCTTGAATGCCCACATCGACACTCGCTCCACGATAGTCAATCAAGACTACACCATGCGCGTCTGGATGCCCTACACGAACTATTCCCTCACCGCCATATACCGCCTCGGCGACTTCAAGGAGAAGAAAAAGAAGGAGGTGGATACATCACGAATGGGATATTGAACAAGGATCGTACAGAAAACTCTCTCACTTTGATGGGCGGTCGTCAGCCTTGTTGCTGACACTGCCCACTTTCAAGTCTCTTGCTATTGATGATTGAGGCAATAAAAAAAATGAATTTTCGTTTATATTATTTAGGATATAACTCAAAAAAATTAAACGACATGAAGCGAAACCTTATCATTTTAGTAATGCTCGCTTCATACCCAAAGTAGGTATCAACATAGCAAAACTGACAGATCCCGACATCTATCTGACAGATCCCGACATCTATATTGTTAATGACCAGAAAATGGAATATACGAACAAGATAGGACTTGTGGCTGGTGCGGAATTAGAGTACCAACTTTACGAACGGTTCAGTTTGTCGGGCGGACTGCTTTATTCCAACCAAGGAACGAAGACCAAGGACAATCCTGAATTCCGCAACACATCCTCCACGCTGCACTACCTCAACATCCCCTTGACGGCTAACATCTATATTGCTCCCGACTTTGCCTTTCATGTGGGCTTGCAGCCTGGTTTTGCGCTGAACTCTACTGACGAGACCTGGTTCAAGACATTTGACTTTAGCATTCCCATCGGCCTGTCGTATAACATAGGTGCCATTCAAATAGACGCCCGTTATAATCTCGGCTTGACAAACGCGACAAAATACGATGCTGTCAAGATTCACAACCGGGTGATTCAGTTAACCTTGGGATACAGATTTGAACTATAAAGAATGAAACCACTAAGATTTGCTTTGATTCTGCTCACATCGTTCACACTTGCCTCATGTGGCGGAAGCGACGATGGACGCACACCCGAATTGATTATCGACCCTGTGGTGGAATTGGAGAAGCCTACGGCAACAACCACTCTCACCCTCTCAAATATGCCCGTTATCGATGGCTCTGACTCAACGGAACCACTCCGAAGCCTGCTGGTCTATAGGTTGCTTGGCATCAAATGCCAGTGGCTTCAGAACCTGCACACCAATGCCACATGGACAATAAAACCGATGTGGGATGAACTCGATGCTGATGCCAGGACCGATCTACAACGCATTCTGATGAACCGCAACACACACGGCTCATTTGTCAGTCTGATAGACGGTGAGGACGACCTCATCATCACGGCACGAGGCATTAGTCGGGACGAACAGAAATACGCCGACGAAAAAGGTGTAGCACTCACCTCCTACCCCATTGCGAAGGACGCCTTTGTTTTCATCGTCAATCCGAAGAACCCAGTACGCAACCTCACCATCGAACAGATACAGAAAATCTACACTGGCGAGATACGCAACTGGAAGGAAGTGGGTGGCAACGATGCGACCATCAATCCCTACATCCGCAATGCTAACTCTGGCAGTCAGGAAAAAATGGAGACCATCGTCATGGCTGGGCTCAAGATGATTGACTGGCCCGAAATGGTTGGCTATGTGATGCTCTCTCCCTATTTCCAGTTGGAGCAGGATGAGAACGGAATTGCCTATACGCCATACTACTATTATGACACGATAGTGAATGACGAACGCACCCAAGTAATTGGTGTGAACGGCATTGTACCCAGCAAAAAGACCATCGAGAACGGCACCTATCCCTATGTGACAGAAGTGATGGCAAGCGTCCGCACCGACACCGACAAATCCTCCACGGCCTATCAGTTGTTTTATCAACTGGCAACAGGCCAGCACAACGCCATCATCAAGGAAAGCGGATATTCCGTTATGAATATCAGATGAAACCTTTGGTACCCAAAGAAATGATTATGGAAGCATGTTGATTCACGATTTGGGAATCAACATTGGGATGAGTTTTTAAGATAAATTGGTGGAAAAATCCAAACTTAACTTTTTAACTAAAAAAACTATTGTCTTTGCAATGTTTGACTGCTTTTGCTCGTATATGTAAATAGAATACCGAAAGAATTCATGACAGAGGCAGAACAGGAACTGATAAAGAGCTTCGCAGGCAAGACCCTAAAGCGCAGTGGCTGACGCTACAGAGCTATGGCAAAGGCATTTTCGCACAAGTGGCGAGATTGGTGCCCGGAAAGGAGGATGCCGAGGAGGTGTATCAGGATGTCTTTGTCAAGGCGTTCACAAACATCGGGCAATATGACGAGGAGCGATCGTCACTACGAACGTGGCTCTCACGCATCGCCTATAACGCTGCTGTTGACTGGCTAAGGCATAAACGACAGCCAGTGGTCTATTTTGAAGACCGCGAGGGCAAAGCCGAAATCTTGTCCGATAAGGAAGTGGACGACACTTTGGGGCATCCCAATGACGAAACGGTGCAACTGATACGCGCTGCCCTCAAACACCTTCCACCAGAAGAACGTGCCATCATCACAATGTTCTACTATGAGGAGATGAGTTTGAAGGAGATAGCCTACGTCACCGAGAGCATCCCAACTACTATTGCCTCAAAACTGAGCAGAACAAGAAAGAAACTATGCAGAATCATAAAGATGTTACAATCATGAATAAAGGCAATCATCCATTCCAGCATGACGAAAACCTGCGCGAGGCACTCAGGCAAGATGAGGCAGCGCTGCCGCAGATGTCTGCCGACCTGAATGACCGGCTGATGAAACGACTGCAACAGGAGGAACGCCATAGCCATTATAGAGTATGGCGGTGGGTGGCTGCCGCCTGTGTGGCTGCGGTGATGGTTGTTCTGTTGTTGCCGCCAAGAGAGAGTGGCGATGAAGCTATGACCAACTCTGGCGAATTGGCAGAGCAAAATAATTCACTTGCTAATGAAAGGAACACAAATGATGGTCTGCAAGAGACAAAGGATATGGAATCCAAAACGACGACATTGGACTATCGGATTATAAATCCCGATACTCGTGTCCGTCGAATTGCAAATTCGACGGAACGGACGGAGCAGGATGGGCGGATTGAAAATCCTGATACTCGTGACCGCCGAATTGCAAATTCGACGAAGCGGACGGAGCAGGATGGGCGGATTGAAAATCCTGATACTCATGACCGTCGAATTGCAAATTCGACGGAGCAGACAGGGCTGGAAAATTCTACGGAGCTGGAGGCGACCGCAAGTGAAGAAAAGGCGCTTGCAGACTTGCCCCCCACACAGGCAAAGCCCCAACAAGTAGTAATGACCGAGCGTGACATCCCCATCAGCCGTCCAGAAAACTATCGTTATACCCCGGAAGAACTCGCCTTGATGCGACGACAGGCCAATGAAGCCTACGTGAAGTGGATGGAACTGGAAATGGAAATAATGAAGTATCAATTTGAACAAATAGCAAAACAATAAAAAAACAAGAACTATATGAAACGTATCATCTTCCTGCTGCTCATCGCCTGCAGCACCCTAACTGCCTTTGCTGACTCTTCAGCCGACCAACCAAAACGGCCAGAGAAGGTCATCGCCAACCTGAACACCATCATCGAACTCCATGGCCACAAGGCGGGACAGTCGTTTGCCATCAACAGAAATCCCAACACCAACATCATTGAGTCGAGCGAGAAGATTGCCACCTTCTCATGCTTTACTTATGATGCCTCTTTTGAAACCATCGCAGAGAGTTTCATGGCCGACGAGCCGCTGTGCTATCAGATACTGCACATGGTGCCGGGCAATAAAGAGGTATTCAAACTCAAAGTAGTGACCAACGAAGGCTCAAAGACCATCGTTCTGCGCTCAAAGAAAGAACAGGAAATGTGGCTCATGTGTACGAAGAACCCTGAGAACCCGCAACTGCGCGATGCCTATGCCATTGTCTGGGAAGAGATGGGTGACGATGATGTAAATTTCGAAGTGGAAGGCACGGTCTATATGATCACGTCGCTGCGCCCCGACATCTACGAGAAGAGTGCGGAGAGCAACAAGCGGATGTTTAAGATTGAGGGTCGCGTGGATGCCAACATCGCCGACTCGCTCTACAACATCTATATCGCCGACTCGCGCGATGCCCTCTATGCCTTGGACGATGATGACTATGTGGCGTGCGTACCCGTGGTAAACAAGCGCTTTGAGTTTCAGACCGAACTCGACCACCCAATGGTGGGCCGCTTGCGCTGTATCTTCCCCGACGGCTCGCTCTGCTCCGCTTGGATAGACCTCGATTTCGTGCCTGGCGAGACTTACCGCATCACCGTGCACAATGGCTATTACGACGAAGACCGCGACTACGAGCGCCGCGTAGGACGACAGTCGGGCCGGAGCCTGTTGGTGACAGATTCCCCTCGCGTGGTAGTTGCCGATACTTTGAATGTGAATTCAGAAAGAACCGCCGACAACGAAATGGACAACTGGCTGAAGACCATCTCTCCCGAACAGAAGATGCGTTTTGAGATGAAAGGGAAAGTGCTTGAAAGCGACATGGAGGCATTGCAAGGAATCTATGAGCAGGTTGGCGAACAGTTTAGTGAAGCCCAGGACTTTAATAAAAAGATGGGCATTGAGGGTGCGGGCAATGCTTGGACTCCCCATTTTGACTCGCTCTATGAGCAGATTGTCACTCTAAACAAAAAGATGGATGCCGATATCCAAGACTTCTTGAAAGAAGCAAAAGCCGCCCATATACCATCATCCGGACTCATCAAACTCATTGGTAACATTTTGGGAGAAGCCTACTCCGAGCAAAACAAAAAACTGACGGTGATGCTGTTGGCTGACCCCAGCAAGAAAGGGAAGAAAGCACAGAAATACGTGCAGAAGTTGACGGAGAAATACATGGAGGAAATGAACAAACTGGTGGATGAACCCAAATGGTGAATGAAGGAGCATTCCCAACAACGAGATAATGTCGACAGATTTTGATTCATAAGTACCCGGGACATGGCATGGGTCGCAGTGATGCGGCCCATGCTTTTCGACGATGGTTATTGAAGATGGTGGGAGTGATCGGAGTAATCGGAGTGGTCGGAGTAATCTGAGTACTCTGAGTACTCCGAATACTCTGAAGAATTGGATGATGCGGGAGGTGCGAGAGATGTGGGAGATGCGAGAGGTGCGAGACGGAAGAGGGTGATTAGAAATCCATTAACAACATACCCCGAGACCTCCACGGCCTCGGGGTATTTATGTGATTCACGAATTGGAACCACTCATGAAAAATGAAGATTACTTGCTAATGAACTTCTTGCCATTCATGATATAGATATGACCCTTCACTGTTTGAGTCACCTGCATGCCCTGCAAGTTGTAGATCTTGCCATCAGCACCATTCACTCTTGCGATGACAGGATTGTCAATGCCTGTGAAGTTTTCAATCTGCTCATCGGTAGGTTGCGAAGCTCCGAAATAGGTCAGGCGGAAGTTATCGACAACCACCCAGTCGCCCTCATGGCCCTTCATATCCTTAGCCACACCGATATCAAGGATTCCACTTGCATCGATTTCGACAAGGAGGTGTGACTTGTAGAGACCAAGTTGGAAGAACTGGCAAGCCTGGTCGATGCCGTCGGGATATTCACCCACGCTTGTCATGTTGCCAAGTCCTGGAGCCTTGTTTGCCTCGGTAACGATATTAGGCAGGAGCACATCCTTCATTCCGCAATACACGTATGCGTTCTGTGCAGGTTCCACACCTTCCTCGGTAATGAGACGTGCTTGGTCAGAATGGTGTCCATCACGATAGAATCCCTGTACTGAGAGCAGGTAGAAACCAGGTTTCAGGTTGGGCACGCTTGTTGAGAACGAGCAATCGTTCGTGTTCCAAGACTCCAAGGCGAAGTCGCTGTGGTTGCCACCACGTCCCCATACGCTACCGTTGAAGATTTGCCAAGCAGGCTCCACCTCAGCACGCTGGTTGAATCCTGGATTCACAATCTTGTAGGAAGCATCGGCAGGAGCATCGGCAGTGGCTTTCTCAAGAAGAGCATCACGGTCTGCCACGCTCACCAATATCCACTGAGCATCAAGATCGTCTTCAGTAACATTGCGCTCCTCTGTGCCAACAGTAGAATAGTCGCCATTTCCACCATCCACGCTTGCATAAGGATTGAACTTGACATATACATCAGGATAGTCAGCCTGTAGGATGTTGTAGTTGCCGTTTGGCAGTTTGACGAATCTCCATGCGCCAGCCTTTGGTCCGTCGCAGTAGCCACGATAAGTCAGATAAACCTTTGGTATTCCATTTTCCTCACCATTCTGGAGGTGTGTGTTGACATGGAAGTCAGTCTCAGGATTTGGACGGTTGGTCACCTCCTCGCCCTCTTGTGGTTCTTCTGTAGTGTCGATGGTTTCGAGTGTGATCAGAGTGCCAGGCATGCCCAATGCAGCGTGTGCACCCCAGTCGGAACCACCGGTGAGGAATCTTTGCTGACCTACATTGTAGAGATAGAAATCGCCAGCCTGCACATCATGTCCATAGAAAACATTAGGCTGTTTCTCGGCATGATAAGTCTTGCGGTTGTCACGCAACACCCTAAGAACTTGGTCGAGTTGTCCTTGTGAGGTACCATTTGCAATGAAGTCTTCTGCATCAGAAGTGTCGAGGCCCTCCTCCTTTGCCATGGCGATGGTCTTCACCAATGCATCGAAGGCACCAGAGTTGATGGCTTTGGCATCGTTGAATGCCTGTCTGAGATTTTCAAGAGCAGCACGCTGTGCCTCCATGTCATCACCGCCTACTACAGCCTTAGCCTGCTGGAGAGCCTGGTCAAGAGCATTTCTCAACGCCTCGGTAGTGCTGCCGTTGAAGGCTTCCACCTCAGGAATCAGTTCTTCGAGCAGAGGCTTGTAGATATTGATTACCGGATAAGTCTCGGGATAGTTGAGTTTCTGCAACTTCATATCGGAGAAGTGGAACCAGAATCCCAATGCGCCATCGTTTACATCACCAAACTGGAACACAACGGTTTCGGCATCCTGATTGGCAATGAACTCAAGATTCACCTCTTTTTCCTCTGAAGTGCCATCGAAAGGCAGGGAGTAGGTGGCAAGGACATCACCCTCTACGCTCAAGCCTGAATGCGAAGTCCAGATATCATAGAAGTTGGCTACATATGTGTGCATCTCGACACCATGCCATGAGTTGTAAGGACTGCTGGTATATTTGTAGGAGAAGTTGTAGCTCTCGCCTTCCTCTGTAGGAATCCTCACCATGAGAGGCTCGAAGCCACCAATGCCCTCGTAGTTGTTGATTTCGTTCATGCCGGTAGCCTCGTCGTAGTTGATTTTACCATCATATACAACGGTATGGTCGGGATTGGTCTCCCAGTTGTTCATGTTGCGATAGTCGGCAAAGCCATCTCTCTGTTCGGCAGGCTGATAGGTGCGTGGACCAACCAATTGGAATGCACCACCAACATATTTATAAAGCATCTGGTCGGTGGTGTTGAACACCAATTTACCCTCATATACCGTGATGCCCTTGCCGCCATTTGCCACTTCGTCGCCATCGGGACTGAGGAAAACCTTACCATCCTCGGCAGCGTGAACCTCACCGGATATTACATCCTTCAAGGCAGCCTCACCTTTCTCTGTCACCACAGGCACGAAATCACGCACCAGGTTGCCGTCCTCATAAATCTTGAAGCTATAGACCTTCATGTAGCAGCGCGAGTTGTCACGACGGAAGCCGTCAGGACCAGCTGTATTAAGGTCGAACACATACATGGTGTTCACACCGTCGTCAGCCACAGCCCCTTCCTCACCAGCGGTGATGGAGGCGGCAGGAGACGACTCGCCCTGGCGGGTGAAGGTGACGGTGCGTCCCTCAGCAGCCACGGTGATGCGTGTATTCATTGGAATCTCGTCGGTGCCAGGTTGCTCGTAGCGCTGATCACCCTCAAAAGTGCGGCTGTAGCATCCCTTGTTCCAAGCCTGTTCCTTGTCAGAACGGCTGAACACGACAAAAGCATTGCGTTCCCAGTTTCCATTTCTGGCTCCGAAGATGGCCTCCCAGTTCTGGGCGCTGTTCTCGGTAATCTCCACATCAGCCACTACACGAGTGCCAGACTTGTGGATGTAGCCAGTGTTGATGTAACCAGTCTGCGTGTTGAGTCTGGTCTCGATGTACTGAATCTGTGTCAACTGCACTGGTTTGGCGATGGCAAGGTCTGCCACGCTCTCATAAACGCCGTAACGCTCATACTCACCCAGGTTGTTGAGTGCATAGACACGGTTGTCTGCCTTGTTTAGCACATAAGGTGCATTGCCATCGTAGTCGGCGATGTTATCGACCACTACAGGCACGATTGAGCCTTGTGCGAAGGTCATGCCTCCGAATAACAGACCCACGAATAAAAGTAATAGTTGTTTCATATAATTATAGTTAATAGATTATTAAATCTCTGCCACAAAATTATGTTGTTTTTCGTGATGTTATAGGAAAAATCTATTCAGAAAAGGCTATTTGCGTGTCATTCGTCACAGTTGGGGTCAGAATCCTCGGTTGCAGGTGCTTTAGGGAAAGCCGACAAGCGCAATCTGGCGGCACCCATGGGCACGAGTTGGATATTCTCCATCTCCTCGGAGCGTTGTGCGAATCGAGTTGGCAGCACATCCGTCATTCCAGTCTGGTCGAATCCCCATGAGGGTATTTTATGTCCTTTGGCAGTGAACAGAAGAGGAACCGACTCCAAAGTGAAAGGATAATTGTCGGAAGGCCAAGGTCTGTGTTCTATCTTGATGTCAACCGGCATGTTGTCATCATCCACACTGAGGGCATAGTTCCATGGTGACTGGGCGGAAATCTCATACGCCGGCCACAAGTTTTTGTCCACGCTCTCTTGCCAGTGAGAGTCATCCTGCACAATCTCCGGGTCGCTGCTGTCACGTTTGTGATAATCCTCATCAATACACAATGACAGTGTCAGCGGTCCATAATCCACGCTAATGGAAGACTTGTTTTGCTGCCATACATGCGTCTTGATATGCATCGGCATCTGGATGGTCACCTGGTCGTTGTCGTGCCATGTTCTTTCTATCCTCACATACTTGCCCGCCATGACCTGACCTTGGATGGGTTGCCCATTGACAGTGACGGAGGCATTCTCCGTCCAATCAGGTATGCGCAGGTAAAGGGGGAAGTTCACAGGCTTGTCTGTCTTGATGGAGATGCCCACCCTATCCTCGAAAGGATAGAGAGTCTCCATGGCGAGAGACACCGTCTGTCCGCCACTTACCTGCGTGGTTGTCTCGTTGGCTGCATAAAGCATGGTGCATAGTCCGCCATCGTTGGTTGCCATTACCAGATGTTGGGCAAAATATGGCCATCCCATGCCGTGGTTGTGTTGGCAGCACCTGCTGCTGAATGGACTCATGGAGAGCATTCCCTTCAGGCTGTTGTCGATGCTTGGCGCATGGTTTTTCCCGTCGCTAACAACCATGTTTGGAGAGGTGATGTACCTCAGTGCCCGCATGTCGGGAGTGAGAGCCGCAGGCAGTGTGTTGAAAGCCACCATTTCGCAATGGTCAGCCCAGAAGGGGTCTCCGGTGATGCACATCATTATTTCGTCGCTTGCCATCTGTTCCACCACTGCACAAGTCTCCGCACCCTGCCGAGGGTCTGTATAGCCAGGTCGAGCATTCTCGTCAGCACCATACATGCCACCAGGCACCTGTCCGTAACGACGCCTCATGGTAAAGTGGTTGTCGTAAGCCGCCTGCAGCATCCTGCCATCACCATCATACACATAATAGGTGGCAGGCTCACGGAAGCCCTGAGCCACATTGACACCATGCCAGTTGGGCAGGTCATCGCTCATGGTCCAATCGACACCACACCTGTGTAGCTTGTCTATGAGAGGCAATATAGACTTGTCACCCGTGAGGTTGTAGAGCCACACCACACTCCATTCGTTGTCGCCACCACGTTTTTCCTGCCATAAACCTTTGAGGAAATGCTCGTCGGGAATGGAAAGTTCCCATTTGAAATAGTTGGTCATGGCTGTGAGCACCCGTTCGTCGCCACTATGCTCATAATAGGTCTGCAATGCCCATAGCATCGGCATTTTCGCCCATAGTTCGGGATTCTGAGTATTGCCGTCCATGGCATCAGGTCCAAGGATGCCATTAGGTTTCACGTTTTTCAATACAGCATCAAACCACACCTGCGCCTCCTGCTTCATTGCAGGTTCATCAAGTAAATAAGCCAAGGCGGAATACCCCCGAAGCCAGTAAGGCACTTCCTCCCATCCGTGGTCGCCCTTGTCGCTGAGCCATTGGTTGTTGTTCTTGTCAAGCCATGCGCTCACCGAGCCCAACTGCCCACAAAGTCCATTGCCCTGACGGACGAGAACCTCACGCAACCATCCCTTTGGTTGCACTTCGCCAATAGGCAGTTTCTTCAACAACCCGCCATGCAAGGGTGCACGAAAGCCATCGGCACCATCCAACGAAGGTCGGTCAAGGATGGTAACATTGTCCTGTGCGACAACAGCCGTTGCCGAAAGGACAAAGAAGAGGCAGAAGAATAGTTTACGGATGAAAGATGTCATGTCAATAAATGATTTTTTTACCTTTTACTATATAAATGCCATATTGTGGATGCTCCACTCGTTGGCCACAGAGATTCAACAGCATCATCCACAACTTGGAGGATGGCGTCACTATCATCATAAGTAAGCATTGTGAACCCATAGTCGATGTGGCCTCCTCCCCAACCCTGCATCAGCGACACCGCCAACACATTGTCGCCCTCTTTCAGAAGAGCCTTGTGCCGTGATGTCAGCGTGCGACTGAGATAATCATTGTCGTTCCAGCCTGTGATGCTCCAAAACGAGGTGCCGTTGAGATAAAAACGTGGATTCTCGTCGTAGCTGCATGTTACGGTCAGCGTGCTGCGGTCAAGTGCTGCGATGTCGGCGGCAGAGAGAGTGAAATGCCGACGGATGAGAAGAGGCTGCACCTGGCTTGCCCAAAAAGTGTGGAGGAACTGGTCGTCACTATTGCTGAAAGGTCCATGTCCCCAGATCCACTCGTCCTCGTTGGCGCACCTGCCAGTCCATCTAATATCATCGATATTGTTCAAATCATCATTACTATTAAGCAGATAATAGACACACTCCCAAGGACCTTGTTCCTTTGTAGGAAGAAGCACCTTTGTTGTCTGAGCATTTATGTCTGTCTGAATAATCAAGAGCAAAGGCAACACGAAAAGCCGGAAAGATAGTTGATTTACCATTAGATTTATTATTACATGGCAAAGTTAGTGTGAACTGGAGCCACACTTAGGAAAAAAAACGTTCAAAAAAGGACAAAACCCGTGAAATACGCCGTTATTGGACATGAAAGGTTTGTCCATATCATGAATAATGTATATATTTGCTGCAATGAAAAACTATGTCAAGATATTGTTACTGGTCCTTTTGACCGCAGGCACGGCAAGTTTCTTACTTGCCCAGCATCCCAATGTCTCAAAGTTTTTCACCACCAGCAACGGACTATCCGACAACTCCGCCATCTGTGCCCTTCGCGACCGTTACGGCATGCTCTGGGTGGGAACGGAGAACGGCCTCAACTATTTTGACGGCAGTCGCATCAAGGCGTATTTCGACATGGCAGGCGACACCAACACCGACGAGGCAAACAGTGTTATTTCAATCTATGAGCATGATGACGACATCTGGCTTGGAGGCACAGCCGGTCTCTACATTCTCAACCGCCAGAGCAACACCTACCATCGTTTTGACCACCGCACTCGCTATGGAGTGATGATAAGTTCGGCAGTGTCGAAAATGCTTGGCACGCCCCAAAACAATATTTGGATACTTACCCACGGACAAGGCATTTTTGTATATGACACGAAGACCGACAGCCTCTATCAAGACAGTCGCCATGGCAGTTTCTACTGTGATGCGAAGTTAGGCTCCGATGGTCTTGTATATGCCGCCACTCTTTCTGGGAATTTGGTTGTCTATAGAGCCGACGGACAGATTGTTCGTGAGTATCAGGTAGGCGGCTATGAGAATGACAAGAACCCCATCTGCCTTGCCATCAGCGGCAACACTTTGTGGTTGGGCTACAACACCAGTATCCTTCGGCTCACCACCGACAGCATCATGACTCAAGCCACCCTGCCAGCAACAGGCTCCATCCACAGCCTCTGTGCCGACAATAGCGGCAACCTAATCATAGGCAGCGATGACGGCGTGTTCATATATGCCCCCAAATCGGGTCAATTAGACCATATCAGCCAGACAGAGGCAGGACAAAGCATGCTAAGTGACAACACGGTGAACAGCATCCTATGGGATAGCGACAGCACGCTGCTTGTTCTAACAAAAATGGGCGGCATTAACATGATGTCGGTGAAACAAAGCGGACTGGTTTATGTGCCACTGCCACAGCGTAATGTTTCTGGCAGGAACATCGTGAAGGCGCTCTGCCGAGGCTCGAACGACCAATTGTGGATAGGCACGGAGCATGGCCTATATCGCGCATTCTATGAAACCAAGAAGATAGAGCCCTATGCACAGGGACAGCTCAACGAGGAAATCACCTCGCTGGCACTTGACGGCAACGACCTATGGATAGGCACTCGCCACCATGGGCTCCGCATCCTGAACACAACAACAGGCAAGGTCACATCGCTCACCTATTCAGCTAACAAGCCCTATACCATACCAAGCAATGAGGTGAACAGCATCTACCGCACCCGCGAGGGCGAAATTTACGTGCTCACCTCATGGGGTCTGAACCGCTACGACCGTGCCACAGGACATTTTTATGGTTATGCCAGCATAAGCGCCATGACCTCGTTCATCTGCATGGAAGAGGCATCTAATGGTTGGCTGTGGGCGTCTTCGGGTAACAGGGGGCTATACTGCAAGCGTGTCAAGGGTGGCGGTTTTGAGCGATTCATGTCGGAAGCCCTCGGCAAGCAGACTGTCGTGGTGCTGCACCAAGACAGCCGGGGCGACCTGTGGGCAGCCGTGAATGGTGGAGGACTCTACCGGTACAACGCTGACAAGGAAGATTTCGAGCGTTACAACAATGAGCACTCCATACTGAACAACCAAGTGGTGAGTTTCATCGAGGAAGACGACCAAGGAGTGCTCTGGTTAGGAACATCGGCAGGCATCATAAGGGTAAGTCCATCTCGTGACGTGCGCGATGTGCAAGTGTTTGAGCAGATGCCCAACTACGATGCGGGACTGCTGCGCCACTCCTCATGCGCCCATGGCTATGGCCAGATACTCTTCGGAGCCGACGGCGGCATCTATAAGTTCACTGCCAACAGCCTGCATTCTGCCAACCGTCTGCAACGCGTCTATGTGAACGACATATCATTTCCTTTTGCCGCCGACAACCAAGCCGAGCTCGACCGACTTGGACTCGACGTGCTGCTTTACACCCGCAAATCGATAGAGTTGCCTTTCTCCGACAACAGTTTCACACTGCACTTCGCCTCCACATTCTATTCTGACACGCCCACTCCACAGTTTGAGTACATGCTTGAAGGCATAGACAAGACTTGGGCTCATGGCACCGGAACGGAAGCCACCTATGCCAAACTCCCTCCAGGGAACTACACGTTCTTGCTTCGCGATGCCCACCAGACAGACAAAGCATCCATGGCGCGCCTTGAAATCACCATTCTTCCACCATGGTATCGCACCACACTCGCATATATTATCTATGCCCTCTTGGTCATCGCCGCAGCTGCTGGCATCAACTTCATAGCACAGCGCCGGATAAGGCAACGCTACCAGAGGCAGATGAACGATTTTCAGCAACAACAGGAAAAAGAGACTTTCCAATCCAAGATAAGGTTCTTCATAGACCTCGTACATGAGATACGCACCCCGCTCACTCTGATGAGCCTTCCATTGGAAGCCATGGAGGAAGCCACCGACCCGGAGACATCACGCAAGAGTCTTGCCGCTGTGCGCCGCAACATGCACTATCTGTTGGGAGTCACCAATCAGTTGCTCGACTTCCAAAAACAGGAAAATGGTGGCATCACGTTGGTCTGCAAACCCACCGACATCGGTGAGATGCTGCTCCAAATCTACGACCAGTTCAGCGAGGCATTAAAAGTTCAGGGCAAGCATATTGAAATGCAGTTGCCCGACGAGCCTGTGGTGCTCTCCATCGACAGCGACAAGATGATGAAAGTGATGATGAACCTGGTGGGCAATGCTCAGAAATACACCAAAGACACCATCATCATCCGACTCAGCAAGAAAGGCAATGACTTCGTGGAAATCGCCATCATCGACAATGGCGACGGCGTAGCCATCGAGGACCGTGATAAGATTTTCGACCGCTACTACCAGATAGCCAATGAAAAGGCAAACGTAACTATAGGCACTGGATTGGGACTGGCGTATGCGAGGATGATAGCGGAGGCACATGGGGGCAGTCTGAATTATGAGGACGCCCCAGGCGGTGGAGCCTGCTTCATCACTAAACTGAGCACACACGCCACCACGCAAGCCATACAGGAAACAGGCAAATCCAAAGAGAAGGAGACCAGTCAAATTGTCGAGACAGAGGCATCACGGCAGTTCAGGGTGCTTCTTGTGGAGGACAATGAGGAGTTGCTGAAGGCGACAGCCGACTCAATAAAGAAATGGTATAAAGTATTAAAAGCCCGTGATGGCTTGGAGGCACTCGACCTGTTGAAATACCAGGAGGTGGATGTGATAGTGAGCGATGTGATGATGCCCCGCATGGATGGCACCACACTATGCCGACAACTGAAACAAGACTTAGAGACCTCACACATCCCCGTGATTCTGCTAACCGCAAAAGTCACCGTGGAAGCCAAGGTGGAGGGTATGGAAAGCGGTGCCGACATCTATCTGGAGAAACCCTTCTCCATTCGCCAACTCCACTTGCAGATAGAGAACCTGTTACGACTCCGCCAGCAGTTCTACCAACGCATGAGAAAGATTGACGGCTCGCAGTCCACCTCGGTCATGGAAGAGAAGCCATTGGGACTGAACGAACAGGACATGCAGTTTGTGAACAACATGCAAAAGTCGGTGGCAGAGAACATGCACGACGAGGAATACACCATCGACACACTGGCAGAGCAGTTGAACATGAGTCGCAGCAGTTTCTACCGCAAAATCAAGGCTCTCACAGGCATGACACCTGTCGATTACCTGAAGACGGCACGGATGAACGAGGCAGCACGACTATTGGGCGAAGGCATGCGCAGCAGTGAGGTAGCCGAGCGAGTGGGCTTCACCTCAAGCAGTTATTTCGCCAAGTGTTTCCGCGCGCAGTTCGGTTGCCTACCGAAAGACTATAAAGCAAAATAAGATTGGTGTGTCTTAACCTAAAAAGACATTCAGTCAGACAATGGCTTGCCAAACTCCGGCAAGCCGTTTTTGTTCCATTTGATTTGTTGCACCCATATCCCCCTGTGCCACTGTCCCTCCATCAGCACATTTGCCTCATAAAGCATCTCTGGCTGTTCACCTTCCTGGATATTGAGCAACGAGATGTTTGATGTGCCATACATCTTGTTGACATCATCAGGAACGAAGAGCGGCTCCTGTTCCTTGGTCCAAGAGTTGGGATCGAGCAAATCGGCATCTGTGCGTGCGTGAAGCATGCCCAACGAATGATAAACAGTCCAGATGCCACTTGCAGAATAGCACACGCAAACATGTCGTCCATCTGGTGTGACAAAAGCCTCTGGATTCTCGTTCACGAAAATAGGATAATTGGAACGGTCGCCATTGGGGTTGATCCACTGCCGCTCCCATTCCAATTCAGGTTTGGAGAGCATCACTCTTTCAGAACTGAGAGTCCAAGGATTCTCCATCCTTGCTATATAAATGCATTGAGTCTCAGTCTCTTTTCTACGGTTTTCCCATCCCGACCACAGCAAATATTGCTTGCCCTCGACTATCACACTTGTTGGATGTAGCCCGAAATTCCACTCATCGTTTGTCTTTATTGCACCCTTCAATTTGAATTCGCCACTCATGGGGTTTTCGGATGGGTTTTCGAGCACATATAGCTGATGGTTGTCTGTGTTGCCATCGTCTGCCTCGAAATAAAGATACCATTTATCATTTATGCGGTGAAGTTCAGGCGACCAGATGTGCGACATCGAATCGGCATGCCATACCACACGTCTGTTGCCCTTTGAAAGGAGTTCTGCTGATTTTGCCTCATAGAGAACGATGCTGTCGGCACTTTCCAATTGCATGGTGTAGTAGCATTTGCCTTCCCACATGACGGCATACGGATAGCAGCCCTGTTCAAAGACCAGGTTCCTCCCGCCGCCATGAGATGCCGAACCACATTGAGTAGTCACCATCATTAGCAGCATTGCCAGCAAGAAAAACACGATATGTCGAACCCTCCACTTCAAAGCGATAGACAATTAGATAGGTTAATAGTGCAAAATTAAATAAAAAAATGATATTCAAAGTCGGATGAGAGAAAAAAAGTAAAAATTTCTCCAAAGAGCGTTATATACGTTATAAAAAAAATGATGCACTCCCCTGTTCAAACCACAGCCGCATGACACAAAATTGCTATCATGACACACGTTTTGCCTTATTTGAACGGTATTTTTCCCTTTCTGTTGCCGTTATTTGCTTATTTTGCAAGCAAATCACACAAACATCCGAATAATTATTAACCTAAAGAATATTCAAAGACTTATGAGGAAAGTTCTTTTAGCCATCACAATTTGTTTTTGCGCATTGACATCGTCAAATGCGCAAAGTCAGGACCTATTCCGTCCATACCAATCAACCGACCTGCGAGTGCCATCGGTGCCACTGATTGTCAGTGACCCATATTTCTCCATCTGGTCGCCATACGACAAGTTGAATGAAGGAGTCACACGACTTTGGACCAATGATGAGAAGCCCATCCAGGGCTGGCTCACCGTTGATGGAGTGAAATACTGTTTCATGGGTGCCGACCCCGAAGTTTTTCAAGCCATCGCCCCTATGGCAGATGCTGGTGGATGGAAAGCTCGCTACACAAGAGAAGTGCAGGCAGATGGTTGGCAGAAGTCCGGTTTTAATGACTCCTCATGGAAAGAAGGCACCGCCGCCTTTGGCTCACCCGACCTCAGTTGGATACGCACCGAATGGAGAGAAGAGAACTCCGACCTTTATGTACGCCGAACTGTTGACGTGAGTGCAGCTGACTTGGAGGAGGAATTGATGATTGTCTATTCGCATGACGACGTGTTCGAACTCTATATAAATGGAACACAAGTTGCCAATACCGGCGAGACCTGGCGCGAGGGCATCCGTCTGCCTCTCGAAGGGCAGTTGAAGAATCTTTTGAAACCAGGCAAGAACATCATAGCATCCCACTGCCACAACACCACTGGTGGAGCCTACACTGACTTTGGCTTGTTCAAGACCGTGAAGCCCAAGGCAGGTGGTGTGCAGCAAGCCAGCCAGAAATCAATAGACGTGCTTGCCACCAACACCTATTATACTTTTGAATGTGGACCGGTAGAACTGGACGTAGTCTTCACAGCCCCAATGCTCATGGACGACTATGATTTGCTCTCGTCGCCCATCAACTACATATCCTACCAAGTGCGCAGCACCGATGGTCAGGCTCATGCCACCAAGTTGCAAGTCACTGCCTCGCCATTGTTGTCTGTGAACCGTGCCGACCAGCCCACAAAGAGCTCTATTGTGGAGCACCGCGGCGTGAAATACGCCAAGGTAGGCACCGTGGAGCAGCCCATCCTCGCCAAGACCGGCGATGGCATAGGCATCGACTGGGGTTACTTCTACCTGCCAGCAATCAATGGCGAGGTGAGCATAGGTGAGAAAGGCATACTGCAGTTTGAGCACGATTTTGGACGCACCCGCCAGAATGCCACTTTCATGCTTTTAGGCTACGATGAGATAGAAGACATCGAATATTTCTACAAACGCTATAAAGGCTATTGGGCACACAATGGGTCGGTGAGCATCTTCGACATGTTTGAACGCATGAGCAGCGAATACAACAGCATCATGAAGCGCTGCCGCCAACTCGACAAGACCATCTACGACGATGCCATGGATGCCGGCAACAAACAGTATGCCGAAATACTCTCTGCCTGCTACCGCCATTGCATAGCCGCCCACAAACTCTTCCGCGATGACGAGGGCAACCTGCTCTTCTTCTCGAAAGAGAACAACAGCAACGGCTGTGTGAACACCGTTGACCTGACATATCCGGAGGCGCCTCTCTTCCTTGCCTACAATCCAGAATTGCAGAAAGCAATGATGACCTCCATCTTCGAATACAGCTACTCGGGCCGTTGGACCAAGCCCTTCGCAGCACATGACTTAGGACAATACCCCAAGGCAAACCGCCAGGTATATGGTGGCGACATGCCACTTGAGGAAGCAGGCAACATGATAACATTGGCCGCCATGATTTGCAAGATAGACGGCAACACAAGATTCGTTGACAAGTACTGGGAAATCATCACCACCTGGGCAAACTACCTCTCAGAGAACGGACAGAACCCCAGCAACCAGCTATGCACCGACGACTTCGCAGGCCACTGGGCTCACAACACCAACTTGAGCATCAAGGCAATTATGGGAGTGGCAGGATATGCCGAGATGGCACGTATGAAAGGTCTTGACCAAGTGGCAGACAAATATATGAGCCGCGCGCGTGAGATGGCAGTGAAATGGGAGAAAGACGCCTTGGAAGGCGACCATTACAGACTTGCTTTCGACCGTAAGGACACCTGGAGCCAGAAATACAACATGGTCTGGGACAAAATCTGGAATCTCAACCTGTTCCCCAATGGAGCCATGGACCGCGAGGTGAAATACTATCTCACCAAGCAGAACAAGTACGGACTGCCCCTTGACATACGCCGCGACTATACAAAGAGCGACTGGATAATGTGGACTGCCGGCATGGCAAAAGACAAGAAGACATTCCTGAAATTCGTAGAGCCACTCTACAACTACATGAACGAGACTGAGAGCCGTGTGCCCACCAGCGACTGGTATGACACCAAGACTGGCGCCATGGTTGGATTCAAGGCACGTAGCGTGGTGGGTGGCCACTGGATGCGCGTGCTCGTAAACAAGCAATCTAAGAACTAAAAACATAACACCATGAAAGAATCGTTTTTCTCTTTCCGGCATAGTATGGCATGGCTCACCACCATGCCCATGCTGGTATTCTTGCTGCTGTGCGTGAGTGCCTGCAAGGACGACGACACAGAAGAACTGACACCCTTCAATCCATCGCAACAGGTTGCAGTAAGCGACTTCAGCCCCAAGGATGGAGGCGTGAACCAAAAACTCGTAATCTTCGGCAACAACTTCGGTACTGACACCGCTTTGGTAAGAGTGACCATCGGAGGCAAGAAGGCCGTTGTGGTGAACGTGAAGCCAACAGTCATCTACTGCTTCGTGCCTGCCGGTGCTTATCGTGGCGACATACAAGTAACCATTGGCAATGACAGCACCGGCCGTCAGTCAGCCACCGCTGCCGAGTTGTTCAAATATGAGCGTAAAATGGTGCTCAGCACCCTCTGCGGAAAGCGCAACGAGAGTGGCGACGACCCATGGAACCCCGGAGCGGTGGGACAGGCAGTGCCCTTCAGCGAGGCAAGCGGCTTCCGCGAGGATGGCTTCATGAAATGGGACCCGCGCTATCCTGAGCGTCTCTACATCATCTACGACCATGGCGGACCAGGCATACAGATGCTCGACATGAACCGCCGCACAGTGCAGTTGGTGATGTCGAAAGCCACCTGCTTTGACGACAAGCGCCTCCGCACGATAGACTTTGCCGACGACCCCTTCACTGGAGAGAAAGCCAAGTACATGATTGTCTCGACAGACCGCGACGATGCCGGACAACAATCTACCAGCGTGTGGATTGTGACGCGCAACCACGACGGCTCATTCAACAACAGTTCGCCACGACAGGTATTAGCATCCTACAAGCAATGCAACGGTGCCTCCATACACCCGGTGAACGGTGAGCTATACTTCAACAGTTACGAGAGCGGTCAAGTATTCCGCCTCGACATGAACAAATATTTCGAGACCCTGCAGGAAGGCTACCAAGGTGAGCCATGGAACCCGACACTTGCCGGCGGCGCCTTCCAAAACATTTTCCGCATCCAGGACAATGGTTGGGAGTTCCAAATCGACATCCATCCTTCTGGCAAATATGCCTACATCGTGGTAATCAACCAACACTACATCCTTCGCTCCGACTACAACGAGGCAGAGAAGCGATTCTCGGCACCCTATGTGTTTGTTGGCGAGATGGGTGCTCCAGGATGGGTTGAAGGAGTGGGCAGCAGTGCACGCATCAACCGCCCCTACCAGGGATGCTTCGTGAAGAATCCCGAATACGTGGCAGCAGGTCGCGAGGATGTCTATGACTTCTATTTCTGCGACAACCAGAACCACTGCGTGAGATACCTCACACCCGATGGACTGGTGCGCACCTATGCCGGTCGTGGAACATCGTCGATAACCGACAACAACATGTGGGGAACCGAAGACGGTGACCTGCGCGAGGTTGCCCGTTTCCGCGACCCCACCGGAATAGCCTACAATGAAACAACAAACACGTTCTACATCCTCGACACTGTGGGACATCGCGTCCGCATGATTTCCATGGAGGGCGATGAAGACCAAGAATGACCTAAGGTCAACCAAGATAGAAAGGACGACTTTGGACCATAAACAAAGAATCTTATGAAAAGACATATCATATTACTACTAATGTTGCTCGCCACCACAATGAGTGCGCTGGCACAAAGCGAAATGGAAATCACGGGACAGGTGACAGACGAAAAAGGTGAAGGCCTGATTGGTGTGAGCGTCGTGGTAAAGGACGTGAAAGGATTAGGTGTCATAACCGACATCGACGGCAACTACAAAATCAAGGTAAAGCAATACCAGACACTTGTCTTCTCCTATATCAGTTACCAGACTCAGGAAGTGTTGGTGAAAGGCGACAAACAAGTCATAAACATCGTGATGAAGGAAGAGACCAACAACGTTATTGACGAATTGGTGGTCACCGGCATGGGCACTCAGAAGAAACTCACCGTGACTGGTGCCGTGACGAACGTCAACATGGGCGACCTAAAGCACTACAGCACATCCAACATCTCTAATACGTTGGCAGGCAACGTGCCAGGCATCATCGCCATGCAGACCAGCGGACAACCAGGTCGCAACACCTCGGAATTCTGGATTCGAGGCATCTCAACATTCGGCGCCGGCTCCAAGGCATACATACTTGTAGATGGTTTCGAGCGTGACAACATCAATGACCTCAACATCGAGGACATCGAGTCGTTCTCGGTGCTGAAAGACGCCTCCGCAACAGCCATCTATGGCTCAAAGGGCGCCAATGGCGTAATCCTCATTACCACCAAGCATGGCAAGGCAGGCAAGATAAATGTCAACGCCAAGGTGGAGACCTCATACAACACCCGCACCAAGACACCAGAATTTGTCAACGGTCTGGAATATGCAAGCCTTATCAACGAAGCACGAGTGACCCGCAACCAGCCCGTGTACTACCAGCCCGAGGAAATCGACATCATCCGCACTGGCATCGACCCGGATTTGTATCCCAACGTTGACTGGATGGACCTTCTGCTGAAAGATGGCGCATGGAGTTACCGTGGCAACGTGAACATCAACGGCGGTGGCAACACCTCGCGCTACTATGCCTCCATCTCGTATGTGGAAGACCAAGGCATGTACAAGACCGACGAGACTCTGAAGAAGAAATACGACACCAACGCCAACTATAAGCGCTGGAACTACCGCCTGAACGTTGACATTGACATCACTCCCACCACATTGTTGAAACTCGGAGTGAGCGGCGACCTCTCCAAGCGCAACAGTCCGGGACAGTTGAGATACCGCTCTATGGAAGAGATAGAAGGCAGCCAGAACAAGATGGACGTCTGGGTGAACGACGACGACATCTGGGGACAGCTTTTCGGATACAACCCACTGCTCTCTCCCATCCAATACAGCAATGGCTACATGCCGATGATCAACATAGGCCGTGGCAACGCAGCAATGATCAACCCCTGGGTGTCTGCCACGCAGTCGGGATACAATGAGAACTGGACGAACAACCTGCAGAGCAACGTGACACTGGAGCAAGACCTGAAATTCATCACTCCAGGACTGAGGTTTACCGGACGCTTCGGCTACGACACATACAACTCCAACTGGATAAGCCACCAGCAGGCCCCCGCCCTATATTCCGCCTTCCCTCGTGATGTGAACACAGGTGCCATAAGCTACGACCGTGTTTACGACCAGAGCGACATGCACCAATCGTCTGGCAGCGATGGCTCTCGCCGCGAGTTCCTCGACCTGCTGCTGCACTGGGACCGCCAAGTGGCAAAATATCACAATTTTGGCGCCAACCTGAAATATACGCAAGACAGTTATATACAAACCCAGAACATCGGCGACGACATCAAGAACAGCATCTCGCGCAAGAACATGGGTCTGGCTGGCCAGGTGACCTACAACTTCGCCAACCGCTACTTCGTGGACTACAACTTCGGCTACAACGGCTCGGAGAACTTCGCCGACGGTCACCGCTTCGGTTTCTTCCCTGCCTATTCATTGGCATGGAACGTGGGTGAGGAGCCCTGGATACAGAAACGCTTCGGCTGGCTCAACATGTTCAAGATACGCTATTCGCACGGTCGTGTGGGTAACGACAACACCGGCGACCGCTTCCCATATCTCTACACCCTTGGCGACGTGGATGCAGGATGGGATTGGGGCAACGGCCATGTGTCGGGCATCCACTACACACAGGTGGCTTCTCCCAACGTGACATGGGAGGAAGCCGTGAAAGACGACATTGGTGTGGACATCGTATTGTTCAACAACCGCTTCTCGTTTACCGTGGACTACTTCCATGAGAAGCGTACCGGCATCTACATGTCGCGTAACTATCTGCCATGGTCAACCGGTTTGGAGAGCACCCCACGCGCCAACGTAGGTGCTGTGAAGTCACGTGGTTTCGACGGCAACTTCAAGTTTGAAGACTCATTCGGCAAGTTGCATGTCGTCGCCCGAGGCAACATCACATACTCCAAGAACACCATTCTCGACTACGACGTGGAGAACAGCGTTTATCCTTACCAGTATCAACGCGGCTACCGTGTGAACCAAGTGCGCGGTCTCATAGCCGAAGGTCTGTTCAAGGATTACGACGACATACGCAACTCACCCCGCCAGGACTTTGGTACTGTTCAACCTGGCGACATCAAGTATAAAGACGTGAATGGTGACGGCGTGGTGAACGACGGCGACATTGTTGCCATCGGAGCAACAAGCACCCCCAACCTGATTTATGGTCTTGGAGTATCGTTGCAGTACAAGAACTTCGACGTCAACCTCCACTTCCAAGGAGCTGGCAAGTCAACCTTCCTCATCAACGGCATGTGCGTGTATGCCTTCAGCAACAACAACTACGGCCAGATTTTCAAAGGAATGGTTGACGGACGCTACATTGATGGCGAGACAGCAAAGAAACTGAACATCAATCCCAATGAGGATCCCAACGCCCAGTATCCCCGCCTCACCTACGGCAACAACTCCAACAACAATCGTGCATCAAGTTATTGGTTACGCGACGGGCGTTATCTGCGTCTTAAGAATGTTGACATTGGTTACACCTTGCCAAAGACATGGACAGGAAAGGCACATATCAACGAAGTAAGGTTCTTCTTCCAAGCCACCAACCTGCTCACTTTCTCCAAGTTCGACACTTGGGACCCAGAGATGGGCAGCAGCAACGGCCAGAAGTATCCTATCACCAAGGCTATCACCCTTGGCATGCAGGTCAACCTCTAACCCATATCAAGACATCACAATGGAAAGGTACAGAGAAAGACTAAACAAAAACGTAAGCATCATGAACAACAAATATATGAAAAGAATACTGCTGGGAAGCATGGCATGCCTTGGCATGACGATGATGCTCACCAGTTGCGCCGACGAGCTGGACTCAGACAAGTATTTTGAGGACCGCAAGACGCTTGAGACCGTATTCACCAGTCGCACACAGTCGGAGCAGTGGCTGGCATACGCCTTCTCTTTCATGAACAACGAGTTGGCAGATGTCATAAGCAAGGGCAACGGACACTACCATTGCTTCGCCGACGACATGTACTACGGCGACCGCGACCCACAATATGGCGACAACAACAACGAATACCGCCATACGTACAATGCCTTCAAACTGGGCGAGTACGACGAAGAAACGGGATACTGGGCATGGGAGAAAGCCTACAAGGGCATTTTCCAAGCCTCGGTGTTCATCCACAACATCGACATGAACAAGCAGATGACCTCGGAGGAGAGACTCGACCGCAAGGGACAGGCCCGCTTCGCCCGTGCCTACTACTACTGGCTGTTGCTCCGCAGGTATGGCCCCATCCCCATCATGCCCGACGAAGGAGTAGATTACACCCAGAACTACGAGGCAATCTCGATAGCCCGCAGCACCTATGAGGAATGTGCACAATACATCTCTAACGAGATGGAGCAAGCCGCCAAGGAAATACAATACTGGAAGCGCGACCCGCTAAACATGACACGCCCTACCAAAGGTTCTTGCCTTGCCGCACGTGCCCTTGCACTGGTCTATGCTGCAAGTCCGCTTGCCAACGGACAGTTGAAGAACGGCAAGCACGACCCATCGGTGAAGGATGACGTGGCTCGCATGCTTGTCAACTTCGACGGCACGCCACTGCTCAGCACAGAATATGACGAATCAAAATGGGCACGCGCTGCCGCTGCCTGCCGCGACATCATCGAATGTGATGGAGGCTACGAACTCTACCACGCACCATTCAACACCGTTGCCACCCTCGACCGCGACGCCACCATCACCCCTCCTGCCGACGGCAATTTCTCGGAAAAGCAATGGCCTAACGGATGGGCAGACATAGACCCCTATCTCAGCTACCGCCAGATTTTTGACGGCGAGGTGGGCATGGCAGACAACCCCGAACTGCTGTTCACAAGAGGTTACAACATGTGCAATGACATCAACAACTCCGTCACTGCATTGGTGGCACACCAACTCCCCTCCTCTCTCAACGGCTGGAACTCACACGGCATGACCCAGAAGATGGTGGATGCCTACTATATGAACGACGGCAAAGACGTTCCTGGCAAAGACAGCGAGATGAATGGCGGAGACGGCTCAGAGCGTGTAAAAGGCTGGACCACAGCCCGCGACTTCCGCCAGTACCCACCACTTGCCACCAACGTGTCGCTTCAGTACGCCAACCGCGAGCCACGCTTTTATGCGTCTGTAGCTTTCAATGGTTCGAAATGGTGGGACACCAATCCCAGCCACACCACATCGGGCACCTACCAACCCATCTACTACTACCGTGACAGCGAGACAGGCGACGGCTACACCAACTCCACTCGCTACCTGCGCACTGGCATCGGCGTGAAGAAATGGGTGAACCCAGGCGACTACCGCTCAGACAATGGCGACTACAACCACATCCAGCAAAAGTATGAGACAGCCATCCGCTATGCCGACATCCTGCTTATGTATGCCGAGTGTCTGAACGAGCTCAATGGCAGTTACTCCATAGCAT
This sequence comes from uncultured Prevotellaceae bacterium, assembly GCA_900315745.1. Lineage (GTDB taxonomy): Bacteria > Bacteroidota > Bacteroidia > Bacteroidales > Bacteroidaceae > Prevotella. The sequence continues at coordinate 27,351 of ONAG01000039.1, forward strand.
CATGGGACGGAAAGACGACATACCAGATTTCACGCGACGAGCAAGAGATGAAACGCGGCATCCAACCCGTGCGCATCCGCGCCGGTCTGCCTGACTACACAGAGGCAGAATATGGCAACCGCGACGGTTTGCGCGAAAAAATCAAGCGCGAGCGCATGATTGAGCTCATGGGCGAGGGCAAGCGTTACTACGACCTGCGACGCTGGATGGACGCTCCTGTGGAAGAATCGAAAATCATCTATGGATGCAACGTGATGATGACCCGCGCCCAGCGCGACGACTTCCAGAAGATTGTTCCAGTCACTTCCCTGCCCACCACCTTCTCTGAGAAGATGTACTTCTGGCCCATCCGCCACGAGGAACTGAAGCGCAACTACAAACTGACGCAAAACCCTGGATGGCAATATTATGACTAATAACTTTTCCTATATTCAGCAAGATTTGGAAAAATCAACGATAAAAGACTGAGGATATGAAAAAATATATTATGAAACCCATACTGCTGGCATGCATTCTCTGCCCTGCCATCACAGCCACCCTCACCAGTTGCAATGACGAGTGGGAAGACGAGCAATACGAACAGTATATCAGTTTCCGCGCACCCCTCAACGACCAGGGCGTGACGCCCATCTATGTGCCCTACACCAGGAAGAACGCCGACGGCAGTCCTCTCTACGGTCAAGGAGAGTCGAGTTACCAGTTGCCCATCATCGTCAGCGGCTCTACGAAAAACAGTCGTTCGCTTGACGTGCACGTGGCACATGACCCGGACACGCTGAACGCCTTGAACTGGGCGCGCTTTGCCACCCGCACCGAACTCTACTTCTCCGACATGCTGTCGTATGCATCGTTCCCCGAAGTGGTGAACATCCCCGTAGGTCAGGACATCGGATTGCTCGACATCAGATTCAAGTTCCATGCCTTGGACCTCATGGAGAAATGGGTGTTGCCCCTGACCATCGTGGACAACGGCTATGGATATAAGGCAAACCCACGCAAGAACTACCGCAAGGCAATGCTCCGCGTGTTCCCCTTCAACGACTATTCGGGTGACTACAGTGCCACCGGACTCACCATCTCGGTGCAAGGCGACGCCAACTCTACCGGTCTTGACAAGTTGCGCACGTACGTTGTTGACGACAACACCGTGTTCTTCTATGCCGGCCGTTTCGACGAGAGCAGTCCGTGGCGCAAGAATTACAAGATTTTCGCCCGTTTCAGCGGCGGCACTTCAGGTACGGTGACGATGTGGTGCGACAATCCCGAGGTGGAGTTCAAAGTCAACAAGGAAGCCTCCTACCGCATGGTGGAGAGCGACGACCAGGTGCAGCCATACCTGCGCTATCGCAACGTCATCATCAACAATATCGACTATGACTTTGCCGACTACACCTCATCGGTGGGCACCAAGTTCTATTACAACATCAGCGGAACACTTACCCTGCAGCGCACAATCAACACCCAGATTCCTGACGAAGACCAGGCAATTCAGTGGTAAGTAGGTAATCATTTTTTGAAACAACATGAAGACAAGACACTTTGTAATACTGATAGCAGCATTGACTTCGATTGGAGTCAATGCTGCAGAACCCGTGGATTATGTATCAACCCTCGTGGGCACACAGTCGAAACACTCGCTATCCACCGGCAACACCTATCCCGCCATTGCCATGCCGTGGGGCATGAACTTCTGGATGCCACAGACTGGCAAGATGGGCGACGGATGGGCATACACCTACGATGCCGACAAGATAAGGGGGTTGAAACAAACCCATCAGCCCTCGCCATGGATAAACGACTATGGCCAGTTTGCCATCATGCCCACCACGCGAACAGTCTTCAATGAAGACGAACGCGCTTCATGGTTCAGCCACAAGGCAGAGAAGGCACTGCCTTATCATTACAAAGTGTATCTTGCCGACTATGACATCACAGCCGAGATGGCTCCCACAGAGCGTGCCGTGGTGATGCGCTTCACCTATCCCGACGCCGAGGAAGCCCGCATCGTGGTAGATGCCTTCGACAATGGTTCGCAAGTGCGCATAGTCGATGACTATTGCATCGTGGGCTACACCACGAAGAACAGCGGCGGTGTGCCATCCAACTTCAAGAACTACTTCGTCATTGAAAGCGACAAGCCATTCACATACACCTCGGTGGTTGCCGATGGTGCCATCAACACCAAAAAACGTGTGGCAAAAGCCAACCATGCAGGAGCCATCGTGGGATTCAAGACACATAGAGGCGAACAAGTGACGCTGCGCGTCGCCTCATCGTTCATCAGCGAGGAACAAGCCTTCAGAAACCTGCTTGAGGTGAAGGACTTGACCTTCGAGACAGTGACCAAGCAGGGTCGCCAACGCTGGAACGACATCCTTGGGACTGTGGAAGTGAGTGACCCCGACATCGACCATCTGCGCACGTTCTACTCATGCCTCTACCGCTCTGTGCTCTTCCCACGGATGTTTTATGAGTGGGACAACCAAGGGAATGCCATCCACTACAGTCCGCACACTGGCAAAGTATGTCCGGGATACTACTATACCGACACTGGTTTTTGGGACACCTTCAGGTCGCTATTCCCACTTCTCAACCTGCTTTACCCCAACATCAATGAGCAGATACAGGAAGGTTTGGTGAACTGCTACAAGGAAAGCGGATTCCTGCCCGAATGGGCATCACCCGGCCATCGTGGTTGCATGGTGGGCAACAACTCTGCTTCTGTAGTTGCAGATGCCTACCTGAAGCTATCCACCCTCTCTCCTGCCCTCACCCACTACGACATCAACTCACTTTGGGATGCCGTGGTACATGGGGCGAATGCCGTACACCCCCAGGTGTCATCAACAGGGCGCTTAGGTTTCGAATACTACAACAAATTAGGCTATGTGCCCTACAACGTGGGAATCAACGAGAATGTAGCCCGCACATTGGAGTATGCCTACGATGACTGGTGCATATACCAGTTGGGACGTTCCCTTGGCAAGAAGAAGAAAGAACTGAAGCCCTTCATGGAGCGCGCCATGAACTACAAGAACGTGTTCGACCCTGAGACCCGCCTGATGCGTGGCCGCAACGAGGACGGCACATTCCAGAGTCCGTTCTCGCCTCTGAAATGGGGCGACGCCTTCACAGAGGGCAATGCATGGCACTACACATGGTCGGTGTTCCATGACCCCGAAGGTCTGATCCGACTGATGGGGGGCAAAGACATTTTCGTTCAGATGCTCGACTCGGTGTTCAGCGTCCCACCTCTCTTCGACGAGAGCTACTACGGAGGAGTGATCCATGAGATACGTGAGATGCAAATCATGAACATGGGCAACTACGCCCACGGCAACCAGCCCATCCAACACATGATTTACCTATACAACTATGCCGCACACCCATGGAAAGCCCAGTATTGGATACGCGAGGTGATGGACCGCCTCTATACCGCCCAGCCCGACGGCTATTGCGGCGACGAGGACAACGGTCAGACCTCGGCTTGGTATGTGTTCTCGGCAATGGGATTCTACCCTGTCTGTCCTGGCAGCGGAGAATACGTGCTTGGCACACCCTACTTCGACCATGTGACGCTGCATCTGCCTAATGGCCGCAAACTCACCATCAACGCCCACGACAACAGCCACGACAACCGCTACATCGGCACGATGGAAGTGAACGGCAAGCCATACGACCGCAATTATCTCACCCACTCATCCATCATACAAGGTGGCACCATCGACTACCAGATGCAGGCACAGCCCAACCTTCAACGAGGCATAGCTGCTGAATCAGCCCCCTATTCATTTTCAAAAACCCTAAAGAAATGAAAAAGTCAACCCTTATCATACTTCTCGCCATCCTGCCATTTGCCAAGGCTTTCTCACAGTCGTCGAAAGCCGTGACCGACCTGCAGCATGCCATCGAGATACTCGACGCCACCATGGAGCGCTCGTTCCGCGGCACCACCACAAACTACTACATGGCAGACGTCTGCGACATCAATAGCGATGCGGTGAGCGGTCCGTCGGATGTATGGCCTTATACGGCAGCCATCGAGGCTCACTGTTCGGTGATTGAGGCACTCGAAGCCCTGAAAAACGAGGCACCCACACTATATGCAGAAAACCACGACCGCCATGTGCAACGGCTCGATGTGCTAATCGACAATTTGGAGTATTACCGTGGGGCATACACTCTGACCAGTTATGCCACACGCAAGACCTGGAACACTGTTTATGCCGTACCACGCGCCTATGAGCGTGGGAAAGGCGACGTGACGGGCGACAACTTTAAGAAGAATGTCTATGACGACCAGATGTGGCTGGCAAGGGAACTGATAAGGGCATATCGCCTGACAGGCAAAACCAACTACCGCGACATTGCCATCAGCCTTACCAACTACGTCATTGATGGTTGGGACTGCTGGCGTGATGCCAATGGCGAGGAATACGGAGGCATCACCTGGGGACCAGGCTACAACTCGAAGCACGCCTGTTCCAACGCACCAATCATCCAACCTCTCGTATGGCTCCACGACATCCTCGTTGACGAGGGTGACACGGAGACCTACACCTACTACTACCGTGATGCCAACAACCAAGTGGTGAGCGAGGCAGTGAAACTCTCTGCCTTGTATCTCGACTTTGCAAAGAAAATATATGCCTGGCAGAAGAAGACCCTGCTGAATGGCAGCACCCATCTCTATTGGGACATGCTTGGCGCCGACGGCGAACTGAAATATGAGGGCACGGGAGCCTCTCGCCGCCGCGCCCATGTAGATAACGGTCAACCCACCGGCACCGCCTACACCTACAATACGGGAACCATGATAGCCGGAGCGGTGGAATTGTTGCGCACCACTGGAGATGCCACCTATGCAAGTGACATCACCGACCTCACGCAATACAGTTACACAGGGTTCTCAAAGCAAAAGCGCAAGGACAATATCGCCTATAGGGAATGGCCTACCGACGCATCGCCACTGCAAGGCTTCAACGCATGGTTCAACAACGTCCTCATGCGGGCATTTGTAGATGTGGATTATAGTAACGTGGATGCCCCCTATGCCGCACGCTCGCTTGAGTCATTCGAGACCAACCTCGACTATGCATACGAGCATTATCTTACCAATCACATGTTGCCCATCAACCTGCTCAATGGATGGGGTGACAGCAACAAGACAAAGGGCTTCCATCAAGTGAGTTTCGCATCCGAATATGCCATGCTCGCTGTCTGGCGCCACCGTCAACAGGCATCCGACACCTCGCTGTCGTCGGCTATGTTCGACCCCTATAAGGAGTCATCGCTACGCCTGCCCTCCGTTCCCCTTTTCGTCAACGACCCATACCTGTCACTCTGGTCACCCTTCGACAGATTGAACGATGGCACCACCCGCCACTGGTCAGATGCCGAAAAAGCCATGGATGGTCTGCTGCGCGTGGATGGCAAGGCATATCGGTTCATGGGAGGTCAACGCAAGAACCTGCTGAAATCCATCGCCCCAATGGCAACTGCTGAAAGCGGATGGGAAGGCAGGGTAAGCTATCAGCGCCAATCAGGCATCGGTTGGGCACAACCTTCGTTCGACGACAGCTCATGGGCAATCGAGGATGCCGCCTGGGGAACGATAGGCGAATATCCCAATTGCCGTCACGACTGGCATGAGACAAACAGCGACATCTACATACGCCGCACAGTGACCCTCACGGCAGCCGACCTTGAAAAAGACCTGTGGATACAATACTCGCACGATGACGTGTTCGACCTCTACGTCAACGGCCATCACATCATCTATACCGGCGAGACATGGCTTCAGGGAGAGCAGTACCATTTGTCTTCCACCGAAAAAAGATACCTGCATGAAGGCGACAACATCATAGCGGCACACTGCCACAACACCACTGGCGGCGCCTATGTCGATTTCGGCCTGTTCGAGGACATCTTAGTGGGCAACACCTCCACTGAGAAAGCCGTGCAGAAGTCGGTGGATGTGATGGCGACCAGCACATACTACACCTTCGAGTGCGGACCAGTGGAATTGAAGTTGGTCTTCACCGCCCCCATGCTCATCAATGACCTCGACCTGCTCTCCACTCCCGTCAACTACCTGAGTTACCAAGTGAAGTCGATTGATGGAGCCGCCCACGACGTGCAGTTCTACTTCGCCACAACACCACAACTCACCGTTGACCAGATGTCACAAGCCACCTACTCGGAAATAATCACGCACAACGGAGTGAACTACATCAAGGCAGGCAGCGTGGAACAGCCCGTGCTCAAACGTGCCGGCGACCTGGTGACCATCGACTGGGGCTACCTCTACCTGCCCGCCGTGAATGGCGTGGTGAGTCTGAACGACGCCTCAGAGATGGAGAGCCACTTCTGCCAGACCGGCAAACTGATGACCTACGATGGTGCCAAGACCAGTTACGATGCTGCATCCATGCCCATTTTGGCATACCTGAATGACTTAGGTCAGGTGACGGAAGGAAGCAGTTACATGATGATAGGCTATGACGAGGTGAGCGACATCCGCTATATGTACAAGGACTACAAGGGCTATTGGGCACGCAACGGAAAGACCATCTTTGATTGCTTCGAGACGCTTCGCGACAACTACGGCAGCATCATGGACCGTTGTCTGCAACAGGACAAGACCATCTATGACGATGGTCTGAAAGCTGGCAACGAGAAATATGCCGAACTGCTCTCTGCCAGTTACCGTCATGTGTTAGCAGCTCATAAACTGTTTGAGGACAAAGACGGCAAACTGCTCTACTTCTCGAAAGAGAACAACTCGAATGGATGTGTCAACACTGTTGATCTGACCTATCCGTCGGCACCCCTCTTCCTGATGTATAACACCGACTTGCAGAAAGGCATGATACGGTCGATTCTCGACTACTGTTCAGACAACACCCGTTGGGGATTCCAGAACTTTGCCTGCCATGACCTTGGCACCTATCCCCATGCCAACGGACAGGTATATTCAATCACCCGACCAGACTTGAATGGCGGTTTCGGCGGCAACATGCCCATCGAGGAAAGTGGCAACATACTTACACTATGCTATGCCATCAGCCGCATAGACGGCAATGCCGACTGGCTCTCAACTGCCGACATGAACCTGCTCAGACAATGGGCGATATACCTGCGGAACAATGGGCAAGACCCCGAGAACCAACTCTGTACCGATGACTTCGCCGGCCATTGGGCACACAATGCCAACCTGTCGCTGAAGGCAATTTTCGGCGTGGCAGCCTATGCCCAGTTGGCACAGATGAAGGGACAGAGCGAGGCACGCTGGAAGCCCTTCGCCGACAAGGCTCGTGAGATGGCGCAGATATGGGAAGTAGATGCCCGCGACGGCGACCACTTCAAGCTTGCCTTCGACCGCGGAGGCACTTGGAGCATCAAATACAACCTCATCTGGGACAAGCTATGGGGCATGAACCTCTTCTCCGAGGATGTGGCACGCAGAGAAATCAAATACTACCTCAAGAAGCAAAACACCTATGGACTGCCCCTCGACAGCAGGGAGGCATACTCCAAGACCGACTGGATAATGTGGGCGGCTGCGATGGCTCCCGATACGGAGACATTCCTGCAATTCAGCGACCGCATTTGGCGTTATGCCAACGAGACACCGACACGCTGGCCGCTGAGCGACTGGTTCTGGACCAACGGCAACGGTTCTGCCCGTGGCTTCCGTGCTCGTTCAGTCATCGGCGGACACTGGATGAAAGTGTTGATGGACAAATATGCTCCAGAAAAGCCCGCCCAAGGCGAATGGAGCCCTGTAGGCAACGGACTGAAGTCCAAGTTCGTGGGGGATGTCGATCCTCAGAACCCTCTGCCAGAATATCCCCGTCCGCTAATGGAGCGCACGGAATGGATGAACCTGAACGGCCTTTGGGATTATGCCATTGTCACAGGCAGCGCCACACAGGACATCAATTACGAAGGGAAAATCCTTGTGCCCTATCCCATAGAGTCGAGTCTGTCGGGAGTGAAGCGCCAACTTGATGCAGACGAGACATTTGTGTATCGCCGGCAGTTCACCATACCAGCAGAATGGACAGACAAGACCATACGCCTGAACTTCGGAGCCGTGGATTACAATGCGACGGTATTTCTGAATGGCAAGCGCGTGGGCACTCACACTGGAGGCTACTCGGCATTCTCGTTCGACATCACCTCTGGCTTGCAGCAAGGCGAGAACACCCTGATGGTGCAAGTGACGGACCCAACCGACGTGTGGAAGCAAGCCACAGGCAAACAGCGCATGAACTGGGAAGGTTCGAACACCATCTGGTACACCCCATGTTCTGGCATCTGGCAGACCGTGTGGCTTGAGCCATTAGACCCCAAGCATGTATATGACCTGAAGGTAACTCCCGACGTTGACAACTCACAATTCGACATATCCCTAACCCTCAACCGCCCCACCCAGGGAGATCAGGTGAAGGTTACACTGCTCGAAGGAACCACCATTGTGGCAGAACAAACCATGCCGGCGACCAGCAACATCAGTTGCCAACTTGCTGTTACGGAACCACATCTATGGTCACCCTATGCACCTTTCCTTTACGACCTTGAGATTAGTTACCTCAGCAACGGTGAGGAAGTCGATCACGTGAAGAGCTATGCCGCCCTCCGCAAGATATCCTACGACCGTGACAGCCAAGGCTATTGGCGACTGATGCTCAACAACGAGGCACTATTCCAGTTGGGCACCCTCGACCAAGGCTACTGGCCCGACGGCATATACACCGCTCCTACGGATGAGGCGCTGCGCTACGACATCGAGAAAACCAAATCATGGGGATTCAACATGATAAGGAAGCACATGAAGGTGGAACCCGCCAGATGGTATTACCACTGCGACCGCCTGGGCATGCTCGTATGGCAGGACATGCCCTCCGTGCAGATGGGCGGCGAGGAAAACTGGATAGAGCGCGACTGGTATCAGGGCGACGGTTCGCAATCGGCAGTAGTGGAAGGCGCCTTCAAGAATGAGTGGAAGGACATCATCGCCCAACACTACAACAACCCATGCATCGTGGTGTGGACACCATTCAACGAGCGTTGGGGACAGTTCAAGACCAAGCAGATAGCCGACCTTACCCATGAGGAAGATGGCACGCGCATCGTGAATGCCGCTTCTGGTGGCAACTACCACCGTGGAGCCGGCGACATCATCGACCTGCACACCTATTCCGACCCCATCATCATCAACTTCGACGACCCCGACCGTCCGTTGGTGCTTGGCGAGTATGGCGGTCTCGGACTGAACGTGGAAGGGCACCGCTGGTATGAGCGATTCGCCTCACTGTACAATGACAATGGTTCGGTGGAGGGCGTCACCTCTCGCTATGAGCGATACGCCAACCAGATCACCCAATTGGGCAGAGGTGTCGTATTCAATGGTCACAAAGCTTGCTTCTCTGCCGCTGTCTATACCCAAACCACCGACGTGGAGACAGAGGTGAACGGCCTTATGACCTACGACCGCGAAGTGGTGAAAATCTTTGAGGACCGTATCAAGGAGGCAAACCGCAAAATGATAGAAACGAACAGCGTGATGACCCCGGTGACCGGTCAGCGGGTAAAGACAGATACTGGCTTCGACACCCTCTACAATGCCCAAGGCATGCGCATCAGCCAGCCCATGGCGGGCATCAACATCATACATTATGCCGATGGCACCACATTGAAATTCATAAGTAGGTGATCGTATTACATAAATAGGAAAACGTGATGAAACGCTTTATCATTATTTCATTTCTTAGTGCTTGCTGTTCCCATATCATGGCACAACAAGCTGACTATGGCAGGGAATATATCAGCATGACTGCCGACACCACCCAAGTACTGAAGTCGAAACGTCCTGCCGAGAGCGAGCGACTGTTTCGTTCGAAGGCAATTGAAAACAAGATAAAGGAAGTGAAACGGCTGCTGAAAGGAAATGCATACTTGGCTTGGATGTTCGAGAACTGTTTTCCAAACACGTTGGAGACAACCGTCCACTACCGCAAGACTGCCGATGGCGAAGACGACACGTTTGTCTATACAGGCGATATCCATGCCATGTGGCTGCGCGACTCTGGAGCCCAGGTGTGGCCCTATGTGCAATTTGCCAACGAAGACCCCCAACTGGCGCAAATGCTTCGTGGAGTCATCTTGAGGCAACTGCGCTGTCTTGTCATCGACCCCTATGCCAATGCCTTCAACGATGGTCCGACGGGAGGCGAATGGCAGAGCGACATGACCGACATGAAGTTAGAATTGCATGAGCGCAAATATGAGATAGACTCACATTGCTACGTCATCCGTCTGGCACATGAATATTGGCGAGTAACAGGCGACCGTTCCATTTTTGGTCCTCTATGGGAGGAAGCCATCGCCCTAACAGTGAAGACATTCCGCGAGCAACAACGCCGCGAAGGATTAGGTCCATACCAGTTCAAGCGTCGCACCGAACGAGCCTTCGACACCGTGGGTTGGGACGGTTGGGGACATCCTGTACGTCCTGTAGGACTCATCGCATCCGTTTTCCGTCCGAGTGATGACGCTACCATCTTCCCGTTCCTCGTGCCCTCCAACTTCATGGCTGTCAGTTCACTGCGAAAAGCCGCAGACATACTCAATCAAGTGAATCACAACACCAAACTTGCCAAGGAATGCAATCTGCTTGCCGATGAGGTGGAGTCTGCCTTGCGAAAATATGCAGTGGTGGAGCATCCCAAATACGGCAAGATTTATGCCTTTGAGGTTGATGGTTTTGGAAGCCATCTGCTCATGGACGATGCCAATGTGCCGTCACTATTGGCGATGGGCTATTTAGGCGACGTTCCCATGAACGACCCAATATACCAAAACACACGCCGTTTTGTATGGAGCGAGGACAACCCGTCATTCTTCCGTGGAAAAGCCGGCGAGGGCATTGGCGGTCCCCATGTAGGCTACGACATGGTGTGGCCCATGAGCATCATGATGCATGTGTTCACAAGCAAAGACAATGCCGAGATAAAGGCTGGAATTGAGATGCTCATGCGTACTGACAACCACACAGGATTCATTCACGAGTCGTTCAACAAAGACGACGCCTCCAACTACACCCGTCCTTGGTTTGCCTGGCAAAACACCCTTTTCGGCGAGCTTATCCTGAAACTCATTGCCGACGGCAAGCTCAACCTATTGCTGGAGGCACGCCGATAAGCAGACTTGTCATTTGACGTAGCCCTTGCCTTTGCATTTATTGCAAGTTCTAAGGTCGATGTCCACTTTACCAACATTCATATTTCCTGTACCGAAGCATTTGGAGCAGAGGGTTACAGGACGGAGATATTGTGCTGACACCCAACCATCTCTCTCGTCTCCTCCCCACTCCAATGGTCCTTGGACAAGACAGAACCCATTCTCTTTCTTTCCACAGTTGGCAACAACATCTCCTTTTGACAGTTGACGTTTATGGCCATCTCCAACATCATAGACTGCGAAGTTCTTACCTGGTCCTGTCCTGACATTTACGTTGTTTCCCGTACATACAAAACCATCATGTTGTGCTTTCTGTGCATTCACACCCAACATGAAAAACAACGACATCAATACGAATAATAATCTTTTCATGATTCCTAATTTGTCTAAGACTTTTTGCAAATATAGTCAATTTCTCGAATAATTGGCATCGACATTAGGGATTTTTCTCAAAAATTAAGAGGAAAAAGGTAACAACTTTTTATGCCACAAATCACAAAAGAAGAATATGCCGTGAACAAACATCGAATAATTGTGTTACCTTTGCATCTGTTAGTAAGAAAAATCTGTTAGCCAAAAGGAATGCGTGTGCCCCATTTTTTATAAATGCGGATGGGACACCTGCGCTCCCAAGGCGTTAAAATCCAATACAATTAACTATAAATTATGAAAAAAAGTTTAATCATTTCATCTGCTCTTTTAGCACTGTTATTAAGCTCATGCAATAAAAACAAGACTACTGAGAGCAACGACAACCAAAGATTGGAACAAATCTCAAATGCGCAAACTGAGACACAAGACACACTAAATGCCATGCAAGATACACTCAACAAGGACAGCATGGAACAATCGTTAGCAAATGACAGTTCCAAAGTCTCAGATAGAAAGGTAACAGCAGAAATGGCATACGAGGGAGTGAACAACTATTGCCATAGCGAGTATGACTGGAGCATAGCGGAAAAGGATGGCGACAACCCATCCGACCCTCCCATTATGTATGTAAGGATGGGAGAAGAGACAGAGTCAGAGTATCAAGTGATATTCCGTAGCTATACTGGTGCATTTGTGTATTTTTATGTCGATAAGACCAGTGGCATTGCAAGGATGGTGGAGCATGTTCCAAATCTTGATGTCAAAAACGAGGCAGGAACCATCAACATATTTGATTACATAGATAAAAAATAAGCAATATCCGGACATTTTTTGCATGTAAGGGGTATTTGATTTTGGCTTTTGAGGGTCTTATTGTTGAATAAAGACCAAACGACTATTTATGGATTACGACAAACATGAGTTTGAACAGGTTACGTTACTCGGAAGTTTCACATCACTGGAACAAAGCTTATCATCCGTCTATCATCTGCAACAAAAATTAAAGACGTTCGCATCAAGCGTCAGAAGAATTAGAAGGATGAACTTTCCACCAAAGAAAACGCAAACACCTAAAAAATCAAAGAACATGAACAAGAAATTCATTATCACCATCGCGCTGTTTCTCATAAGTATGGCGACTTATGCCACAGGGCAGGAAGGCGACATCATTTATATCGACGGCACACAATGGACACTGTTGGGAAAGCCCATCAGCAGAGACACCACACTATGGGGACAGGTAAGGGCTGCCATACCTCAGCAGCACGTCATCACTTCCTCCAACTGGAGCGGCTTCACCGCCTTTTGGAGCATCAGGCAGGATGTCCTCTACTTGGACAGCATACAGTATATGCGTCCTACAGGGGACAACAAAACTCTGCCAGAATGTATTCCAGTAGAGACACTGAAAAGTATTTTCAAAAACTATTACGATGGCAAGCAGATTGTGGCAAAATGGCTGAAAGGTGACATCCGTGTGGCAAGCGGAAAGATGCTCTACTACGAGCACATGGGTTATGAAAGAAACTACGAAGAGGAGCAAATCATCTCTATTGACCACGGGAAAGTGAGTGGCACGAAAGCCTTTCATAACTACACCAAGGATGGCTTCTCCTTCGACCAAATTGGAAATACGCAAATAAGGTCCATGCACGTATCCCCGAAACAACTCAAAGAGATGTTTCCCCTGCACTTGGAACGTTATCCAGAATTGGCAAACGTGAAACGCATTTTGTTCACCATCCGTCGAGCCAAAGTCGATGAGACCGGGCATTTGGTAGATTGCGAAATAAAGGTGATGAAGCCCACCGACAACCAACAACTTGCTGACGAAATGGCTGAATTGATGAAAGCCTATCACCCCTGGCGCGTGTCATTCATCAATGGTGAATACCGTGCCTATGGAATAGAAAGATACACGTTTGCATATCCATTAGAATAATTGGGCACGTAGTGTTTTTATGAAAAATCTTTCAATTTATTCTTTGTTCCTTTGGAGGTTTCATGGAAATATAGTTACTTTGCCAAGTGAAATATGAGGAGTACAAGAGTGTAGCAATGAAATTACGAACTTGACTAAATAAACGACTACAACATGATGAAAAAACTGTTATTACTTATGCTGATGGTGGCAACATTTGCCTGTGCGTCAGCTCAGTCTAAGAAAGTGTCGATTCTTGGAGATTCTTACTCCACTTTCATTGGAATCATTCCGACCAATTATTCATCTTTCTATCCCAATGACAGAAACGATGTTACAGAGATAGGACAAACATGGTGGAGCCTATATATCAAGGCAAGAGGTCATTCGTTGGAAAAGAACGATTCATGGGGTGGCACAACCATCTGTGGCACAGGATACGGCAGAATGGATTCTTCGCGCAACAACTTCATCTCACGCGTTGACAGTCTTGGCAGTCCAGACCTCATTTTCGTTTTCGGTGGCACCAACGATGATTGGGCAAACTCCCCCATTGGCGAGTATCAATACTCGGATTGGACAAAAGAGGATTGCAAGAATTTCCGTCCTGCTTTAGCCTGCCTTATCGACATGCTAAAGAAACGTTATCCCAATGCAGAAATCTGCTTCATCCTGAACTCAGAGTTGAAAGAGCCTGTCAACGAGTCAATGCGTGAAGTCTGCAAGCACTATAATGTAAAACTCGTTGAGCTACACGATATCGAGAAGCAGAACGGCCATCCGTCAATAAATGGGATGAAGAGCATCTGCGAACAGCTGTTGGAAGCCGGTCTGTAAGACAAGGTACCATGATATACTGACAATCTCCACACCCTCGCCACAGCGGGTGTGGAGATTGTCTATTATTGTTTATAGTGATGCATGACACCCATTGGATTTATTAATTTTTGTTAATTCCCGTATGGGAGACGTGACGAAACACAAAAAAAAGTCTATATTTCAGTAGAAAGACAAAAAGGACTGACAAATGTTCAAGAAACGCATACATGGATACAAAAAAGCAGAAGACTTAGCCACGATGATAAGTCATTATGGTCCTGCGCTCATGACTTTTGTCGGTCGTATTGTCACCATACAAGAGGATGCAGAGGACGTGGTACAAGAGACTTTCGTTTCTGCCTACAAACATCTGGAAGGCTACAATCCAGAGAGGGCTTCGATGAAAACATGGCTCCACCGCATAGCCTACCACGAAGCGCTCTATCTTCTGCGACGACGAAGACGGATGTTCCAAATACCGCTCGACGTGGGTGAGGACATTCCAGACGAGTTGCCAGATGCCACGACTGCCGAACAGTTGGACGAAGCCATTCAAAAACTCCCTCCCGAAGAGCAGATGCTCTTGCAACTCTACTACTTTGACCAACGCCCACTAAAAGAAATCGCCTACATTACGGGCGCAGCAGATGACTCTCTCGAACGTGAAGCATCACGGCTCAGCAGCCAACTTCACCGAATACGTCAACGACTCAGGATGATTTTAACACACATGAACGATGAACCACGATGACCTTTTCCGCCAAGCCTTGCAGCGACAGAACGACCGTGCCGCAGGAATGAAGATGCCTGACAACATGGAGCAGCGGGTGAAGGACCGTATCAAGTCGAAAAACAATTCCCGCCGTTTGGCTTACTCTGCATCCATCGTTGCCGTTGCCGCCAGTGTCCTGCTTTTGTTGACGCTCCATTATAAAGGAAGTAATACAGAGCCGGATGAAAAGCCACTGACAGCACAAAAAACGGAACAGCGAGACAGCACGAAGAAAGTTGGAGATGAACCCACAATCGGACAGGAGCAACAGAGTTATGCCGAAAGTGAGAAAACTCGACTATATGCCAACGAACGACCACCTGTGAAGACCTCCAAAATGCCTGTCGTTGCTCAGGACACACAGTTAAGACACGATTCTACCATCAAGAACCAATCAGCTGTAAATGCCAAGCCGGCACCTGGTGTAGCCACCGACCAACTCAACGACTACATCGCCCGTCTCGAAGCAGAGATGGAAGCACTCGACGACAGCGTAAGGTCGGCTCATCTGGAAAAAATCATCGCTGCGGATGTGCGCCTGCAACAACTTGTGAATCGCATTGTAAAAGACGAGGCTGAGCAAGCCAAGAATGAACTACAGAAAGACAGTACTGCCAATTATATCAACTTCTAAATGAACGACAGCAAAATGAAAAAGCAAATAATCATAGCAACCCTCCTACTGATGCCTACAGTCTGGCTTTACGCGCAGGAGAACAAGCATGCCCAGGCCATGCACACGGCTTTCGTCGAAACGATATACGGCAAGTTTCCAAAGAACATTGAAGCCAAGTTGAAGAGCATGAACGAAGACTCCATCGCCGTGGCATGGGGCGAATGGGGCTGCCTGGATGGTGGCGGAATGGTGCCCAAGGAGAAAATCCACGTGGTGACACTTTCTAAGACCAAGTCGAAAGTGACAGCATCCATCGGACCGCTGTATATCGATGGTCATCGTTTCTCCTTCAACCACGTGCCTGACGACCCCACGCTGCCACTACGCCCCATGCTCGATGCCTTCGACAAACAGGCGCCTTTTGCCAACAGCTATTACAGTTATAAGGCAGGCGACGAGCAAGCCGTCTTCCCAGGAGTAAAGATAGCATGGGGCGTGCAAGGCCAGACCTTTCCCTTACAACTGCATCCGTCGATGAACACCCGTATCATCGGTTTCAAGGATGAAGACGGTTTCCGCTCAACCTACCTTCTCACATGGACAGATACGGAGCTGACCGATGGCGACACCAAGCACAAATACTATATGGTAGAAGGCATCATTTACGAATTTCACAGTCCGAAGATAGACAATGCACCGCAAATGAAGTCCTACGACCCCGACGAATACCTGAACAGGACCAACACAGGATTGGGCGTGGCGCACAACTTAGTGCGCGGGTTACAAAAGAGCGATCCAGAACGAGCAAAGACCTTGGAGACCGACACGGTGATGGAGAAGTACGGCTACAAATTCCAAGAGATGGTGGCGAAACTCAACGGTTCGTCAGAGATACCCAATGTATATACCAGTTATGACGCCCTACAAGCAAAAGTGCACCGTATGTGGGAGTTAAGCCGCACAGCCAACATGACCGAGTTAGATGCCATCCTCCACACATTGAACAAAGAGATAGACAACTATCCTTTCCTGCTCTCCCACCATCAAGCAGAAAAACTGTGTGGCTTGGTGGATGCGTTGGAGGCTACCATTCCTCCAGGCCAGAGACAGCAAGTGGCATCTGCCCGCAAAAGCATCAATGCCAAAAGAAATCTGACAGCAGAGATTGACAACTTGAATGAGGGGGACCAAGACTACCTGAACCGCAACTCCTGGAAAATCAGCCACGAAGCAGTTGACTATGCCAACACCCAATTTACTGCTAAAGGAGAGCATTATAGCGGCGATGAGAGGAAAGGCTATTTGGAAGTGAGAGAAGATGCTGGCAAGGGATTCGAGGCAGAAACCACGCTGCACGGTCTGCGCCCCGGCCGCTATAGTGTCTCCGCCGTGGTGCGCGCCTCTGAGGCAGAGCATTCCAATGTATATGTTTTCGCAAAGACTGGCAATGGTAATGTCATCACCAAGGAGATTCCTGCCATGGGAAATACAGGTGGAAATGTCTGGTTCTCCGCACTATGCCGCTTTGAAAAGCGTGCCAGCAATCATGACTTCGTCACTGCCCTCGACATTGACAAGACCTCGGCAAATGGTGGACAGGGCTATGGATGGAACCGCATCTGGCTCGATGAAGTAAGAGTCAATGACGATGGCAACCTTACCTATGGTGTCACCACCCATCATAGCACCAACTACAATGGCGGTTGGTTCTCCGCTTGCGACTTCATCGTCGAGAGAGTGGGCGATTAATTTAATGAATGTTCTATTTTTTGCAATTATTGACGTCAAGTGAGGAAAAATTAGTATCTTCGCACCCTAACTGATTTCATTTCGAACAACGTGTAAAGTAAACAGATAGCGTTATGAAAACCATGAAACACCTCTTAGGGACAATGCTTATCGCTTGCATCCCGTTTACAGCAAACGCACAATTCATGATGTTAGGAGGCGGGAACCGTGCTAACCAGGACAGCCTTCGCAAGATTGCAGCAGCTGATTATGCCGACATGCTGGCTAAAGTAGGAGTAGGACAGCCACGTGAAGGCCGTCAGCCCAACAGTCCTGACGTGAGCAAGCATCCAAACTATGATGAGCTAATTGCAAACCCCTACCCCTTCTATCCTGACCCACTTGTAACTGAAAGTGGCAAGAAGATCACCAGCGCCAAGATGTGGTATAAGGTTCGTCGTCCGGAAATAATAAAACTATTTGAAGACAATGTTTATGGCCATATTCCCAACGATGTTCCTGATGTGAGATGGGAAGTCACAAATGAGGAGAAGAAGGAATTTGCAGGAAAGCCGGTGGTTGTCCGTTATCTTAAAGGCGTGGTTGACAATTCCAGTTTTCCAGCCATAAAAGTCGAGATTGAGGCAAATGTGATATACCCCGACAACGGAAAGAAAAACATCCCCGTGATAATAGAATTCGGTTTCGGAGGCGGTGACCCCACCCGCACCCGCCCAGGTATTGTATCCTGGAAGCAGATGGTAATAGAACGCGGTTGGGCTGCTGCAACCATCGTCCCCTCCACCATACAAGCCGACTCAGGGTCAGGCCTTACGAACGGCATCATCGGCCTCTGCAACAAGGGAGAATTTCGCCAGCCGACAGACTGGGGTTCACTCCGCGCCTGGGGTTGGGGACTTTCACGTCTGATAGACTACTTTGAGACGGACAAGACATTCGATGCCACCAAGTGCGCCATAGAAGGCGTATCACGTTATGGCAAGGCATCACTCGTTGCCATGGCTTTCGATGAGCGTATCGCAGCTGGATTCATCGCCTCATCAGGCAAGGCGGGGGCGGCAGGATGGCGTCGTGATTGCGGTGAGAGCATCGGCAACATAGTCTCTAATCAGGAGTACCACTGGGTATGCGGCAACTTGATACGATACGGTACAGACCCTATGACAGAAAACGACATGCCTGTTGACCAACATGAGCTTATAGCACTCTGTGCCCCCCGCGCCTGTTTCATTTCCACAGGCAGTTGGAATGGCGACAAATGGCAAGATGTGGTAGGTTCGTTCATTTCAACCTCAAAGGCATCTCCCGTATATGAACTGCTCGGCTACAAAGGCGTGGGCACAGACCTCTTCCCTGGCATGGACAACGGCTTGATGGAGGGGCGGCTCACCTATCGCCAACATCATGGCGGTCATGAAGCAGGACCCAACTGGCCATTCTTCCTGGACTTCTTTGAGCGTGAAGTGGTAGGCAAGTAAAGTACAGTTTTGCAGTGAAAAATCAGACTCCGATTCTTGACAACAGGAATCGGAGTCATTATTATGCGAAATTTTGTATGGAACCAAGTTGTCAATAAGATGCGATAAGTTTTCAATATGATGCGACAAATATTGTCCTGTTTTCCCTATTTGTCGCAAATTCGCATGGTTGTCATATCTTTTTTAGCAAGAAAACACAGAAAAAGCTTGAAACGGACAAAATCCATCCTACCTTTGCCTCAGAAACAACACCGACCACACAACAAGTCGGAATGAAAACAAGAAACAATAACAAAAAAAGATACGATTATGGAAACGACAAAATCATCAATTTCGAAGAAATTCCAATCCAAAAAGGATAGTTTTGTGGAAGGATTCAAGAAGGCTGCCAAGCTGTTTGCTTCAAGTTACAAGGCATACCTCAGGATGTACAGCACTACTTTCTATTCCGCCTGGTATGGACACCCCTATGGTATGAGATAAAGATTGCTCAGACGACCAAATGTAAAAGCCATATATAGGCACCAATACTGATGAAAAAGGTACTCCAAATACTACGCAACACTTTTGTCATCACCATTGGCACGCTCATAACGCTGATGGTGGTGACCGCTGTTCTGCTCAACACCGACAGTGTGCAGAACAAACTCTTGCAATATTTAGTGGACAAGCTAAAGGATGACTTGAGGACAGAAGTGAGCATCGAACATGTGAACGTGGATGTGTGGCATCAGACTGCATGGCAAGAACAAGGGGGATGAATACTATATGATGAAAAAAGAAGAGAAGATACAGAAGAAGATGAAGAAAAAGGAGAGAACTTGTCTCGCGACAGGTTCTCTCCTTTAAAACTTAATATAATACACTTCAATCGATATGTTTTATAACATATGGGAAACTCCTATAAAATACAACAAGACATATCCCAAAACCATGCTGACGATACCTGTTACAACTCCTATTTTCGCCATGTCGTTTTGATGAACAAGGTTGGTGGCGTAAGCTAACGCATTGGGCGGTGTTGAAATGGGCAGCACCATGGCGCTGCTCGAAGCGATGGCAACACCAATGAGTATTGTTGGAGTGCCGCCTATAGCCGACAGTTTATCACCCATGGCAGAGCAGACGACCACGAGAATGAGAGTGTGTAACAGAGGATTCCCGACAACAGCAGGATGAGCATTGGTGAGAACTCACCAAAGGGGATGCTTTTGACAGCGAGTTCCGCCAACCCCGATTCATTCAGCCCGTAACCAAGTGCGAAACCACCTGCTACCATCCAGATGACGCTCCAGTTGATCTCCTCCAAGTCACGACGATCTATAATGCCTGCCAACGAGAACACCACAAATGGTATCAGCGCAACTGTATAAGAATTGATGCCTGTAACAGAATCGAGCAACCATAGGATTACAGTTACGATAAAAGTTATGATGACGATTTTGGTTTTTATACCAGGTTTCATTCCTCCTTCAATGTCCAGTTCTATGGTCTTCTGGGTGAAAGGGAAAAGCCATTTCAGTATCATCCAACCGAAGAACAGCAAGAGCACTACAAGGGGAACCATGAAAAGCATCCATTCTCCGAAGCCCAAATTCAGGTTCAGTCCTTCAGGGTCATTGAGATATTTCAGTGCTATGGTGTTGGGAGGAGTGCCTATAGGAGTTCCCATTCCACCGAGGTTGGCTGCAACGGGTATGGAGAGTGCCAATGCAATCCTGCCTTTTCCTTCTGGTGGCAACTGTTTGAACACCGGAGTGAGGAACGTCAACATCATCGCCGCCGTTGCCGTATTACTTACAAACATGGAGAAAAGGCCAGTGATGAGCAGGAAGCCCAACAGCACCATCTCGCTTTTCTTCCCGAATGGTTTTAGAAGCACTTTTGCCAACTGCGCATCAAGTCCCGTCTTAGTGGCTGCTATTGCCAAGATGAACCCACCTATGAACAACATGATGACAGGGTCGGCAAAACATGCCATCACGCCCTTGTATGACAGGAGTTCTCCCACCTCTTCAGGGTTGCAAATCCATTTTATTCCCGAGTCGCTACAAAACAACAGCATCAGACCGATAATGGCTACACTGGTTGCCCATGAAGGCACCACCTCAAACACCCACATCAACGTGGCAAAGGCGAAGATGGCTATGATACGCTGCTGAACCACGTTCAGCCCATCTATGCCGAATGAACTACTTGGCAGATTCCACAGCAGAAGTGTAATCAACACCACCACGATGGCCTCTACCGTTTTCTTAAATACCCTTCCAGGCTGGAACCGCCTCTCAACACGCATGTTATGATATGCATCTACGAGGTGGAATCCATTGAAGTTCTTGAACATGACAATCCCTTCCTTTGGTTTATAAATTAAAATTAAAAAAAGTTGCTACTACCATCACCATACATCGTGGAGAGGTGGCATTTTCACCATAGGAAGGCTGGTCTTCTGACTTTTCTCCACCCCAAAGCGCCTTCTCGCCCAAAAGGACAATGGCTTGTTTTGCTTCAAGGCAATAACGGAGTTCACAGCTGCGGGACAGTTGAAGATTCACACTCACATTCCCAATTAAGCACAACTAAGTGCACCTTCGTGGGCAACACATCTCTGTTTTGCGGTGCAAAAGTATAAAGTTTTTCCATTCCGACCAAATTTGGAGGCAAATTTCTACTGTTGAAAACAAGGACGATTACTTCTATCATGCCTCTCTTCTATAGATTCTTTGAGATGGCACGCAAAAAGACAAAAATTTTGTCAATTTATATTAAGAAAAAGTGTAATTTTGCACAGGAAACGAAGCCATCAAAGCGTTAGGATTTATAAAGATAGCAAAAATGGGTCAAGAATTGTTGGACAACATGACATGTGCTGCCAGACCACTGACATATAGGAGTCGGATGGTCTTCATACTTGTTGTTTTGATAAGTGGTCTGACACAGCCTTTATCTGCACAGAACATCTTCCAACGTCTTGATAGTACATTGAACGTGAACTACTACAAAGGCAACATAGACACCACCTATGTCACGCGACCAAAGGCGAAATGGACCGTCAAGGCTCGGTATAACTTGTCTGGAGCGGCAATCGAATCCGAAGGAATGGATAACGGCAGTCATTTCAAATCGGAAATGGATGCTGACTACAAATCCACGCTCAGCATTGGCATAAGCTATTTGGGTTTTTCTCTCAACATGGCTCTCAACCCCGCCAAAATGATGGGAAAGTACAAAGACTACGAACTGAATATCAACTCCTACGGCAAGCGTTTCGGGTGGGACTTCATCTACCAAGACGCACGCAACTTCACGGGATGGCACGACCAAGAGGGTATGGAACGTATCGAACTGCCAGCCGACATGCTTTCTGTAAAGACTCTTAACCTGAATGCATACTATGCCTTCAACAGCCGCCGCTTCTCCTACCCCGCCGCATTCTCGCAGAGCTACATCCAACGCCGCTCCGCTGGCAGTTTCCTTTTGGCTGCATCTGGAATGAGTCAGCATGCCCAGCTCGACTGGGAACAGAAGATGGAACTAAAGATAATGAACATCGGTATCGGCGCCGGCTATGGTTACAACTACGTTCCCTCTCAAGGTTGGTTGCTGCACATCTCCGGCCTACCCACATTCATAGTCTATAGCCATACATCGATGACCTTCGGCGACACCCGTGTACCACTACATTACCACTTTCCCGAGGTAATCATCACTGGTCGTGGTGCCATAGTCCGTCATAAAGGCAACATTTTTTACGGTCTGTCGATGGTATATAACTTCACAAATAATGGCAATGAGGGAAGCTTTGCCTTGCATAACCAGAAATGGCGGATACGCGCCTTTTTCGGCTTGCGTCTATAGCAACTACAGTTGACAGCTTCCAACTTATTTACTGAACTTTCCCTCCCTGCCATTCACTATAGTTCCCGTGTTTTGCCCGCATCACCTTTCTGCGTCTGCTACCGGCGTGGTCAGCTGCGGACAAAAGCAAAAGAGGGAACTTTTTCATATTACAATCCGTTTACAAAAAACTTTTTGCCGTTCTTGATGTAAATTCCCTTCTGTGGAGAAGAGACTTTGCGGCCTTGCAGGTCATATACAACATTGTCGTTTGCCGTTTTTTCATAATCATAGCGCACAGCGTCGTTGATACCATCTGTCACATAGCTATTGACGGTCAGCGTAAGCAGTCCGATGATGCAGTCGCTCCATCCCGAGGGGGCAGAATAGAAGGCAAGAACATAGTCACCCTGCTCTGTAACGTCGAACTCGAATGCCTGCTGCTTAGGAGAGGCGAAGTTGTTCGAAGCCACATTGCCGATGTTGATGTCGGGAGTGTAAGTCTGGCTGGCAATACTTGTGCTGCCCGTGCGCCCCTCGACACTCAGTTCAACAGGACCGAAGTCGGGCATGTTCCAGTTGCAGATTTTGTATTTCAGCGTGTAATGGCCGGGAGATAGACTGAGCGTTGTGCCGCCATCACTGAGACCGTACTTTGCCCAACCCTGATGGGCATTTCCATTGATGTTACGGAAATAAAGACCGTAATTGAACCCTCGTGTCGAGCCTGTGAACTGCAGCACGCGACAGCCAGACGAGTAACCGCTGCTATAACCCGTGCGACGCTCGCTGCTGTCGTAAGTGGTCCATCCTGCCGGCAGAGCGCCACCCTCGGTGAAAGCCGACGAGAGGGAGAGCGACGATGAGGGAGCCTGAAGTGTCACCTCGACGGTGCAAGTGCTTGTCTCGCCGTCGTTGTCGGTGGCCACCGCTTTCAGCGTGTGCTTGCCAGTGGTGGGAGCATGCAGCGTGGCATTGTAAGGTTGTGACGTGCAGGTGGCGAGTAGCGTCGTACCGTCATAGAATTCCACTTTCTCAACGGTTCCGTTAGGGTCATCGGCTGTGGCAGTGATGTCAATGTCGGGGAACGCTGCCTCGCCCACGGGAGCAAAGCTGATGTACTTGCCGCCAGTAGCAGGCGCGGTGATTTTGACGTTTGGTGTAGTTTTGTTCAACGAGTAGTTCTTGCAGAAGTTCCAAATCTCCTTACCGGTATAAACTTGTGGTTCTTTGCAAATCCAGTGGCCTTTGTCCTTGAGTTCCAGGAGCCGCACTTCGACACCGTCGTTCCCTGGCCCCCAGATATGCATCTTTGCGCCGCTGAAGCCGTTGTAGTTGTTGATGACTTTGTCTGTCATAGAACAACCGTTATGTCTAATCCAGGGGTTCAATGCCGGTTGTACGCCTCCCCAATTGTCGGCTGTTCCCTGAATGTGAAGCAGGGGGATGGGGCGCAGGCCGGCTTTGGGCGTGACGACAGACGGACCACTACATGAAACAAAGGCGGCAATGATATTCGACATCTTGTTGATGGCATTGTACGTCAGCATACCACCCATGGAAAATCCGCCAAGATAAATACGATTACGGTCAATTTTGTGCTGCGTCACCATCTTTTCGATAATGGCCTTGATGAAGTTGATATCGCGGTCGCCACCTGTGTCCCACGCCCTATCAATGCCATTGGGGAAGACGCAAACAAACTTGGCGGTGTCGCAAACGGCTTCCATGCTCACGTTATCATTCTTGAACTCGTTGAACTGCATCCAGTTGGCATCTTGATTGTATCCGTGACAGAAAATGAGCAACGGACGGTTCTCGCCTAAATTCTTAGGCACAATGACATTATACGTGCGGGTGGTGCCGCCAACGGTAATGTTGTCTGCCTTTGAAGGCAGCAGACCTACTACGAGCAGGAGGAGTAAAAGTAGAGAATGTTTCATTTTATTATGTTTCATTTGTTATTATTTGGATGATAATCAATGACGATGTCTTATTTGGTTTCACCATGTATCACGGGGACGGGGAAATTGATACGAGTCTTCTCATATCCATGCCGCTGATTAACGGATGCCGCCACCACCGCCTCTGCCAGAGAAGCCACCGCCGCCACCGCGATACGAAGAACGGCCTCCGCCACCAGATGAGCGCGATGAAGAACTTCTGCTTCTATAAGACCTGACGGGCTCTTTCCGACTATTTACCATGATGTCGAATACGTGGTCTGTACCTTTAAATACGGAGGCATACACTATAGGAAGGATATCGTTGTCGGATAGTTGAATGGCTACCTGGTCCATCTTGAAGAATTCTGGGTTGATGGCCTTCATGTCCTTTATCACTTGCTCTGCGTTGCCATAGAGAGTGGCCCACACCATATAGTCGTTCCACAGTTTTGCTTCTGTCAGGTGGCGCTCGTTCATCAGTGTAAAGTCTTCGAGGAAACGTTTGAAGCCAAACACCTCGCAAACCTCGTCCTTGTGATTTTCATAAAATTCTAATGTTCGCATGGTGTGTAACGCATTTAAAAAGGATTTTACAACTTTCCGATTGTTGTCGTTCTCCATGAACGTTTCCAACTCTTTAGGGTCGAGCACGTGGTTTTCGCCTGATGCTTTGTTGAAGATTTCATGCATCTTATAAGCCAACGGCGACCAGTCTTTCTCTACAGGTAATTTTTCCTTCACAACGAAACGTTTCGCCATCTTGCCCGCTTCAGTCATCACAGGCTCAACGCTAAACACTCCTTCGTTGATTAGATGCAGAATGGTGGCGGATATGAGGCGTTTGTAATTGGGGGCTTTCCCGATATTAAATGCGTTTAGCATATCATTGGCCTGCTGCAAGTTGCCCTCCAGTGGAATGGATTTGAAATAGTCAACAGACTTGGTCCACGCCATTATTTGTTTTCGTTTCTTGCGTGACCTCGATCCACTGAAGTAGTATAATATACCACCCAAACAGACTATACTACCGCCCAAGATGCCCATTGCTGTGGGAGCGTTCATCCCCCCTTTGTCGTCACTCGATTGTTCTATGTCCACATCGACATAATCACTGCCCTCAAGGGCCAACTGCTTTTTGTGTTCAAAGGTGTCGTCTGTCGTTTGTATGGCTGGCTCCAACATCCCCTTGGGGAATTGGGCCATGATGTAGAGGGCTGCTTCTGAGTCCATTGGCGCTGTGGTCTCTGCCACCATCGTCCCGTTCTCAAACCCAAGTTCACCGTAGAAGCGGAACCCCCAGATGCCGCAGGTGTCGGGTGTGAAAACCAGTGTGGTGTCTGCACCCACGATGGTCACTTTGGCGTGTATGGGCTTCGGACTGACATTTTCGTCGAGAAACACGTGTCGGAAGGCGTCAGCATCGGGATATCCGCGCACCAGTCCCGTAATGGTGTAACTGGTGACGTAAGTGCGTTGCCCGCTGTCGCCGAGGCCCCAGCAGAGCTCGTAGCTACCGTTGCCTTTCTCCACTATACCGCAACGGCCAGCTTTCTCCGACCTGCTGCGGTCCACTTTCCATTCACCGATGTTTTCATACCGCTGTCTGCTCTCATCGCTGACAGAAAGGTCTTTTACCGTACTTGGACTCATTTCACTCAGTCCGATGTAGCACTCCGTCCCCTTGTTGTCGATGGTCATCAGACGTGTCTCGGTGATGCGTGCGTCACCGTTTCTGCTCAACTCCACGCGGATGTCAAGATCGTGCAAAACAGACTGTGCAAAAACCATTGCAGACGAAGCCCAGAGCATGAGCGCCAATGTGATCAATCTTGTGCCTTTTGCAGTTTCTTTCATTTTCTGTCGTTTTGATTCTGCAAATTTACGTTATTCCTTTCAAACGACAATAATAATAATTGGAAAGTAATCGACACTATTTGAATTGATGAGAATCGTTATTGAGACAATCGCACAGAGCAGGGTGATTATGTTCTTGCCTTCTATTCTGGCCCCTCGGGATGGAGCGACTGCATCATCGGCCTGCTTACGCTGACCGTCAACAGCTATGTGACAGCTGGTGTCAACGACGCTGTGCGCTATGATTATGAATGAACGGCAAAGAAGACTCCCATTTATGCTGTTTTCATTTTGGGTAGATTCTTTATTTCTGATTATCAAAAAGATGCAATTGGTGCGCGCCCAAATTTATGGACAATTCATGGTAATTCGCATGAAAAAGGGCACCATGCCGACATTTATCTTACGATAACTTTATGTCCACCGATAATGTAGATGCCCTTTGGCAATTTACCATTTGACGATTTCTCTTGCGAGCCATGCGCTTCACGAGTCCCATCCGCAATTCTGCGACCGCTGAGATCATAACAATCACCTTTGATAGATTCATCATTTTGAACATCATTGATGGTTGTCTCTGTTTGCTCCTGGTTGAACACCGCCCTGATGTTGTCGGCATCGAGTACATGGTTGTAGAGGCGGACATCACCGATGACGCCTTTGAATAACGGGGCGTTGTCGAGCATCGAGCGACCCAGGTATGCCAGTTCGGGGCGTATGTCTGAAGGGCAGAAGGTGACAGCCGTGCTCTCAGCATCAAGTTCGCCGTCGAGAAAAATCTTCGCGCAGTCGCCACCAAGGGTTACTGCCACATGCGTCCACTTGTCTGTCGGCAGACGTTTGGTGGCATCGACACCCTGCTTGACACCATCCTTGCAGATTTCAAAACGCAGGAAAGAGCCGTTGGAAGGTGTCAGCATGATATAGTTGTCGGAAGAACGACCGAAATCGAAGATGCACTGCCAAGCGAGGCTCGATGTAGGCTTCACCCAGGCGCAGAACGTCATGGCCTTCATGTCGGCAACATGATATGGAAGGGAAATGTAGTTGCCGTTAAACACAGCCCCCTTGTGGCTGTCTGTGTCAGTGAAGGTGACAGAGGTGGCAGCGGCATGAAGGGCATTCTCGCTGTTGTCCTGCATATTCTCTATCAAGGGCCACTCTCCGATGAGAACATCTGCCGCCACGGTGACAGCAGAAACTTCGTCAGAAGGTTCGCTGAGGTTCCATGCCTTGTCGATGGCACGGATACGGTAGCGGAAGGTGCAACCTTTGGCACAATAGTTGTCGATGAATTCATTGGATGTAATACAGCGGGCCAGCGTCTCCCATTCGTCGGCATCGTCGTTGAAGCGATAGACCATGTAACCCAACAAGTCAGTCTCGTCATTGGCCGTCCATTTGAGAAGGATGCTGCCCGAACGCCCCTCAGCCTGCAAACCACTTGGTGTGGCTGGTGCCTCGCTCTCCACTGTTGCCTCAGCGGGTACGAGTCGCCATAGTTGGCGGTCGGTGCCCGTGCGTGCCCACTGTACGACGCTCGTGGTGTAGGTGTCGGTATTGTCGGAACTGCCCTCGAGGGAGAGACCGCTATCATAGTTGGTGATGGTGTAGTAACCATCGCCCTTGTAATGCAGATGCCAACGCTCGCACTCATTGCCATCGCCCGAATAGAGCAGCACACGTGCACCGTTGTCGGCTGCATACTTCAGGGCATCGAGGTAGAATTTCGTATTCTTGGCGGCACGGATGGTGACGTGCGCCATGTCGGATGCCGCTCGTGGTGCTATGGGTTCAATGACCCACGACTGGTTGGCCACCGGGTTCTCCATTATCTGAGTGATGGTGGCGTCGTTGCGGAGGCCAGAAGTGGTCAGCAGTTTGCCCGTGGCTTTGTTGACAATTTTAAAAGTTCCCTTTAAAGGGGCGACAGGAACGTCCTCGCCGTGGGTAATCTCGATGACGCCCTCGGCGTTGATCTGTCCGGAAGCGTAGCCCGTGCCGCCGGGCGTGCCCTGGGTGTAGTCGTAAAAGGGACCATTGCCGTCGAAGTAGGCAAGGCGGTCTTGTGAGACAAACGTGTAGGCCGACTCTCCTGCCTGCCGCTCCGATGTTCCGAGGAAGGCTTCCACCAGCGGTTCGGAGCGTCGGCGGAAGACGGCCGCAGACGTCCATGCCAAACGGTTTTCGGCATACCCTATGCGTTCGCCGTCGTTGGACGCACGTCCCAATTCGGCGCGTGTGTAACTACCGAAGTCAGACCACCAGATGCCATCTGTCATACCGTAGTTCATGCCGATGAGTGCGTCGTTGATGTTGTGCATCTCGTCGCCCGCCCCTTTCTTGCCTGCCGCCTGTACGGCAGCATAGAACTCCACGAAGGAATTGAACGAGCCAGCCAATTGGTGCGTGTTTCCAATCTGTACGGAACCCTTCATTGTGTTCCACCAAGAACGGGCATAGTCGCAATTGAGCGTGCTCGGTCCTGCCACGTCGATATTCTCCATCACGCTGTTTTCTCGGATAAGACGTGCCACAATGGACATCTCTCCAACAGACGGAGCGTTGTTGGGGCTATAGTCGGGTTCGTTGAAAGGCGAAATGGCTGTGACGGTGTAACCCTTGCATTGAAGATATTGTACTGCCAGGGCGATGTCTTCTACGTAAGAGGTGCGGTATGTGGTCTTCCATGCTGTACCGCTGGTATTGCCTGCCAGCAGCCATAGTGTTTTGACACCCGACTTTTTGAGCCAAGACAACTGTAGGTCAAGGCGCTCTGTCTGCTCTGCCGAGAGTTCCGTGTAAGTGCCAGAAACGCGTGGGTCAAGGGTCACAC
Source organism: uncultured Prevotellaceae bacterium (assembly GCA_900315745.1). Classification (GTDB taxonomy): domain Bacteria; phylum Bacteroidota; class Bacteroidia; order Bacteroidales; family Bacteroidaceae; genus Prevotella. The sequence continues at coordinate 56,798 of ONAG01000039.1, forward strand.
GCCCCAGTTCGGCACACTCTTGCATGTGGTTGGTGGCACGCAACGGCCACCAGTCCCATAGCCATGCCGTATCGATGCCCCACCGAACGGGTTGTCTGATACCTTCCAAAGAGATGTCGAAAGCAACTTGGTTTCCTTTGACATGCGCCATCAGGGCATCAGAGGCTGAGGGCTGGGCTGAAGCAGATGATAGGCAACCGAGCCAAAGCAGAAGCGACAGGGTAACAAAAAATGTAGGTGCATTGTGTTTCATGACATTTGTTTTTGGTATCACGGGGACGGTGAAATTGATATGTTTTTGAGTCTTCTTATGATGCTGAAGCCAACCGCTGAAAGTTTGGACAGTTGTCTGATTCCTGCTCCTTTTTGCAAAACGGAAATGAGAATCTTGTCCCTATCCTGTTTGGGGAGAGATGAAATCCTTTCGATGGGCATCCCATGGCATTCTTCCAACAACATCTTCGTCACTTCCAAGTCAGTCGGCGGGGCGACTTTTTCCAGAGGGGAGCAGTCGTCAACAGATTCATTAACCAGCCTGCACAAATCATCCATCCCTATTTGTTCGAGCATGAAGCTTGTCTCGGTGATGGTGTTGACACGGCCTTTGTCAGACAAATAATCATGCCAACTGCTCC
>ONAG01000023.1 GCA_900315745.1 uncultured Prevotellaceae bacterium
TTATCCACCGTCTCACCGTGTCTTGCTAAATATAATGTTGTCATATTCGATGTTTGCTTTTTCTGGGGCAAAGTTACAAAACAATCCCCATACTTCCAAATTCTCGCAAGGCTTGCGGAAATAAAAGCCATAGATTTTTTCATACGACACACATAAGTTGTTTGTTTTTATTCCATATTGTTTTAGGTTTATTGGTTTGTAAGAAACATGCAAGGCTCGCAGTGATGCGGGCCTTGTGTGCGTTTAAACAAAAAGCATACTGAAGTTCTACTTATTAGAATCAGCCGCTTTTCTATCTTGATACTTAATGTACAAAGAGCCACCTATTACGATTAATAGGATATACCCCACTACAACAAAAAAGTTCTGGGGAGTTTTTCCCCAGAACCGTGGTATTGATTATAGGTTATAACTAAAACTATAATAAATGTGTTGCTAAACATGGAACCCCGCTGGATTCCTTCAAATCTAAGCTTTAATAATCACAATAATAAATCTATGCTCTTCACAGCAATACTTAGTTAATTATACATTTAATCGTCTAAAAATCAATGAGTTACATTAACAATATATAACTAATAAAATTTGGTCAAGTGCCTGATTTTCAGTAACTTAGTAGTCTCTTACATTACTTAGTTATGACGAAAATTTCAGAAGCACTCGACCAATATACGGGCATATGCAAGGAGGCCATCATGGACTCCGCTGCAAAGTTAAGCAAAAGTTTTGAGAAAGTCATCATCGAGATACTACTTTTATACATGGTTGTACCTGGAAAAATAAATTTCACCCAGTTGGGCAGGTACGGGAAGCACGGCGAACAGTGCTACCGCCAAAACTTCGGACGCAGGCGTTCGAAAAGCATCAACTGGCTCCGCTTCAACATCTCGCTTGCCCTGCGCTACTTCGGTAAAGTGGGACACATGGCCATAGCCATCGATCCGAGTTTCATCAGTAAAGCGGGCAAGAAGACTCCGCATATTGGTCGTTTCTGGTCGGGTTGTGCAGGTGCCGTGAAGCACGGGCTGGAGATCATGGGACTTGGACTCATCAACCTCGATGCCCACAACTGCATGATGCTTCGGGCCCATCAGACTCCTGGTACCTCTGAACTGAAGATGCGCAACAAGTCGCTCACGGAGCACTACATCGGAGTCATCAAGCGCTACAGCAAGGAACTGCTGAAACAGTCACATCTCATCGTGGCTGACGCTTTCTTCTCGAACAGCACCTTCTACAACGGCATCCGTGAGTACGGCTTCCACCTTATCAGCCGTTTCCGTGACGATGCCCGCCTGTGCTACCTCTATGAAGGAGAGAAGACGGGCAAGAGGGGAAGACCCAGGGTGATTGACGGCAAGATTGACTACAAACACCTTGACAAAAGCAGAATGCAACTGCTCTCGATAGAGGGACTCATGGGCAATGCCTATACACTGCTGGCTTATTCAAAGTCATTGAAGTGCAAGGTACGTCTCGTCATCTGGCAGATGCCTGACGGTAAGCACAAACTCTTCTTCTCTACTGACACCACTCTCACGGGTGAGGAAGTGCTGGACTTCTACAGAACAAGGTTTCAGATAGAGTTTTGCTATCGGGATGCCAAGAACTACACAGGCCTTATGGACTGTCAGGCCAGAGACCCTTGGAAACTCGACTTTGCCTTCAATGCATCGTTTGTCGCATTAAATGTATCCAAGCTCATGATGAAGAGAAGATGTATGGACTATTCCATGTCGAGTTATATATATTTTTTATACAATTATGAAACGTGAATTTATACTGATTGTGTGGTTGCTTTTGCCCTTTGTGGCGGCAAAGGCAGGCGACGGCAATAACCAGCCCATGTTTCAGGTGGGTAAGGTGTGGAACTATGATTATTCTTACGTCGAAATTTCATACGAGGATGGGAGTTCCCATAGGATTTACGGAATTTGTACATACAATGTGGAAAAGGACACTATAGTCAATGGCAAGCGTTTCTACTGGGTGCGCACCACAATGTCCGACAGCGAGTATGAGTTCAGGCAGTTGTGGCATGAGGAGGCCGGCAGAGTTTACAAATGTGGACCAACCGGCAAGTCGTTCTCTATGGTTTACGACTTCAACCTCTATACAGGTGAAGAATTGCCAAATCCTTGGGACGGTGTCACATACCCTATTTTTACTGTGTCATCCTCTGACACGATATTCACCCACGGCACGATGCGGAGACGCATCGTCCTCAGCCCCTCTGGCGGAGGGAACAAGGTTCCATGGGTTGAGGGCATCGGTGGACCCGGTATCCTTGACGAGCCAATCTGCCACCTTGTTAGCGATGGGAGTGAATACTCTCTTTCATCCTGCTATCAGGACGGCGAATGCTTGTTCACAAAGGAAGACTTCGACGCAGAGCCATATCATGCTGATAGTGAGGGAATCGAATTGCCACATGCCTATGCCGCGTCATCCCCCGGCGCAACGTACGACTTGCATGGGAGGAAAGTGGAGACTGACACACGTCCCGGTGTTTACATCCGAAACGGCAAGAAATTCGTGGCGAGGTGAGGGAGAATTCATCTTCTGCACCAAACAAAATAACCTATATTGACCGTACTTATTCAACAGAATATGTACAAAACCAGACACTAATAGGAAATAGGACCTATTCATCCACACAAATACACTGTGGCACCTATGTTGATTTAAACAATCCTTTCGGAAATGTGGTATTTGGAGGTGGGGTTATAGATTTGAATAATTCCAGCATAGAAATTAATGGTCAAACAACCATAGAGAACAACACAACATTTACAATAAGTAATTCCAATTAATTATGAAAAGAACATTCACATTTTTGTCTCTTTTACTATATGCATTTGTGACCAACGCAATTCCTTTCCTTCAGGAGGGAAAGACATGGAGGCATCTTTATGCGAATTATTTTTATAAAGAAAAATACTATCATCCATCACATGAGAACTGGTTCTATATAGAAAACAAGGAGATTGTGGGTGATTATGAATATTTCCTCATACGTTGGGAGACAATGACATTTGACTCAAACACCCATGGTTGGGAACAAGCAGCCTCAAATTCCAGCAACGGTCACGATGGTGAGGATGGTTGCATATATCTACATCTAAGGGAAGAAAACGGAAGGGTGTTTGTCCTAAAAGACGACTACATCTCCTTTTGTATCTCAAAGTATGGGGCATATCCCGACATAAGTTCCATGCAAGTGGATGGAGAAGATGATGTCTTGCTCTATGACTTCAATCTGAAGGTTGGTGACACATACCCCATGCCAGGTCATGTGATAGTCCAGAAAACGGGAGAAATGTCATACGATGGAACAGCATATCCATACCAGTTGTTATCCAATTCTCTTCTTATAGTTGAGGGCATCGGTTGCGTCAATTCCTTTGGAGGCCTTGTTGAGTATCAGTCTAAACCTGTGGTAAGTGACTATTATGGTATGTATGCAACTTATTTGACCTGGGTGGTTGTTGAAGACAATCAGGAAGAAATCTTTCAATATAAAAATGTCATGAGTGAGGAACAGTTGCTTAAAGTGAGTGATGTTTCCACCATCGAACATCCCAAAGACGGCTTTATCTACGACCTTCAAGGTCACGTTTTGCCCCAAAAACCCGCCAAGGGCATCTACATTAAGAATGGGCGAAAATACAAGACAGGCGGAAAATCCATTGTGAAGTAAGCTGCTTTTAACTTTGCCGTTATACCAAAATAATCATAAACCAAAAAACATAGAATCATGAAAAAGATAGCTTTATTTGTGCTGGCCATACTTTCGTCACTTGGCTGCCTTGCCAGCGACGGCGTGGAGGTGTGGTTCCAAGACGTGGCGGTGCCCCAAGGGGGAGCCGCAGAGATGGTGGTCAGGTGGGACAACCAGACAGACGGACTCCGAGGCTTCCAGTTCGACCTCACGCTCCCCGAAGGAGTCCGCCTGGCAGGGGCGCGGCTGTGCGAGACGCTCGCGGTGTCGAACCCCGACCTCAAGGTCTATGTCAGCAACGGCATCGGCGGGAAGGCAACGGTGCTGGGATTCCAAATACCCACAACGCCACTCCCCAAAGGAGAGTGCGACATGGTGACGCTGACGTTCGAGGCGGACATCGCCGCAGCCACGGGCGCGCATGACGCGACAGCGGACAGGCTGGAGTTTACCGACGGGGCGCGGAAGGTGTCGCTTGACGGCACGCGGACGTTCACGATAACGGTGACGCCATACGACAAGGACGAGCACCCCTTGGTGACCTCGTTTCACGACATCGAGATGCTGCGGGGAGAGACTGCCGACATGCACGTCATGCTCGACAACAACATGGACGGACTCAGCGCGTTCCTCATCGAATTCATCCTACCCGACGGGATACACCTCGATGGGGCGATGCCGGGAGAAGGACTCGCAGCGGTCCCGAACATCGAGGTGTCGTTCAACGACCGACGCCCGAGTGACGGACACACGGTGGTCGTGGGAGTGGGCATGGACGGAAGCACGCTCCCCAAGGGAGAATACGAGCTGTTGGGGCTCACGTTCCGCGCCGACAATGAAGCGCACCCGGGAAGGTTCACCGTGGCAACCTCGGCCGTGGAGTTCTCCGAGGGGAACGGCGAGAGTTGCGTCCTTCCAAGGAGCGTGTTCCACGTAACTGTAACGCCTGAGGTGAGCGAGGACCTCGACATTCGCCTCGACTTCGCCGACACAGACGTGCCGCAGGGCGATGTCGCAGAGATGGCTGTGGGCTGGACGAACGGCGAGGAGGACATCGTGGGATTCCAGATTGAGTTCACGCTCCCCGAGAGCGTCAGCCTCTGCGGGGTGCAGCCCGAAGACAGCCTAACCCTGAACGCCGACTTTGCCGCCACGGAGCCCGGACATTACGTCATCGTTTGCCGCTCGGCAGACGGCTGCCCGTTGCAGAAGGGCGAGCACGGACTGCTTAGGCTGACGTTCCACGCGGAGTTCGCTGCACCGCTCGGTACGATAGCGGTGACAACGATGCCCGTGGAGGTGGCGAGGGCAGACGAAGGGAGCGCATTCCTTCCGCGCCAGACGTTCTACCTCAACGTGGTGCCAGCTATACCAATTGTCAAAGTCTCGTTCCCCGACATCGACATGGCTCCAGGGTGGCAGCGTGAGATGTCGGTGAGGTGGGACAACCATGTGGAAAACGTGCGGGGGTTCCAGATTGAGATGGAACTGCCCGAGGGCATCAGGCTCGTGGGCGCACAGGCTGGCGATGTCTTCGCGGCCACATACCCTGACTTTTACATCTTGTTCAGCCCCAACTACCATGATAAGGCGTTGGTCATAGGAATGGACCGGTCGATGAAAGCCTTCCAGAGGGGCGAGTACGAGTTGGTGAGGCTGACCTTCATGGCGGACGACAACCTGTCGCTCGGCACTCGAACCGTTGATGTCAGCCACGTGGAGTTCGCCATTGACAACGGCCAGAAGATAAACACCACCGAGCGGTTCCACATCAACGTGAAGGAGATGGAGCCGATGAACGGCGACGTGGACTACGACGGGGTGGTGGGCATCAAAGACGTGACGGCTTCCGTGGCCGCCATCCTCGGCAACCCGCCATCAAGGTTTTTCGCAGAGTATGCCGACCTCGACGGCTCCGGCGAGGTCGATATCAGGGACGTGATGCTTGTCGTAGGCATCATCCTCAATGGGAAATAGCCTTCCCGATATAGTCATAGAGTTCAGGGATGATGTACACGTTGGCATCATCTTTGTCGGCCTTGTATCAGGGGGATTGGGAATTTGACACATCCCCCTGATACATAGCCATGCAATAATAAATCAGAGACGGGGTATTTGATACATAAATCAATTAACTTGGCAAATATAGAGAAACAGACTCCAACAATTGGAATTTTCATTTTATTTTTGTATGTTTGCATTCCACAATCTATATCCAAGAATTAAACAATGCAACATATAATAATGAAAAAACTACTGACAATCATTTGTACTATCGCCCTCTGCAACACGATGGCATGGGCACAATCCACTTCATGGACAGCCGACAATGGCAACGGCACATTCACCAACCCATTGTTCTACGATGAGTTCAGCGACCCTGACATCCTGCGAGTGGGCGACGACTATTATCTCGCCGGGACTACCATGCACACCGTGCCGGGACTGGTGATTCTTCACTCCAAGGACTTGGTGAATTGGGAGAACATCTCCTACTGCTTCGACCGCTTCGATTTCACAGACGACCGTTTCTCACTGAAGAACCACGAGGAAATCTATGGACAGGGCATCTGGGCACCATGCATCCGCTATGCCAACGGACAGTTCTACGTTTTCTCCAACGTCAACGGCAAAGGTCTGCAATGCTACACAGCCAAGGACATACATGGTCCATGGACGCACCACAACATGCAGGGCAACATCTATGACTTAGGCGTACTTTTCGATGATGACGGCAAGGTGTATGCCATACACGGCTATGGCACGGTGAAATGCACAGAACTGGAACCCGACATGAGCGGCCCAAAGGAAGGCACGGAGCGAGTAATCATTCCCGAGGGGAATGGCGTGGGAGAAGGTCATCACATGTATAAAATCGACGGCATGTATTACCTAATCTCCACCGACTACAGACCTAATGGACGCACGTTGTGTTCACGGTCGAAAAGCATTTGGGGACCTTACGAGACACGTGTCATCACAGCTGACGAAACCTACGGCTACCATGCCGCCTCGCTTACACAGGTGCCTCGTGGCGTGAAATACCGCATCGGCGAAGATGGCACCAAATTTGGCATTGGTCCGTTGGACAAGGATGCCACCGCATGTACCAACGCCCACCAAGGCGGCATAGTGCAAGCAACAGACGGCTCATGGTGGGCTCTCTTCATGCAAGACTTCCACTCCATTGGGCGCACGGTGTGCCTGATGCCCATGACTTGGGAGGACGGATGGCCAATGGTGGGACTGAAAGGCAACCTTGGGCGTGCGCCACGAACCTGGTTCAAGCCCGGCACCCAGTCTCAGTCTGTTGCTGTGTCACAGCAACAACCTCACGCCCCCTACGAGCGGAGCGACAATTTCGATGGAAAAACACTTGGTCGCGTATGGCAGTGGAACCACAACCCCGATGACAAGATGTGGAGCCTCAAAGGAGGAAAACTGAGGCTGAACACCATGCCTGCCGAACAACTGATGTGGGCACGCAACACTCTCACTCAACGAGTGATTGGTCCGAGCAGCATCGCCACTGTGGAGATGAGCGTGAAAGGCATGAAAGATGGCGACGTGGCAGGACTTGGCAACATCAATGTGCCTTGCTCATGGATAGGCATGGTGAAGCAGGGCAAGGAACTGACACTGAGATGCTTTGAACAACTTACCAACGACACCATAGACGTACCGGTCAACATGCCTCAAGGCAAGATATGGCTTCGTTGCACTGGAGACTACGACAACGACCAAGCACAATATTCCTACTCCATCGATGGGAAGTCGTTCCAGACTTTAGGACGCATGATGCCTCTCTCCTATCAGCTCATCTCATTCCAAGGTTCACGCCATGCCCTGTTTGCCTTCAACACAAAAGACAAGAATGGCGGCTATGCCGAATTCGACAACTTCACCATAGAAGAGCCGAACGCGGACAGGAGCAAAAACATCCCATACGGAAAGACCTTCCGCATCATCAACAAAGCCTCTGGCCGACCTGCCAGCTGCGACCCTCATGGCTTACTGTACGACACACGAGCCGACGACAAAGGCAAGCTGACGCAATTCAAGATAGTGGACAGAGGACAGGGGAAGGTGTCGCTGCAATGTGTCGATGGACGCTATATCAAGGTTTATGGAGATGGTCTGGCTGGCGACGTGCGTTTCACCAAAGACGCAAAGGAGGCAGAAGTATTCCTTTGGCAAGACTACCTCGACCACGACTTCATGCTGCTATCCTTGCGCAACCACCGCTACATAGGCAAGAGTCCCACCACCGGCAGTCCCTACTCGATGGACTTTGCAGGTGCCGACCCTGCCCGCCGCAACGGAGCCGTGCTGAGATGGGAAGAAGTGAAATGAGAATGCTGCAAAAAGTTCGGGTGGATTTTGACAATCCACCCGAACTTTTTATTTATATCCAAAGAAACTTTCCTTTTAGAAATCAGCAGATTTTGGAGTACGTGGGAACGGTATGACGTCGCGGATGTTCTGCATACCGGTGACAAAGAGGATGAGACGCTCGAAGCCTAATCCGAAACCGGCATGAGGACATGTGCCATACTTGCGGGTATCAAGATACCACCAGAGTTTGTCGGTCTCCATCTGGCGACTCTTAATCTCAGCCATCAGCTTATCATAACTCTCCTCACGCACGCTGCCACCGATAATCTCTCCAATCTGTGGGAAGAGCACATCGGTGCCCTGCATGGTACGGCCAGGAGCCACACAGCCTTGATAGCCCACCGATCCGTCACCCTGCGCCTCGTTCTGCTTCATGTAGAAAGCCTTGATGCTGGAAGGATAGTCGGTCATGATGACAGGCCTCTTGAAATGCTCCTCCACCAGGTAGCGCTCGTGTTCGGAAGCCAGGTCATCACCCCAGTTGCATGGGAACTCGAACTTCTTTCCTTTCTTGATGGCTTCCTGCAGAATCTCTATACCCTTTGTATAGGGCAAGCGGACGAACGAGCCTTCCAAGACTGAATGCAACCTCTGGAGCAAGGTCTTGTCAACCATCTTGTTGAGGAATTCCAAGTCATCCTTGCAGTTATCCAAAGCCCACTGCACACAATATTTGATGAAATCTTCCTCCAAATCCATCAGTTCCTCCTGATTGAGGAATGCCACTTCTGGCTCAATCATCCAAAACTCGGCGAGATGCCTCGGCGTGTTGGAATTCTCAGCGCGGAAAGTAGGTCCGAAGGTGTAAATGGCACCTAATGCCGTAGCACCTAATTCGCCCTCAAGCTGTCCGGAAACCGTGAGCGATGTCTGCTCTCCGAAGAAGTCATCGTCATATATGATTTTCCCTTCCTCGTCCTTTTTCAGGTCGTAGAGGTTCTTGGTGGTCACCTGGAACATGTTGCCTGCTCCCTCGCAGTCGCTGGCGGTAATCAGCGGTGTATGGAAATAGAAGAAGCCATGCTCATGAAAATAGGTGTGGATGGCAATAGCCATGTTGTGGCGAATGCGCATTACTGCCCCGAAGGTGTTGGTACGCAGCCTCAGGTGTGCATTTTTGCGCATCACCTCGAAACTTTGTCCCTTCTTCTGCATCGGGTAGTCATTACCACATAGTCCGAGAACTTCCAATTCCTGACATTGTATTTCGCTTGTCTGTCCAGCGCCCATGCTCTCCACGAGCACTCCCGTGGCACTGACACATGCTCCTGTAGTGACCTGTTTCAGTATTGCTGCATCCACCTTTTCAGGATCCACCACAACCTGCACATTCTTGATGGTGGAGCCATCGTTTATGGCGATGAAGTCCACCGCCTTGCTGCTGCGGTGCGTGCGCACCCAGCCTTTCACGTTGACCACAGTCCCATAATCCGTGCGCTGCAGCACCTCCACAACTTTTGTCCTACGTATCTTGTCCATTTTAATAGTTTTTGTTCTGTATTTGTAAAAATCCACCAAAAGTGAATATAAAAGTCGCTGACGAATTACTCAAAGGCTCCCATGCGAAGCATGTCCACCTCTTTCTCGGTGAGGAACCTCCAGTCGCCTCGACGCACATTCTTCTTGGTGAGTCCGGCAAACTGCACACGGTCGAGTTTCACCACACGATAGCCAAGACTTTCGAATATGCGACGCACAATCCTGTTCTTGCCACTATGGATTTCAATACCCACCTGGCTCTTGTCTGTATCGCTTGCATACTCCACTGCGTCAGCCTTCACCTCACCATCTTCCAATGTTATGCCTTCTGTGATTTGCTGCATGTCATGCAACGTCACATTCTTGTCGAGGTAAACGTGATAAACCTTCTTCTTCAAGAATTTGGGATGAGTAAGCTTGCTTGCCAAGTCACCATCATTGGTGAGCAGGAGCACGCCAGTGGTATTGCGGTCGAGACGTCCCACAGGATAGATACGTTCCGGACATGCATTCTTCACCAAGTCCATCACCGTCTTGCGCTGTTGTGGGTCGTCGCTCGTTGTGACATAGTCTTTTGGCTTGTTGAGGAGCACATACACCTTCTTCTCAAGCTTCACTGGTTGGTCGTGGAACATAACGCTATCGGTGCGCGACACCTTGGTACCAAGTTCGGTCACCACTTCACCATTCACCTTTACCACACCTGCCTGGATGAAGGCATCTGCCTCCCTGCGGCTGCAAATACCGGCATTTGCCAAAAATTTATTCAGACGGATTGGCTCGTTGGGATCGAAATTCTCTTCCTTGTAATCAATACGTTTCTTCATGCCAAATGAAGCATTGGGGTCGTATCCCTGTTGATGCTGACGATAGCCGCCCTGCTGGTGTTGGCGATAGCCACCTTGTTGGTAACCGCCGCGTTGCTGGTAACCACCACGCTGTTGGTAGCCGCCCTGCTGATAACCACCTTGCTGACGTTGATAGCCGCCCTGCTGGTAACCGCCGCGCTGTTGGTAACCGCCTTGCTGGCGCTGTTGGTAACCGCCTTGCTGGCGCTGTTGATAGCCACCTTGTTGGCGCTGTTGGTAACCACCCTGCTGGCGCTGTTGATAGCCACCTTGCTGGCGAGGCTGGTAACCGCCCTGCTGGCGCTGTTGATAGCCACCTTGTTGGCGCTGTTGGTAACCACCCTGCTGGCGAGGCTGGTAGCCACCCTGCTGGTAGTCGCCAGAGTTATTGTTGTAACGAGGGCGATATTGGTGCTGTTGTCCACCACCAGACTGAAGTCCGGCACCAAATCCTTCTGGACGGAAGCCACCTTCGTCCTCATTTTTGCGTTCTGAAGAAAAAGCACGTTGAGTGTGAATGCGGGGCCGCTGTGGACGGTTCCCACTACGATAGTCTCTTGAATAATTTCCTGACTGTCCTGTTGACTGATAACCTTCGCGGCCACCCGTGTTTTGATCATTCGACAGTTGTTCTTCCTGTTTGTTCTCGTTTTCAAAATCCATGGTGATAATAAATTTATAGCCTCACGGCTGGTTAGTAAAAAGAGTAAATTAAATTCCTGTATAATTTTGTGGCGTTATTGCCAACAATTGTTCTTTAACATCCTGTCCAACCTCAAGCGACTCCACAAAATCGTGAATGGTCTGCTCTGTCATCTTGGTGTTGGTGCGTGTAAGCTGCTTCAAAGCCTCGTAAGGGTTGGGATACCCTTCTCTTCTTAATATGGTCTGTATTGCCTCAGCCACCACAGCCCAGTTGTCTTCCAAATCCTGATTCAGTCTTTGTTCATTTAAAATCAACTTCCTCAATCCTTTGAGTGTGCTTTCTATCGCTATGACAGTATGTCCGAAAGGCACTCCCACATTTCGCAAAACGGTGGAGTCGGTGAGGTCTCTCTGCAATCTGCTCACAGGCAACTTTGCAGCCAAGAACTGCAGCAAGGCGTTTGAAATACCCAAATTGCCCTCGCTGTTTTCAAAATCGATAGGATTCACCTTGTGGGGCATGGCGCTCGAACCAACCTCTCCCTTCTTGATTTTCTGTTTGAAATATTCCATGGAGACATACATCCAGAAATCCCTGTCGAGGTCTATCAAGATGGTGTTGATTCTCCTTAGGGCATCAAAGACAGCACCCATACAGTCGTAATTGCTGATTTGAGTGGTGAATTCCTCTCTTTCAAGTCTCAGGTGGTTTGCCACGAAATTATTGGCAAAACCACGCCAGTCGATTTCCGGGAATGCCACATGGTGTGCATTGAAGTTTCCTGTTGCCCCACCGAATTTGGCAGTGATGGGACATGCCTTCAGCTGTTCCATCTGTCTTGTTATGCGATAGACATACACCATGACCTCCTTGCCAAGTCTTGTGGGTGAGGCTGGCTGTCCATGTGTCTTTGCGAGCATGGGCACATCTTTCCACTCTTCTGCATACTGTCTCAGCAACTGGAGTAGTTCTTCCAAAAGAGGGTAAACCACTTGTTCCAAAGCTTCCTTTACGGATAGTGGCACTGAGGTGTTGTTGATATCCTGTGATGTAAGGCCAAAATGCACAAATTCCTTATAGGCTTCGAATCCGCCCAACTTGTCAAGCTTTTCCTTGATAAAATATTCCACTGCCTTAACATCGTGGTTTGTAATGCTTTCTATCTCCTTGACACGGCAAGCGTCTTCCTCCGTAAATTGCTGATATATATCCCGAAGCGAACATATCTGCTCCTGACTTACCTTTTCAAGTTGGGGCAAGGGCAATTGGCACAATGCGATGAAATATTCTATTTCAACGCGCACCCTATATTTAATAAGAGCATACTCTGAAAAATATCCTGCCAACAGTTCTGTCTTTCCTCTATACCGACCGTCAATTGGAGATATGGCCGTCAATGTGTCGAGCCTCATTTGAATTAATGTACTAAAAATATAAATATAAAAATCTTAAACGGAATATACCTATCGCTAATCGGTTACAAAGTTACTAAGAATCTTTGAGCAGAGCAAAAAAAACCAATTTTATTTGTTGTCGAAGTGATGTAACATCAATGTTGCAACATTGATTCAATACACGAGGGTCTATGAAAGCAATATAAATAATAAGAAATACATAAAAAGTAAAATCCCCGCAACCCCGAAGAGTCACAGGGAATCACCCCAAGTGGGCGTTGACGGATTCGAACCGCCGACCCTCTGCTTGTAAGGCAGATGCTCTAAACCAACTGAGCTAAACGCCCTTTTTGAAAAGCGTTGCAAAGGTATGCACATTTTTCGAAACCTCCAAATTTTTAAGCCTTTTTTTTGCGTTATATCGGTTTTTCCTTGTTCTTGTTGCCTTATTTCAGTATTTTGGTGTAATTTTGCAAACTGATATGTCATAACAGGGAGCAGCGAGCTCCCTCCACACATTAAAGGGGAATCCACCCCACCAACAATAAATAAGGAAATATAATGGAAAAAGTAGTAAGTGGCATCCGCCCCACCGGCAACCTGCACTTAGGCAACTATTTCGGTGCAGTGAAGAGTTTTGTGAAAATGCAAGACGAATACGAATGCATGTTCTTCATAGCCGACTGGCACAGCCTCACCACACACCCAAAACCGGGCGACATCCAAGAAAGTGCACGCATCATTCTCGCAGAATACCTCGCCTGTGGGCTCGACCCGCAAAAGGCTCCCATCTATGTGCAGAGCGACGTGAAGGAAACTCTCGAATTGTATTTGTTCTTAAACATGAACATGTACTTGGGCGAACTTGAACGCGTGACCACATTCAAGGAGAAGGCACGCAAACAGCCCAACAATGTAAATGCAGGACTGCTGACCTACCCCACACTGATGGCAGCCGACATATTGCAACACAAGGCAAACAAGGTGCCTGTGGGCAAAGACCAAGAGCAAAACATGGAGATGGCACGCAGATGTGCAAGACGTTTCAACAATATCTATGGAGTGGAATTTTTCCCAGAGCCACAAAGTTTCTACTTTGCCGACAAAGCAGTGAAAGTACCTGGACTTGATGGCAGCGGAAAGATGGGAAAGAGCGAGGGCAACTGCATATACCTGCGTGACGATGACAAAACCATCACAAAGAAAGTGATGAAAGCCGTGACCGACCTTGGTCCACAAGAGCCCAACAGCGAGCGCCCGGAAGTTATCGAAAACCTTTTCACTTTCCTTCGCCTATGCTCCAACGAGGAAGCATACAACTATTTTGATGAGAAATGGAATGACTGCACCTTACGCTATGGCGACCTGAAGAAACAAATAGCGGCAGACTTGGTGAAGACCATAGCTCCAATACGCGAGAGAATCAACGAATTCAGCGCAAACCGAGAGTTGCTCGACCGAATAGCTTTAGAGGGTGCCGAACGTGCCAGAGAAAGTGCCAAGGCCACTATCGAAGAGGTGAGACGAATAATAGGTTTCAGAGTGAAATAAGAATCAGAGTGAAATAAGAATCAAAAAACTGGGATGGCTTTGCAGCGATCCCAGTTTTTTATGACAACAAAAAGCGCTTCCCACGAGAGGGAAGCGCTATGTTTTTTGTCCTTATGGAACTACCACTAACAATTAGCGTACTTCCACAGTTGCACGACGGTTGAGCTCGAATGGTGAAAGGATGAGCACACCACCCTTGCCAACAGATGTGATCTTGCTGCGGTTTACACCCATACCTACAAGTTCTTCAACAACAGTCTTGGCACGCTCGTCTGACAGCCACTGGTTGTGGTCTGGCTTACCAGTCTTGCTATCAGCATAACCAGTTACGAGGAGGTCGCAGTTGTTGTCGAGAGCATACTTACCAACGGCACGTACGTCAACCATGTCACGTGAGTAGGAAGGACCACTCTTTGTCTTGTCACAGTAGAAGAACACAGTTGCTGGAGGAGCAAACTTCACGATTGGAGGAGCTGGTGGCTCTGGGCACTTGTGATCTGCGATGAGCTTGTTCAGACGGTCGATTTCTGCGTTGGCGTCAGCCAGCTGTCCATTGAGAGCGTCGATTTGTGACTGATGGAGAGCCTTGATAGCGTTTACATCAGGCACTTTGTCCCATGTACCCTTGCCGAGGTTGAATGTCAGACCCAGTTCTGCATAGAGCAGGTTGTCGTGTGAGTCCCAACCACGGTGATTTGGGTCGAGGTTTGTATCGAACGGGTTGAAGTCGATATCGTTCTCAAGACGGTTCCATCCTACTTCAAGGTTCAAGAAAGTCTTGCGGCTCAGACGGAATTCATTGAGGATACCAACATTGAGATCCATAGCATACCTGTTGTGAGTCATTGAACGGCCTACGCCACCACCAACGAATGGAATGAAATTCCATACACGGTCAGGATTGTAGCCACCGAGCATGTTGCTCAAGTTGAACAGGATATTCTCATTCAAGAGCCAGAATCTGTTTAATCTGCCAACACCTTCGCCATTCACACCTGCGCGAACCTGCTTGCCCCAAATACCCATCAATTTGGTACGGAGACCGAGGCCAGGAGTAAACCATTTACCAATAGCGATAGCAGCACCTGGATTTGAGCGGAAGCTCTCCAATGGACTGCTCTTCAGTCCTGCTCCATGCTCTTCTGCAGAATACCAAGCGTTCCACTGAGCGCCCACCTGGATAAACCAATTGCTCCAGAATGAATTTGTAGCCACACTGTGCTTCAATGTGGGGTCATCCTGAGCCATGGCTGAAAAAGATACGCCAGCTAAAGCCAGCACCATTAATAGTTTTTTCATAACCTTTATATTTAAATAATCAAAAAAAATAATTATTGTCGTTAAATAATCGCACTTTTTTCCGCTGCAAAGATAATATTTATTTTCAAATATTATAAGTTTTTCTTAGGAAAATTTCACTTTATAAGCCAAAATAGACCTATTTAAGCGCCAAAAAGGCAAAAAAAAGTGTTACAAGCCAAGCAAACGGTCGATTTCGCCTTGTTTTAATATGGCAAGTATTGGTTTTCCGTCGGGTGTGGTATTCACATTCGAGCAGCAAAAAAGTCTGTTGACAAGATTCTCCATCTCCTCATTTCCGAGGACCTGTCCTTGTGGTATGGCAGCAGCATTGGCGAGGCTCAACGCCATGACGTTGTTCAATTCATCTTTGGGATGCCCCACTTTCTCCCTCGCATCAGCAATTATCCCATGAAGCATTGCAGTGGCATCCATTCCCTCAAATCCGGCGGGCACACCGACAATGGAGAAGGAGTCGCCTCCAAGGTCGGAAATGGAAAAGCCCATGTCTGCCAATTCCGGCATTATTTGGCGCATGACATTTGCCTCTTCAAGAGAGCATGTGATTAGTTCGGGGAAAAGTACGCTTTGCGTGTTCCATTTGTGATGCTTCATCTTATCTACATATTCCTCGAAAAGCACCCTCAGGTGTGCCCGGTGCTGGTCGATTATCATCAGTCCCGACTTCACGGCTGTCATTATGAGCCTTCCTTTATATTGATAATGTGTAGGAGCTTTCTCTGCGATGATGTCGGCAGGAGCATCAGTAGCCTCTATCTCATCGAACAGGTCCCTCTGTTGATATTGGCTTTCGACGTTGGGCGTGAACAAATCCTCCCAATGCCTGGCATTAGAGTCGGCTCTTTTGTTTCTCGTGCCGTCGAATGGATTATACTTAGGGTTGGCAATGACAGCTGGTGCAGACCCACCGCCACCACCTTGTCCGAATGAAGGTATCTCGGGTTTCCCCTCTACGTCGAAATCTATGGAAGGGACATCATTGAATCTCCCCACGGCTTCTTTGACTGCTGCCGAAAGGATTTGCCATATGGCTTGTTCGTTGTCAAACTTTATCTCCGTCTTTGTGGGATGGATGTTTACGTCTATGTCAGAGGGGTTAACGTCAAAATACAAGAAGAAAGGCACTTGCTCTCCCTGGGGCACCAATCTTTCGAAAGGTGTCATGACTGCCTTTGCGAAATATGGATGCCTCATATATCTTCCATTTACGAAGAAGAACTGGTGCACTCCCTTTTTTCTTGCTGACTCAGGTTTTCCTACAAATCCTGAGATACGGCAAAGGGATGTCTCCACCGACACTGGCAGCAAGTCTTGGTTGAGCTTCCTTCCAAAAACATCTATTATACGTTGTCTCAATCCTGAAGCTCTCAGTCCCGACACCTCCGTTCCGTTGCTGTGCAACGAGAAAGACACATCAGGATTTACGAGCACTATACGTTCGTATGCCGCTATGATGTTGTTGAGTTCTGTCGCATTCGACTTGAGGAATTTGCGTCGGGCAGGCACGTTGAAGAAAAGGTTTTCCACCTTGAACCTGCTTCCCTTGGGGCAGGAGACAGGTTCCTGACTTACAAACTTCGACCCATGAATGGTGACTGCGGTCCCAAGCTCTTCATCTTCCCGTCTTGTGGTCAGTTCCACTTGCGCCACGGCAGCTATGGAAGCGAGTGCCTCCCCCCTGAATCCCATGGTATGGAGGTCGAACAGGTCGCCTGCCACCCTTATCTTTGATGTGGCATGTCTTTCAAATGATAGCCTTGCATCAGTGGCAGACATTCCGCAACCGTCATCAACCACCATTATGGAGGTGCGTCCTGCATCCACCACCATAACATCAATCTCATGAGCCCCTGCATCAAGTGCATTCTCCACCAATTCCTTCACCACGGATGAAGGTCGCTGTATGACCTCGCCAGCAGCTATCTGGTTGGCAACGGAATCAGGCAATAATTGAATGATGTCGCTCATAATCTCTTAAAATCCAACAACAATCAAAAAGCACTATCTCTTGAGAGGCACTTGCCTCATTCGCTTGGAGAGAGCTGCGGCCGTAGGGGGCACACCTGTTGCGACAGCCGACTTGTCGTGCTTTCCTGGAATATAATATATATCGTCCTTGCCCACCGGCCGGATATAGTCATACCAACCGAAATTAGGCAAGAAATCTTTCGAAGGGGGTATCTGTGTCATGGGATAGAGCACGCCTTCCGACTTGGAAGCCCAGATCTTGTCCAACTTGCGTTCTTTGCCGAGAAACATCCTCATTGTGTCGGTTTCAAGATACACCATGCCGATGAGCGAACTGTCCTTCTCCTCTACGGGATAATAAACTGTCTGCACATTGCCAATGGCTTCACTCATCTGTATTTGCCCATCCTCGAAGTATGCATTCATCAACTTGGAAGTGATTTGGTTATAATAGACCTTTCCCGGATGCTCATAGTCGTGCATCATTTCTATGGACAGGGCTTTTGACATCACATGGGCTTCACGCACTGTAGAGTCGTTCATAAAGACCTTTATGCTGTCGCCAAGCAACTGCCGGTTTGCATTCCACGCTATCGGGTCGAAATACATGGTCAGGCTGGAGTCGCGTGAACAGACAACCATGGAATCACAAACCGCCTGAACATCCTGTCGGAACATCCTCACTTTCTTATAACAATGCACCTTCCTATACATGGAATCGGTGTCGAGATAGAAGGTCTCCACCCTTATCGTGTCGGCATGCATGTAAAGTGTGTCTTTCTGGGAGAAGTCCATGAACACAGGATTTTTGGTCGCCATACCTCGCCCTGTCTTTTCATCATAGTCCACGGCATCTGCCAACAATTGGTTCTTGTTCTTGTGGTCAACATATTTCACTCTTCCATATCCCCTGCTCTTCTTGGTGTTGCTGTCGTAGAACAAACTGTCGCCAGTAATGGTTCTGATGTCATTGGCTATGGAGGACTTGTCGAACAATTCCACCTTGTCGGTATCCATATAGAAGAAGCAGTTGGTGGTTTCCACATCATAGCCGTCACGTATGGAATGAATGACAGACTTGGACCAAGAGGGAGAGCCACCATTTGGAGGATAAATGGTTTTGCCACCCATGACATGCGCTTTCTGAGTCTCCGACTCATAAAACAAAGTGTCTGTGGTGATGACGTGTGTTTTTGTCTTTAATGTGACATCATAGAAAAACTCCGCCTCCTTGGTCGTAAGGTTGTATTTTCCCCAGTCACTGCTTAAGGTCATGCCTTTTGCCTTGTCGGCATAATTGCCTCCTTGGTCATAATAGACAATGTCGAATTTCCTGTCATAGACGAGATTGTCGGTGTGCAGTTCAGATGTCTTGCGATGTATCACTATGACATTGCTTTGTGCATGAACCATCTCTCCATCCGCCCTTCCGTCATAGAAGGCGGTGTCGCACTTTATTTCCAAGGTATCGCCTTGCAGCATTCTTACATGTCCAAAAGCCTGGAATGTATTCTCCTGCTGCTTGAAATAAGCACTGTCACAATATAACACAGTACCACGATGCCTGAATTTCACTTTCCCTCTCACCACCTGAGTGTCGTGTCTCTTGTATTCGTCGAAATACAAGGAGTCGGCATGATCGAGGTAGATTCGTTCGTCTTGAACTTTTGTTTTCCTCTGCGCTGCCGCATTTTGGGTTAGACAAAGTCCAAACAGGCATAGAATCAGCACTATGATTCCATGCCTGTGACAATGTGTGTTGCAGCAGCGAGATGATGTCATTTCACCCAACCTTTATATTGGAAGTCGCAGTCCTTGTATCTGTCGCCCATCCTCACATAAGTGTTCTTCAGCTTGTCTGCTATCCATGTATTCAGCACGTCGTTTCTTCTCTTTTCCAACACCACATCCTTCATGGTCTGGAAGTCTTCGGTGATGGTGGCACGATGGCTTTCCACACGCGACTTGAGCTTTATTATGGCAGCTACTGTCTTTCCTTTGTTGTTTATCATCTCAAAGGCTTCAGAAACCTCTCCCACCTTTAGCTTTTCCACAGCCCTTGCCACCTCGGTGGGCAGGTCCTGCATGCGGAACTTGGAAGTACGTGTCTGGGTCTGCTCCGACGTGTTTGCCATAAGTCCGTGATTACTTTTGGTGTCTTTGTCATCCGAGATGTATGTAGCAGCCTCGTCGAAAGTGAACTTTGCATCCCTTATATCGTTGGCTATAGAGTCAAGCTGAGCCTTGGCGGTATCGATATTGTCTCTTGTGACACGTGGCTTGAGCAGTATGTGCCTCACATTGATTCTCTCTCCGCGCTTGTCTATCAATTGGATTATATGGAACCCGAATTGAGACTCCACGATTTTTGACACTTTGTTGGGGTCGGTGAGATTGAATGCGACACTTGCAAAATCCGGGTCGAGGTGCGCCTTGGGGGTGTATCCTATCTCACCTCCCTGTCTGGCAGAGCCATCTTCGGAGTAGAGACGCGCCAATGTAGCAAAAGTGGTCTCACCCTTGTTCACACGGTCGGTGTATTCACGCAGCAAGTCCTTCACCCTGTTTACTTCCTCAACGGAGACTTTGGGCTGGCGGGTGATGATTTGCACCTCAACAGTTGTGGGCACCATAGGGATGCTGTCCTCTGGCAAGTCCTTGAAATAATTTCTCACTTCTGCAGGAGAAACCTTCAAGTCTTTCACCAAGTGCATCTTCATTTTCTGGATAAGTTCCCTGTTTCTGAAATCATCGTGCATTTGCTGGCGCATCTGTGACACAGTCTGTTTGCGATACTCTTCCAGTTTTTCCTTAGACCCATCAGCCAGTTGAATCCAGTAGTTGATTTGGTCGTCTATGCTCTGGGTAATTTCGGACTCTGTCACCTCGATGCTGTCGATGGCTGCCTGATGCAAGAAGAGTTTTTGCACGGCAAGCTGTTCTGGAATGACACAATCGGGGTTGCCATCCCATCTCACACCTTCCGCCTCGGCTTGCAGTCTCATCGCCTCGATGTCCGACTTGAGTATTGGTTCGTCGCCGACCACCCATACCACCTCGTCGATGATGCTGGCAGGGTTGGTCGTTGCAGCAGCACTTTCGCTGTTTGTGCTCTTCAAAGTGTCGGTTATGGCATTGTAGCCCATAGCCCCTACCCTGACGGGCATGAGCAA
Organism: uncultured Prevotellaceae bacterium; assembly: GCA_900315745.1. GTDB lineage: Bacteria > Bacteroidota > Bacteroidia > Bacteroidales > Bacteroidaceae > Prevotella. Next base: position 20,496 of record ONAG01000023.1, read on the forward strand.
GAGCATCAAGCAGGCACTTATGAGCAGACGCATATTTTTATCTTGCATTTTCCGTTTTTCAATGTTTGTTGACTGTAGCCAACACCTCTTTGTTCACTACGATGGGTATGCGTTTGCGCAGTTCACCCACCCATGTTTGTTCCATTTCCTTTTGCAAGTCATCCACCACTTGCCCTTTCACGTCAGAATATTCCTGAGGTGCCTTTATCAGTTTTCCGTAAGTGGCATCAATGGGATAATCCGGGTTGGTCTTCACCGTGACATCTTTCTTCTTGAACACCTCACGGTCAACCAATGGGCTGTCTCCAACCTTGAAAAGTCCCTTTTCCACCCTGATTCGCTTCACTGAGTCGGCATTGAAAGTAGTGCGCAACTTTTCAGCCCACTTGTCGAAAGGCAGTCCCTTGACGCATTTCTTCACCGCCTTCACATCTGCCTTCTCCTTCACATGGTATGCCATTCCCTTGAATCGAGGAGAGTCCCATTTGTATTTTTTCTTGTTCTTCTTGAAATAGTTTGCCAGTCCTGCCTCGTCGTTCTTGGCTTTTTCCCACACTTCTCTATTGCTTATCTCAAAAGCCAACAGTCCGTCATGATACTCACGTATGAGATTAGCAAGATCTGAATCCTTGGCTGAGAGTTCCTGTGTTCTCTCTTCCAGCAGTTGGTTTGCGGAAGCATATCCTTTAGCCTTTACTTGTTCGTCGATTTTCTCGTCGATTATTCTTTCACGTATGCCTCTTCTATCAATGAAAGTGATGATGTCAGCCCTGACAGAATCAAAGGGAACGAAGTTCTTCTTGTCCTCCAACCTTATGATATGATAACCATAGTCAGACAAGACGGGACCGCAAGTCTGGCCTTTTTCGAGAGAATACACAGCCTTTTCAAATTCCGGCACGGTCTGACCTGGCTGTATCCATCCCAACGAACCTCCACGAGCTCCCGAGCCCTTGTCGTCGGAGAAGCGTTTTGCCAAGTCGGCAAAGTCAGCACCTTGCTTCAAGGCGTTATACAGAGAGTCTGCCTTTATTTTCGCCTTTTCCTTGGCGGCATTCTCTTCTCTTTGTCCCACAGCTATCAAGATGTGGCTTGGCAAAGCCAATCCACCGAGTGAATCGACATAATGCTGTGTGCGGTCATAGATATTCTTTGCCTCCTTCTGGATGTCGTCGTCTGTGATGAACGATGGCCTCACCTGCTGGTCGCGATACTGTGCAAACTCGTTCTTGAAAGCCTGGGTGGTATCCATTCCAGCTTCAATGGCAGCGATGACCTTAAGCTTATAATTGATGAAGAGGTCAACGTATTCTTCCACCGTCTTTTTGTCGATGACACCCTCGGAATTGTTTTTGTTGTAAGAGTACTCGAATTCAGACCTTGCTACGGGCACGCCGTTGATGGTCATGATTGTAGGATCGCTTTGTTGAGCGAACGCAGCCGTGCCCATGGCGAGCATGGCAAGAATGGTCTTAAGTCTCATGATTATATTTATTATTTATCTGGTCTTGAGTAATTTGGTGCCTCGCTGGTGATTGCGATGTCGTGTGGATGGCTTTCGTTGACGCCAGCATTTGTGATTCGCGTGAATTTGGCTTCATGCAATTTCTCTATGTTGTTTGCTCCACAATATCCCATGCCCGAACGCAAGCCGCCCACGAGTTGGTAAATCACCTCTTGAACTGTTCCTTTATATGGCACGCGCCCGGCAATGCCTTCCGGCACCAGTTTCTTGGTCTCCTTTGTTCCCGACTGGAAATATCGGTCTTTAGAGCCATTCTCCATAGCCTCAAGTGAACCCATGCCGCGATAGCTCTTGAATTTTCTTCCATTGAAGATGATGGTGTCGCCTGGGCTTTCCTCTGTTCCTGCCACCAACGAACCTATCATGACAGAACTGCCACCGGCAGCTATTGCCTTCACCACATCGCCTGAGTACCTCAGTCCTCCATCTGCGATAAGCGGAACTCCTGTGCCCTTTAGAACCGAATACACGTCATAGACGGCACTGAGTTGGGGGACGCCGACGCCAGCCACCACACGTGTGGTGCAGATGGAACCAGGCCCGATGCCCACCTTTATGGCATCAGCACCATTGTCGGAAAGCATCTTGGCAGCCTCACCCGTGGCGACATTTCCCACCACTATATCCACATTCGGGAATGCCATTTTGGCTTCCACGAGTTTCTCAATCACCGACTTGGAGTGTCCGTGAGCGGTATCGATGACAATGGCATCTGCACCTGCATTGACAAGTGCCTCCATGCGCTCAAGAGTGTCGGCTGTGACACCCACTCCGGCTGCCACGCGCAATCTTCCTTTTTCATCCTTGCAAGCCATGGGCTTGTCCTTCGCCTTGGTGATGTCCTTGTAAGTGATAAGTCCCACAAGATGGTTGTCACGATCTACCACTGGCAGTTTCTCAATCTTGTTCTCTTGCAGTATTTGTGCAGCTGCGGCAAGATCGGTCTGCTGGTTGGTTGTCACGAGATGTTCCTTTGTCATCACCTCGTCGATGGGTTTGTCGTGATGCAGTTCGAAACGCAAGTCCCTGTTTGTGACAATACCTACAAGATGGTTTTCCTCGTCAACCACGGGAATGCCTCCGATGTGGTATTCTGCCATCATGTTGAGTGCGTCTTGCACGGTCTTTCCTCTCCTGATGGTGACAGGGTCGTATATCATGCCATTCTCCGCCCTCTTTACAATGGCAACTTGGCGTGCCTGCTCGTCGATGGTCATGTTCTTGTGAATCACACCGATACCACCTTCTCGTGCTATTGCAATAGCCATGGCTGACTCGGTTACGGTGTCCATGGCAGCAGTGACGAAGGGAATGTTCAGTTCTATGTTCCTTGAGAACTTGGTTTTCAACTCCACGGTCCTTGGCAGGACTTCAGAATAAGCTGGAATGAGAAGGACATCGTCGAAAGTGAGTCCGTCCATTACAATTTTGTCTGCAACAAATGATGACATAGTTTTTGGAATTTATTGCGTGCAAAATTAGCAATAAAAATCCACATATAGGGTTCTTTGCCACTTTTTCTTGATGAATTAATACGTTTTAACGCGATGCACTGCCTCAATGGGGCAGTGCATCGCGCTAATTTCTTACATTTGGGAATCTGTCAATTAGCCATTTCTGAGAAGAATTTCACCCTAACCATCCTTATATCCTCCTCGGAATAGTCTTCTCCAAGTTCCTCCATGGCTGTGTCGAGGTCGTCGGTTTCACTTTCACAGAAATAATCGTAGATGTCATCCACATGGTCTTCATCCATAACATCTTCGATGAAATAATCTATGTTCAACTTGGTGCCGCTATACACTATGGACTCTATTTCCGTGAGCAGGTCATCGAAGTCAAGTCCCAACGCTTTTGCCACCTCTTCCAAGTCGATTTTGCGGTCGATGCTCTGGATTATCTTCACCTTCAATATCGACTTCTTGGCAACGGTGCGAACACGGAGTTCCTCTGGCCGCTCTATTTCGTTCTCCTCGCAATGTTTCTTTATGAGGTCGCAGAATTCCTGACCATAGCGCTTGGCTTTACCCGCGCCAACACCCTGTATGTTTTGAAGCTCTTGCAAGTTGATGGGGTACATGGTAGCCATCTGTTCGAGTGACGGGTCCTGGAAAATGACGTAGGGTGGCACTTGCATGCGTTGCGACATTTTCTTTCTGAGGTCTTTAAGCATGGCATAAAGTTCCGGGTCGAGTGCTCCACTGCCTTCTGTTGCCTCCTCATCATACTCGTCCTTGAATTCAGTGTCCTCCACAATCATGAATGAATATGGTTTCTTCATGAATTTCTTTCCTGCAGAGGTAAGCTTGAGCAAGCCGTAGTTTTCCACATCCTTCTTCAGGAGTCCGGCAATGAGAGCCTGTCTGATGACTGGATTCCACATCTTGTCGCTCTCGTCCTCGCCTGAGCCAAACTCCTCAAGTTGGTCGTGCTTGTGTGAAATGATGTCCTCCGTAGCATTTCCTTTCACAAAGTCGATAATGTAATCAGCTCTGAAATTTTCTCTGACAGCAGCTATTGCCTTAAGGACGATGAGCAGTTGGTCACGTCCCTCTATTTTGGTTTTCGGATGCAGGCAATTGTCGCAATTCCCACAATTGTCGGGCTTGTACTCCTCACCGAAATAGTGAAGGAGCATCTTCCTGCGACACAAAGACGACTCTGCATAGGCTGCCGTCTCCTTGAGCAGCTGCCTTCCTATGTCCTGCTCTGCCACAGGTTTTCCCTCCATGAACTTCTCCAATTTCTGCAAGTCCTTGTAGGAATAGAAAGTGATGCACTTTCCTTCTCCTCCATCCCTGCCTGCCCTTCCGGTCTCCTGATAATAGCCTTCAAGACTCTTGGGGATGTCGTAATGTATCACAAATCTCACATCAGGCTTGTCGATGCCCATGCCAAAAGCTATGGTGGCAACAATGATGTCTATCTTCTCCATGAGGAAGTCATCCTGCGTCTCCGAACGCTTTGCCGACTCCAGTCCGGCATGGTAGGGTGCCGCCTTAATGTCGTTGGCACACAAGTCGGCTGCCAGTTCTTCCACCTTTTTCCTCGACAAGCAATAGACGATGCCGCTCTTGCCTGCATTTTGCTTTATGAAGCGGATTATCTGCTTGTTGATGTCGTTTGTCTTCGGCCTCACCTCGTAATACAGGTTGGGGCGGTTGAACGAACTGTTGAATTCCTTGGCATCAAGTATCCCAAGGTTTTTCTTGATGTCGGTACGCACTTTGTCGGTAGCCGTAGCTGTAAGCGCTATTACAGGAGCCTCGCCAATTTTTTGGATGGTAGGCCTGATGTTTCTATATTCCGGCCTGAAGTCATGTCCCCATTCCGAGATGCAATGTGCCTCGTCTATTGCGTAGAATGATATCTTCACCGAGTGAAGAAATTCCACATTATCCTCCTTGTTAAGTGATTCGGGTGCCACATAAAGCAATTTTGTCTTTCCCGAAACTATGTCGGCCTTGACTTGGTCTATTGCTGCCTTGTTGAGAGATGAGTTAAGGTAGTGAGCCACCCCTTCCTCCTCGCTCATTCCATTGATGACATCCACCTGGTTTTTCATAAGAGCGATGAGTGGCGATATCACGATGGCTGTGCCATCCATCAATAGCGACGGCAATTGGTAGCACAACGACTTTCCTCCTCCTGTAGGCATTAGCACGAAGGTGTCGTTGCCCGCAAGAACATTGCTTACAATGGCTTCTTGGTCGCCTTTGAACTTGTCAAAGCCGAAGTACTTTTTTAGTTGTTGATTGAGGTTAACGTCTTTTGGCATGGTGTGTTGTTCTCAAATGAGGCTGTCCAGAGCAGTTTGGGGGTCATTCTACCCCCTCTGCGCTCTGAAAGTGTGCTTTATCAAGTTGTTGTCTCGCATATTCGAGCGTGACATCAAATTTCTTTACCTTTTTCGATGGCAAGTCGAACATGGCATCCATCATGACATTCTCCACGATTGAGCGCAATCCCCTTGCTCCCAACTTGTATTCCGTGGCCTTGTCAACAATGAAGTCTAATGCTTCTTGAGAGAAGGTGAGCTTTATTCCGTCCATCTCGAAAAGTTTTATATACTGCCTCACGATGGAGTTTTTTGGCTCAACCAGTATCTTCCTCAAAGCCTCTTTATCCAATGGATTGAGGTATGTCAGCACAGGCAAGCGACCTATGATTTCCGGTATTAGCCCAAAAGACTTCAGGTCTTGTGGCAACACATACTTCATAAGGTCCTCCTTGTCTATTTTCCTTACATTCTGCACAGAATTATATCCCACCACATGCGTGTTGAGCCTTTGCGCTATCTTGCGTTCTATGCCATCGAAGGCTCCTCCACAGATGAACAGGATGTGCCTTGTATCCACCTGTATGTATTTTTGGTCGGGATGTTTCCTGCCGCCTTGTGGGGGCACATTTACCATGGTGCCCTCCAAGAGCTTTAGCAATCCTTGTTGCACTCCTTCTCCGCTCACGTCGCGCGTGATTGACGGATTGTCACTCTTTCTGGCTATCTTGTCTATCTCGTCGATGAATACGATGCCTCGTTGGGCAGCCTCCACATTGTAGTCAGCTACTTGCAGCAACCTTGACAGGATGCTTTCCACATCCTCACCGACATACCCTGCCTCTGTGAACACGGTGGCATCCACTATCGTGAAAGGCACGTCGAGCAACTTGGCAATGGTTCGAGCGAGCAGGGTTTTTCCCGTGCCCGTGCTCCCCACCATGATTATATTGCTCTTCTCTATCTCAACACCATCTTTCTCTTCGGGCTGGTAGAGGCGCTTGTAATGATTATAGACAGAAACCGCCAAATACCTCTTTGCCTCGTCCTGACCTATGACATATTGGTCGAGATAATCTTTTATTTCTTGCGGTTTGGGCAATTGCTTGAGGTCTTTCTTTTCCTTCTTGTCTTTTGACCTAAGCACTCCCGAGGTCTGCACTATCTCATAAGCCTGTTGTGAGCAATCTTCACAGATATACGCATTGATGCCCGATATGAGGAGCTTCACCTCCTTCTCATTTCTTCCACAGAAACTACATTTGTTCATGGTCTCTTACTTCTTTCGCACCAGCACGTTGTCTATCATGCCGTATTCCTTGGCTTCTTGTGAGGTCATCCAGTAGTTGCGGTCGGAATCAGCCCATACCTTGTCGAAAGGCGTGTGCGAATGTTCGGCGATGATGTTGTAGAGTTCTTTTTTATATTTTTGTATCTCACGAGCTTCTATCTCGATGTCGGATGCCTGTCCCTGCACTCCTCCAAGTGGCTGATGTATCATCACTCGGCTATGTGTGAGTGCGGCACGCTTTCCTTCTGCCCCTGCCACAAGCAGCACGGCAGCCATCGACGCAGCCATGCCTGTGCAAATGGTGGCTACATCACTGGTGATGAACTGCATGGTGTCATAAATGCCGAGTCCTGCTGTCACGCTTCCACCAGGAGAATTGATATATACGGATATGTCCTTGCCGCTATCCACAGAGTCAAGATATAGCAACTGAGCCTGAAGAGTGTTTGCCGTATAGTCATCGATAGGGGTTCCGAGGAAGATGATGCGGTCCATCATTAACCTTGAGAACACGTCCATCTGTGTGACATTCAACTGTCTTTCTTCGAGGATGTATGGATTCAAATATTGCGACTGTGCGCTGATGACATCGTCGAACACTTGTCCGTTGATGCCCAAATGCTTTGTGGCGAATTTTCTAAAATCGTTCATTTCTCTTTTTGTTTTTGTTTCATAATGTGAGTTCCCGGTGCTACACCATCGCCCACGTCATGACAAAGTACAAAAATCAGACCATAAATATAAGGTTACCGACTTTTCTTTTTATTCGTAGCAACAAAGTTACAAAAAAAAGTCGATAACCTTATGCAAAAAAGGTTTTTTTTTGAAAAAAAACAAATTATTCTTTCACAATATTCTGAAATTCATCCAATGTCACCTTCTTGACATCGAGTGTCACGATATCTTTAAGGGCGATATTGAGCTTGCGATCGATGGTACGGTCGATAATGCCGTCAATATTCTGCTTGTTTTTAAGCAAGTCTTTGGCATAATTCTCCAGATACTCGTCGGGCACGTCGTTCATGCCGTATTGGGCGAACTGAGCCCTTGCCATCTCCTTGGCGGTGCCTTGCACCTCGTCATCATTTATCTTGATGCCAGCAGCATTCACGAGCTGTTCCTTGATAAGGTGCCATTTGAGCTCCTTCACGCTTGCAGGATAATTGTCTTCTACAAATTTGTCATCTTTATCCTTGTTGTTGGCTTTCATTATCCTCTTCAGCAGTTCGTCTGGGAATGTAAGTTCACCAACCTTCTCCTCTGCATATTTGCGAACGTCAAGGAAGAATCTATAGTCAGTCTCAGCCATCAATTGAGGACGCAAGCCTTCTCCTATTTTCTGACGGAAATCCTCTTCACTTGTGACATTGCCCTCACCGAATACGGCATCAAACAGAGCCTGGTTTACATCAGCCTTGACATATCTTGAGATTTCTGTCACCTGGAAGCTGAAGTCGGAAGTGAGTTCTGCAACCTCTTCCTTTTTCATTTTCAGCAATGCGGCAATTTCCGTGTCACTGTCTGGATATGCCTTCTTGGGGTTGAAGGTTATGATGTCGCCCAATTTTGCCTTGTCGAAGAGAGCCTTTTGCTCATCCACCTTAATATAATATGGCATAAGAACAGCGTCGGAAACGGTTATGCCACCTTCGAGGGTATTTCCCTCTGCATCAAGCTGGCGCAGGTCACCCTTCAATATGTCACGTTGCGTCTCGTCATATTCTTCAACCTTCTCCTGGTGGCCGTTGCGAGAGGCAAACATGTCAATTTGTCCGTCGATGAGTTTGTCATCCACTTCAATTTCATAGTATTTCACCTTGTCCTTTTTGGAAAGGGCGATGTCGAAGTCGGGTGCCACTGCTATGTCGAATAAGAACTCGAATGGACCTTCTGCTTCCAAATCTTGCGGAGTCTGATTCTGCGATGGAAGAGGCTCGCCGAGCATCTTTATGTTGTTGTCTTTTACGTATTTGTAAATAGCCTCGCCAATAAGTTTGTTGATTTCATCAACTTTTACAGATGTGCCATATTGACGCTTGATGATGCTCATGGGCACATTTCCAGCCCTGAAACCGGGCATGTTGGCTTTCTTACGTAAGTCTTTCAGTTTCTTCTCTACATTTTCCATGTAATCGCCAGCCTCCACGTTGAGTGTCATTTGGCCATTAACTTTGTCGGGACATTCAAATGAAATGTTCATCTTTTGGTCTTGTTGTTATTGTTCTTATTTGTTAAATTGCGAATTGAAATGCAAAATTACGCATATTTCACCTAAACACCTAACAAGAAAGGATAAAAATTTGTTTTTTTAACCAAAAGCGGCAGGGCGGATAGCTGGTAACAGTCAAATGATTCAAGCTTTGCCTGCTGTCAGTCACCTACTTTCAAGTTGTCGGCATTGATGCTCCCCACCCCACTCACCTTATGACTGAAAGTCTTGACTTTACCTTGCAAGTTGACGGAGCCAACGCCATCCAAGGAGCAGTCCAAAGCACCTGAAGAAGTGAAATTGGCAAACAAAGACCCCACTCCTTTCATTTCCATTTTTATATCTTCCGATGTTACGTCATCAAGATTCACCGACCCTGCTCCATTGATATTGACTGACAACGTTTGGCTGATGATTCTCTCTGATTTGACTGAGCCTGCTCCCTCCATATTTATAGAAAAGGCATTTGCCTTGACGTCACCTTTGAGATTAACGGATCCTGCACCAAGCAAGTCGATTGATTGCAAGGATGGCGACACCACGTAGATGTCGCATCTTTCATCCTGAAAGGTGATGTCGCGCTTCTTCTTTACAACCAGGCAACCATCATTGTTTTCCAAGGAAATGTTGTTGACGAAGTCTGAATCTCCATCCACCACCACTTTTATGGTATCTCCCATTTCATAAGTCAGACTGCAAGGCGCCTGGATGCGTATCCTGTTGAAACTGCCGACATCGGCTGTTTCTTTAATTTCAGTCACATTCTCGGACTTGCGTTTCTGATTGCAAGATATGGCAAACAATGCGAACGCAAGAATCACAAAAGACAAGTATCTTTTACCCATTATCATGAATCTTATTATTTGGCGTTTGTCCAACAACAATTTAATCATTCCATTTCAAGCATTTCCTCCCTTGCCTTCCGTTCCTCGTCGAGCATTTGGAAGTCTTTTTTGCGCAGCACGAAACTGTTGCTGAGATATTTTTCCCTCACAATCTTGTTTTCCGCCAACTCTTCTGGCTTGCCTTGGAAGAGTATTCGTCCCTCAAACAGCAGATAAGCCCTATCGGTGATGGTGAGTGTCTCTTGCACGTTGTGGTCGGTGATAAGAATGCCTATGTTCCTGTATTTCAACTTCCAAACAATATGCTGAATGTCTTCCACGGCAATAGGGTCCACACCAGCAAAAGGCTCGTCGAGCATGATGAATTTGGGGTCTATTGCCAAACAACGGGCTATCTCAGTACGGCGCCGCTCACCACCCGAGAGCTGGTCTCCCTTGTTCTTGCGCACCTTTCCCAACCTGAACTCTGCAATGAGGCTTTCCAATTTCTCACGCTGTTGCTTACGGTTGAGCTTTGTCATCTCAAGCACCGAGAGGATGTTATCCTCCACGCTCATCTTCCTGAACACGCTCGCCTCCTGGGGCAAATAGCCAATACCTGCCCTTGCCCGCTTGTAAACGGGATATTTGGTGATATCCATATTGTTCAGGAAGATATGCCCGGCATTGGGCACGATAAGACCAGTGGTCATGTAGAAGGACGTGGTCTTGCCGGCACCATTCGGGCCAAGAAGCCCTACGATCTCACCTTGTCGCACATTGATGGACACATCGTTCACCACTGTACGCTTGCCGTAGCGCTTCACCAGCCCCTCGGTGCGCAGCATCATGCCTTCACCATTTTTGGCGAGGTCTTCTTTTATCTCATCTTGCATAATGCATGATTACCTACTGACTACTTCACATAGACAACGGCAAGACGGTTGGAGGTGTTGCCTTGTACACCCTTGCCTGTGGCTTCATCCACTACCACGCCACGGTCTTTGAGATAGGCGGCTACGGCATCAGCACGAGCTTGTGACAATCTGCGGTTGAGTTCCGGGTCGCCCTCTGGGGATGCTGTACCCACTATTTGCACGTGGGAGCCTGCCTTCACGCCATTGAGCACATCCATCGCCTCCTTGGTGAGGAGTGACTTGCCTTGGGCGAAGGTGACAAACACCAAGTTCTCCACCTTTACCTCGCGTCCTGCAACTTGAACTTCTTTCACCACTTCCTTGACAACCTCCTTCGGTTTCTTTGCCAACTCTCCACGCAAATCATTGATGATGCCATTCAGACGGTCTATCTCACCATTGTTTCCTGCAAACCTCTCAAACACCTTGAAATTGTGCGTTCCATTGGAATTGCGCAATTTATAGGCGATGCCGAGGTTGATCTGGAATAGAGAATTGTTGACATTGTAGCTTGGCTGTTCTTCGTTGAGTGTAAGACGGTATGTGTCTTGAAGAAGCGGCTGCTTGTTGGAAGACAAGAAAGCCCAAGTGAATGCCGGCTCGATGAAGAATTGCCACTGCTTGTCGCAGCCGAAATTGAACGCCAGGTCGATGGCTGCCTTGGATGTAATCTTGTCGTCAGGCCTGTAATAGTCGTGGTTGGAACGGAACAGGTGCCCCCATCCAAAGCCATACAAACCTATCACCTCGAAACATCTTGGCTGACCTGGATAGCCGCCAAAGAGATTTGTGAAATTGACCGTGCCCAAAAGAGAGACATTTGTGGCTCTAACAGCTGTCCCTGTGGAAACAAAGGGCTTGTTGGAAAAATATGCAGAACCATCAATGGCAAGACCAAAAGAAGGAGTGAACCACCTTCCAATCCTAAAGCCAGCATTGGGATTGAGGTTGTCGCTCCATTTCACACCCGTGGTCTTGGTGGCGACACCACCATTTATTCCCACATAAATATTGTCTGATGCCTTGCTTTCCTCCACGGTCTGGGCAAACGACATTGTCGTCATGGCGGCAGCAATCATACATAATACTATCTTTTTCATGTCTTTCATTTTTACTTGTTGTTAATACGACAGCAAAATAAAGCAAAAATATCGACAAATCCAAACATCAGCAAGAATTTTTACCCGTCGTCTTGAGGTAATCAAACAATTTTTCTCATTTTTCCACTTCTTCAATCACGATTTGCGAAAAATATGCTTACTTTTGGCATTCAATTCGTGACATGTCTCAAACGATTATTCAATTACATGAGCAACATCATAATGATAACCGGAGGCCAGCGTTCTGGCAAGAGCGAGTATGCTGAACAACTGGCATTGCACTTGAGCAGCGAACCTGTCTATTTGGCTACAGCACATGTTTGGGACGAGGAATTCAGACAGCGTGTTGAGAGACACAAGGCACGACGTGGCACATGCTGGACCAACATAGAGGAAGAATTGCAACTCAGCAAGCATGACCTGGACCATCGCGTTGTGTTAGTGGACTGCATCACACTATGGTGCACAAATTTCCTATATCAAGAACGCAGCAACGACAACCTGCCGGACGTAAACTTGGTTCTGGAAAAAATGAAACGGGAATTTGACCTGCTGACGAAAAAAGATGCCACATTCATTTTTGTGACAAACGAGATAGGAAGCGGTGGTGTCAGCACCAATGCCCTGCAACGACGATTCACCGACCTGCAAGGGTGGATGAACCAATACGTGGCATCGAAAGCTTCCACAGTGATTCTCATGGTAAGCGGAATACCTGTAACCATCAAAGGAAAGAAATGAAAACCTTCAAAATACAACAACCCGACAAAGGCATCTGGGAAGCCATAACACAAAAGATAGACAACCTGAACAAGCCCAAGGGCTCTTTAGGACGGCTGGAGGAATTGGCGGCACAGATTTGTCTCATCCAACAGACTCTCACTCCCACGCTCTCACATCCATGCCACCTGCTTTTCGGTGGCGACCATGGCATAGAGAGAGAAGGTGTCAGCGTGTCGCCAAGGGAAGTGACTTGGCAACAGATGCTGAACTTCACAAAGGGTGGCGGTGGCGTGAACATGTTTTGCAGACAACATGGCTTCGACCTGAAAATCATTGACATAGGTGTCGATCATGACTTGAGCAACATAGAAGGCATCATACACCGAAAGGTGGCATGGGGAACAGAAAACTTCGTCCATGGACCAGCCATGTCTCATGCCCAAATGGAAAAGGCAATCGACATAGGAGCCGAAATGGTGGATGCCTGCCACGACCATGGCTGCAACATAATATGCATCGGGGAGATGGGTATTGCAAACACGTCTCCATCGAGCATCTGGATGAGCATCTTCGGGCAACAGCCACTCGACGAGTGCATCGGAGCTGGGGCAGGACTTGACAACGAAGGCATACGCCACAAGCACAAGGTGCTGACACAAGCGGTGGCTCTTTATATGAAAAACAGACTGAACGACAGCGCAGAGGAAGCCATCCGCTACTTTGGAGGATTCGAGATGGTGGGTGCCATAGGTGCCATGCTGCGTGCTGCTGAGAGACGAATGGTGGTGCTCGTTGACGGATTCATCATGACCGCTTGCATGCTTGCTGCCTCACATCTCTACCAAGACGTGCTGCATTATGCCGTTTTCGGACATTGTGGCGACGAATACGCACATGCCCGCATGTTGTCGCTCATGAATGCACGACCTTTGCTCAATCTCGGCATGCGCCTCGGAGAAGGCACCGGCGCACTGTGCGCATACCCCATAGTGGAAAGTGCGACAAGGATGATAAATGAAATGAACAACTTCGACAATGCAAAAATCACTAAGTATTTCTAAAAGCGCGAAATCTGCTTGGGCGGCTTTCATCTACTTCACACGACTGCCTTTCTGGAAAATCTACTCCCCGCCAAAGGCAAGCTATCGTGGAGTGGTGGAATTCTGGCCTCTCGTCGGCTGGCTTACTGGATCCATCATGGCTGCAACTCTTTATTTGGGGTCTTGGGTGATGCCACACGCTTTGGCTGTGCTGGCTGCCATCGTGGTGAGAGTATTGCTGACAGGGGCTTTCCATGAAGACGGACTTGCCGACTTCTGCGATGGTTTTGGCGGTGGCGGCAAAGACCGACAACGAGTGCTCGACATCATGAAAGACTCACGCATAGGCACTTATGGAGTGATTGGCCTAATCCTCTATTTTTCAATGCTTTTCCTCTGTCTCTTGCACCTACCAGTCAAGACTGCCGCTCTCGCCATCATCGCAGCGGACCCATTCTCGAAAATGCTGGCAGGACAAATAGTCCAGATGATGCCTTACGCAAGGAACGAACAGGAGGCGAAATCTCGCGTGACATATCGCAAGGTGAGCGTGGCTGGCGGCATTTCTCTTGCTTTCCAAGGGTTGTTGCCCTCGCTGCCACTTTTCCTCCTCGGGGATGTTGCCTTGAGGTGGGAACTGGTGGTGTTCGTGCCTTGTCTTGTCATGTACTTCCTCTATCTGAAGATATGGAACACCTTGCGTGGATACACCGGCGATTGTTGCGGAGCATTGTTCCTTCTCGTGGAACTAAGCGCATATCTTATGATATGCATCACTGCAGAACAGGTGTGATGCCTTATGAATTCGATTGACAACATGATAGAAATCACATTCATCCGACACACGCGAGTGGCGGTGCCGCCAGGCACTTGCTATGGCTGGACAGACGTGCCGTTGGCTGGCACGTTCGAGGAGGAAGCATCCGAGGTGAAGCGACAATTGCAAGACATGCGCTTTGACTGCACTTACACCTCGCCACTGACTCGCGCAAGACGGCTTGCCGACTATTGCGGATACAGAAATGCCATTGTCGATGACCGCCTAAAAGAAATGAACATGGGTGAATGGGAGATGCAACGCTACGACGAGATACGCGATGAAGCATTGCAGAAGTGGTATGACGACTACATGCACCTGCCTGCCACAGGGGGTGAAAGTTTCCCCATGCTCCGCAAGCGGGTGGCTGAATTCATCGATGAACTGCGCATGAAACCACACCACCATGTGGGGGTGTTCACTCATGCCGGTGTAATTGTAAGTGCCGGACTGTACAGCGGACTATTTGAAGAAGCCAATGCTTTCAGCCACCAACCTGGATATGGAGGCGTGTTGAGAATCTTGCTTTCTCAAAAATAATCATCTCATCAGCCATACGCCATCGCGCTCCACCATAGGCACAACGACTTGCTCTGAAGTGCTGTCGGCAAAAGAGAACACCAGAAAAGCATTGGCAGTATGGGCGTCAACATCGACCTCAGCATCCGACACATCGATGCGAACCAACCCATCGTGCAAGATTTCCTGACGCTTGACAAACAATTTGGCATTATCCACAAGTTGTTTGTCGTATGCTTCTCCTGCTGGAACATGGTGGTCGATGCCGCCAACGAAATCCTCAAACTTGCCTTGCAACAAATATTCATAATACAATTTCGCCGTGGTGGCGACGACCTTCTCCGTTTCCACGGGTGTTTCCCCGCAACTGGAAAAAGCCATTGCCACCACGGCACACAAGAAATAGCACAAATTTCTCATGGACACTATTTCTGTCGTATGAACACATTGATAGGACAGCCCGTCATCTGCCAATTCTCCCTTATTTTGTTTTCAAGGAACCGCTTGTAAGGCTCCTTCACATACTGTGGAAGGTTGGCATAGAACACAAATGTTGGGATTTGCGTATTGGGTGCCTGCATGCAATACTTTATCTTGATGTATTTTCCCTTGACCGATGGTGGTGGGAAAGCCTCGATTAACGGGAGCATCACCTCGTTGAGCTTTGAGGTGCCCACCTTGGCGGTGCGGTTGAGATACACTTGCTTGGCTGTCTCGAGAACCTTGAAAATACGCTGCTTGGTAAGAGCTGAAGCGAAAATTATGGGGAAGTCGGTGAATGGCGCCATGCGGTTGCGTATGGCATTTTCGAAAGTCTTGATTACCACATTGTCCTTGTTCTCCACAAGGTCCCATTTGTTGACAACCACCACTAACGACTTGTTGTTCTTCTGTATCAGCTGGAAGATGTTCATGTCCTGCGCCTCTATGCCTCTGGTGGCATCAATCATGAGAATGCAAACGTCGGAATTCTCTATGGCACGGATGCTCCTCATGACAGAATAGAATTCCAAATCTTCTGTAACCTTGTTCTTGCGGCGTATGCCAGCAGTGTCAACAAGATAGAAATCGAAACCAAACTTGTCGTATCGCGTGTAGATGCTGTCGCGAGTAGTGCCAGCGATTTCTGTCACTATATGCCTGTCTTCTCCAATAAAGGCATTTATCAGACTGCTCTTTCCTGCATTGGGTCTTCCAACTACAGCAAAACGGGGTATGCCTTCCTCCAACATTTCACCTCCAATGTCACCAAGGCGCTCCACAACAAGGTCGAGCAAGTCGCCTGTTCCACTGCCTGTGGCTGAACTGATGCATACGGGGTCGCCCAGTCCCAACTTGTAGAATTCTGCAGCCTCATAGTATTGGTCGAAATTGTCAGCCTTGTTTGCTACAAGTATGACAGGCAGTTTCGACCTCCTCAAGATTACTGCCACATCCTCGTCCCAGTCTGTCAGCCCGTTAGTTATGTCAACGAGGAAGAGCAACAAGTCAGCTTCCTCTGTGGCAATGAGGACTTGCTTGCGTATTTCCTCTTCGAAGATGTCGTCGGAATTGACTACCCATCCTCCCGTATCGACCACGGAGAATTCCCTGCCATTCCATTCGCACTTGCCGTATTGGCGGTCACGAGTGGTGCCCGCCTCCTCGCTGACGATGGCACGCCTCGTCTTGGTAAGCCTGTTGAAAAGTGTGGACTTGCCCACATTGGGACGTCCCACTATTGCTACTAAATTTCCCATATCTTATAGAGGTATGTTCTTTTTCTTTTTGATAAGTAGGTGATCAAAATTAGATGATAGTATTTTATGATTTATTTGGATGCAGATTTTTCTCTCAGACGAAGGAGCATAGCGGGCTATGCAACTGAGGATGAGTGAAAAAGATGCGCCAAAGAAACATAAAAGACTATACAACACCTACATGAATGATAGTTACAGATAATTTTGATTACCTACTTATTATTCGGGATTGTATCCGAAGCTGTCCAATTCACGTTTCGAACTGCGCCAGTCCTTATCCACTTTTACGAACGTTTCCAAAAAGATGCTCTTGCCAAAGAATTTCTCCAAAGCCTTGCGTGCCTCAGTGCTCACCTTTTTCAGGGCAAATCCCTTATGGCCTATGATGATGCCTTTCTGGGAGTCACGCTCTACGTAGATGACGGCACTGATGCGTATTATCTTTTCTTCTTCCTTGAACTGCTCCACACGCACTTCCACAGAATAAGGTATCTCCTTGTCGTAGTAGAGCAGGATTTTCTCGCGTATTATTTCGCTCACAAAGAAACGAGCTGGCTTGTCGGTGAGTTGGTCCTTATCGAAATATGGCGGACTGTCGGGCAGCAATTCCCCGATTCTCTTCAGGATGATGTCGGTTCCAAATTTGTTGAGTGCGGAGATGGGAAGAATCTCCGCTTCTGGCAGCAACTTATGCCACTTTTCCACTACTGCCACCAAACCTTTTTGGTCGGTAAGGTCAATCTTGTTTATGAGCAGCAACACTGGCACGGTCATCTTTCTCACTTTTTCGAGGAAATCGACATTCTTCTCCGGATTCTCCACTACATCAGTGACATATAAGAGGACGTCGGCATCTGCCAATGCTGATTCAGAGAAAGCAAGCATCGACTCTTGCAATTTGTAGTTGGGCTTGAGCACACCAGGTGTATCGGAGAACACTATTTGCATTTCCTCAGTGTTTACGATGCCCATGATGCGATGTCTTGTGGTTTGAGCTTTGAAAGTGGCTATTGAGATGCGTTCTCCCACAAGTTGGTTCATGAGCGTGCTCTTCCCGACATTGGGATTGCCCACGATGTTTACAAATCCTGCCTTATGTTGCATAATGATAAATGATTCGACAAAAAAACGCACCTTTTCGATAATGAAGGATGCGTTTTTATGATTTTGGTGTTCGGATTATTTTTTTTGAGTTGCAGCAGAGGAGCCATCGTAAGCCCATCGCAGATAGGATGCTCCGTGTACGAAGCCTGCCCCGAATGCTGTAAGGATGATATTGTCTCCCTTGTGCAGCCTGCTCTCATACTCCCAAAGAGCTAAAGGTATGGTGCCGGCACTGGTGTTGCCGAAATGCTCTATGTTCACCATGACCTGCTCCATCGGAAGCTCAAGGCGTTTTGCCACTGCCTCAATGATTCTCATGTTGGCCTGATGGGGCACCACCCAGGCGATGTTGTCCTTGTTCAGCCCATTGCGCTTTGCGATTAACGCGCAATCGTCGCTCATGTTAGTCACTGCATATCTGAAGACTGTGCGTCCCTCTTGATAAAGATAATGCAATCTGTGATCAACTGTGAAATGCGACGGAGGACAGACAGAACCACCTGCTTTCATGTGCAAGAAGGGCAAGCCCTTGCCATCAGTGCGCAAATATGAGTCCATGTATCCGACATCTTCCAATTCAGTAGCCTCTACGAGCACTGCAGCGGCACCATCACCGAAAAGAGGACATGTGGCGCGGTCTGTATAATCGACCATCGACGACATTTTGTCGGCACCTATCACTATGATTTTGTGATAACGCCCACTTTCGATTAAACACGCGGCAGTGTCGAGAGCATAGAGAAAGCCGCAGCAAGCACCCCAGAAATCAAACGCCATGGCGTTTTTCAGCCCCAATTTCCCAAGCACAATAGATGCGGTGGATGGGAATTGGTAATCGGCCGTAGATGTTGCAAGGATGAGAGCATCGATGGTGTCAGGGTCAACCCCTGTCTTCTTTATCACCATCTTTGCGGCCTTGCGTGCCATATAGGAGGTGCCAAGACCCTCTTCTGTGAGGATGCGACGCTCCTTTATGCCCACGCGTGTCATAATCCACTCGTCGTTGGTTTCCACCATTCTCGACAATTCATCATTATTGAGAACATAGTCGGGAACGTATCCTCCAACTCCGGTGATTATCGCTCTGACTTTACCCATTCTTATTCTTCAGTTTCCTTCACGATAGCTACTTTGCCTCTGTAGTATCCACAAGCAGAACACACTGTGTGATATACATAATAGGCGCCGCAGTTGGGGCAGAGTGCTAATGTGGGAGCCACTGCCTTGTCATGGGTTCTTCTCTTCAGTGTGCGAGTCTTGGACTGTCTTCTTTTAGGATGTGCCATTTTACTATTCTTTATTTGTTGATTTTAACTCTTTCAATTTACTCCATCGCGGGTCTGTCGTGTCGCCTGAGTCTTCGTCTGCTTCCACATGTGCCTCCAATTCTTTCAGCCGCTTCACCATTTCCGGGTTGCACTGACCTTCGGCGTGTACATGCTTGGTAGGTAGAGAAAGTGCTATGAACTCATATATGAGCCATGCTACATCCACCACCCCCTCGTCTTTTGCCACGGTGATGACATCATCGTCTTCAGCATCCTCCTGACCCAGACGTGCCACCACTTTCTGACTGGTTTCCACAGGCAAGAACATGTCATCGAGACATAGGTCGCATGTCACCATTGCATTGCCAACAATATGAAAATCAAGCTCATACACGTTGGCAACCTTACAGACCTCAAGCGCGACACTTAACGTGCCACCCTTTACCTCTGTGGCTCCGATGGCATCAAAATATTCATTGTCAAGGGAGAAGGAAAATGAAGTCTTTGACTCCTTCAACCCCTTCAAATTGATTTTGAATTGTTCTAAACTACCCATTTGGGCTGCAAAGTTACTAATTTTATTTTGAATAGTGGAAAGTTTTAATGAAAAAAGTTCATTTGCCGCTATTTACCTTCATGATAGAAATGTTTGTCCTTGTTCTCTAAAAGGTGTTCAAAACTTTGTTTAATGTTATTCGCTGCTCTCGTCTTGCTTCATCTTGGGGAATGTGTGCACTTCTTTAGCCTCGTTGCTTTGTCGTCAAGCCAGAATTTGATTTAAGTTCTATCCTGAATGTGGTGCCTTTTCCCACTTCGGAATACTTCACATAAATCTTCCCTTTGTGATATTCCTCCACAATGCGTTTTGCCAACGACAATCCTAACCCCCATCCCCTTTTCTTCGTAGTGAAGCCAGGAGTGAAAACATTGTGTATGTCTTTCTTTCGTATGCCTTTTCCTGTGTCCGACACTTCCACGACTGCCTTTTCTCCTTCTTTTGACAAATGAAGTGTGATGGTGCCTTGCCCCTCCATGGCATCTACTGCATTCTTGCACAAGTTCTCGATGACCCATTCAAAGAGCGAAGCATTGATATCCACTACCATTTCCTCTTTTGGAAACACTTCCACCATGTTTACCTTGGCTGAAGTCCGGCGGTTCATGTAATCGACAACATGTCCCAGCACTTCCTTCAAGCCACATGGCACAAGTTCCGGCAACGACCCAATCTTTGAGAAACGGTCTGCTATCAGTTGCAACCGCTTCACATCCTTTTCCATCTCTGGCAGGAGTTCATCATCCGGATAGCTCTCCTTCAGAATTTCTGTCCATGCCATAAGACTTGAGATAGGGGTTCCTAATTGATGTGCCGTCTCCTTGGAGAGGCCCACCCACACCTTGTTTTGTTCGGCTCTCTTTGATGTAAGAAGCGCAAAAATGGCGATAACGACAAACACCAATACTATTCCAAGTTGTATGTAGGGCCATGAAGAAAGCCTCTTGATCATCATGGAATCATCGTAGCAAACATTAATAAAATCGCCACTTCCCGTGTCGTCGAGATAAATCTTGATGGCGTTTCCTGCCTTGAGCATCGACTTGCCCATCTCAGCGGCATTCCTTAGGCTATCCTCCAGGTCAACACCTTCCAACTTGATGTTACGAAACGTATTGGCATTGCCATCCTTGTCGAGCACGATGACCGGAATGGTATTGTTGTCATCGATTACTTTCAGCACAAGATTCAAGTCGGTATTCTCGTCTGCATTGTTGAGTGAACGCATCGCCTCTGCCCATACTTCCATCTTGTGGTGTTCCTCTATCGAGAGGTCGCGCACCAAATATTGTGATATGAACAAGGAGGCAACGGCTATTACCACAGCCGCCACCACCAAGATGATTTTCACTTGTCGGATTCTATCAGTCCACTGCATTCCAGAAACAATAAGTATCCTCTTTGATCCTCAATTAATTGTGAACACTTATATTAACGCACGAAGTGGCTGTTTATTTTAAATAGGTTATCTAATTTTGTTCACCTATTTATCCAAAGAAGAAGTAACTGAAAATCACGGCTGCTATCATGCCAGCTATGTCAGCTGTGAGGCCACACTGGACAGCATATCGATATTTCTTGATGCCGACGCTTCCAAAATAGACAGCCAAGATATAGAATGTTGTGTCTGTACATCCCTGCAACACACTTGACAAATGGCCAATGAAAGAATCCACGCCGAAATGGCTGAAATTCTCGAGCATCATGCCTCTCGCACCTGGTCCGCTGAGCGGCTTCATCAATGCTACGGGCAATGCACCCACGAAATCGGAATTCAGCCCTATGGATTCCACTAATGACTCTACTCCATCTTGCAACATCTGCAAGCCGCCTGATGCCCTGAACATGCCAATGGCTACCAATATCGCAACCACGTATGGTATGAGTGTCACTGCCACTTGAAAGCCTCCTTTGGCTCCCTCAATAAACGAATTATATACATTCTGCTTCTTCACCATGCCGGAAAAGATGAAAATCATGATGGCTCCTACTATCATCACACTGGTAAGCACGCGACAGAAGCCTTGCATCTGCTCTTCTGACATTCCGATAATGGCTGTGAAAAGTGCTGCCACAAAAGCTGCAATGACAGCAAACATCAACAGGATGTAACGGTTGAAAAGATTTATCCTCTGATAAATGGAACAAACTATCAAACCTACTATGGTGGAGCAAAGAGAAGTCAGCAGCAATGGAATAAACACATCCGTAGGGTCAACGGCTCCTGCCTTGGCCCTATATGCCATGATGGAGATTGGGATAATGGTGATGCCCGACGTGTTGAGTGTCAGGAACATAATCATGGAATTGCTTGCCGTGTCCTTAACCTTGTTGATGCTTTGCAATTCCTGCATGGCTTTCAATCCCATGGGTGTGGCAGCATTGTCCAGACCGAGCATGTTTGCGGATATGTTCATGAAAATCGCACCCAATGCTGGATGTCCCTTGGGTATTTCTGGGAACAACCTTGTGAGTACCGGACTGAGGAATGTGGCGAGCTTGTTGATCAAACCACTATCCTCTGCTATCTTCATAAGCCCCATCCACAAGGTCAACGTTCCAGTCAGTCCAAGGCACATCTCAAATCCTTCCTTCGACATGGTGAAGGTAGAATCCATCATTGCAGGGAGTGTCTCGGTATCTCCAAAACACAATTTTATCACTCCTACAATGAAACCCAGGAAAAATAGAGCTATCCAAATATAATTGAGAGCCATGCTTGTATGTTTCTATGGTTAGATTTTCTTGCTCTTCTCCGTCCTTGCTTGCTGTATCTGTTCGTTGGAAAGCACCTTGGCTGGGTCGATGTGACGCAAGCGAACTATGCCTTCTGTCTTCTTCAGATGTTTTTGCGCAACTCTCTCAAAGCCATAGTCATCCTGATATTCATCCTTGATGGTGACCTTCATGCCAACAAAGGCATAATTAGAGCCCAAATCTATAATATCCTTATCTCTCAGACGGATGCATCCCTCGCTTGCCCTTCCAGGAACACTCTCTTCATTATTGGTGCTGCCGTGTATGCCTATGCCGCTATGCCCAGGAGTCACCAATCGCAGGAAATAACGTCCGTAGGATTTGATATTCCCACGACCATCCTTGAAATCATGCCGCCATGAGGAAGCATCTGCAATCTGGGAAATGGTGAAAGGCTTCTTCAATGTGCTATTTGGTGTTTTCATGTCGCCACGCTTCATCTTGTCACCCTTCTTCATGCCAAACGCGCAATCGAAACGGGCAAGCAAGACCGTGTCTGTACCTTGTGCCTCATAAACATAGAGGTAATAGTCCTTCTTCGACATCACTATGAAACAATTCTTCTTGTTTTTCATTTTTTGCGGAAATGAAAAAGAGATGTCGTCATCCAATTGTACTGTACGTGAACCATATTTCATGACCACCCTCTCTCGCACGTCATCAGAGTAATTGTCTATAAGGTCCGAATCCATAGACAATGGCTGTGCGAGCAAAATCATTGCCATCAAGGATAATAACGTTTTCAAAAACATATATATGTAAATAGTTTAATGAGATAAAGATAATTCGAATTATTCAACAAGATAAGAGAACTGCTTGGACATATAATACTTCTTATTCTGATATACTACATGGTACCAATCACCTTCTTCACCTATGCACTCTAATTGGGTTCCCTTCTTCACAGACTTGGTGGCACCTTTCTCATCCTTCAAATATCCAGCCTTTAGACTTGGACCAAAACGAAGGCGGACACCCTCACCGTTGACTACCACACGCTGAACTTTCTTGGGATTGTACTTGACTGGTTTTGTCTTGACGTCAACACTATCTTCTTGCACTTTTACTGCTGTGGTGTCAGCAATTAACTCATCCTCAGCATCTTCGTCACTACCAGAACGAGTACTATAATGATAAACCGCACCAACTATAAGAAGCATGGCAAGAAGAGCTATTATATAAAAAAGCCATTTCTTGTCGGAATCTGGCTGAGGAGCCAAAGGCTTTTCAGTCAACGATTCAGAAGATTCTTGTATTGAATCACTCTCCTGTTCATCATCCAAGACTTCTTTTTGCTGAAATTGTTTAATGGACCTGCCACAATAGGGACACAAATTGGCATCATATGGTATTTGCTTGCCACAATGCTGACATTTAATCATAATCATAATTATACTAAGTAAGAAACAAAGGTATAACAATTATTCCACAATACAAGGAGCTTGCCTGCAAAAATATGTTAAACGAAAATTGGTCTATAGCATAAAGGTACTATAGCACATGTTTTGGACTTCCCACCTGACATATATGAAAACAACATGAGAACATCCATATCATTAGCTAAATGATGACTTCAATGAATGCCATGAATGCCATGAATGCCATGAGCGCCATTAGTCACCTGCCGCAGGGGCAAAAAAAAGGCCCCGCGCGTCTCTCAGACACGCGGGGCTCATGACAGGGAACCAAAGTCCCTCGAAAAGGGGGCGGCGACCTACTCTCCCGCAT
>ONAG01000054.1 GCA_900315745.1 uncultured Prevotellaceae bacterium
TTCTGCTGTTATTGACGGGAATCCAAAGTTCCATAAGCTATATCAAATGTATAAATTAGTCGCAGGATGAATAAATATTCACTTGCGAAGCTTTAGTTACGATGATATAAAGTCAAAGGCAAGGTCACCATACGACTACCGGAAAATAGTAACAATGGCATCCTTTCTTAGGCATCATCCTACTTTCAAGTCGATTCCAGACCCATATTATGGCGGGGAAAATGGTTTCGAGCTGGTCATCTCGCTGTTGGAAGATGCTTGTCAAGGGCTATTTGACGAAATACAAAAAAGGAAAAGGCATTACTGAACATCATTCTATCAGAATAAAAACAACTTGTATCATTTTAGTTAAATTTTGATAAAATGAAATCTTCTTTCAACCTCCACTTGGCAGAGGACGCGATTTTTGCTATATTTGCAAATTCATAGAGTTAACTTTTTAAAATTTAGAATATAATATGAAACCAACATTGTTATTGCTTGCAGCCGGAATGGGTAGCAGATATGGTGGACTGAAACAGCTCGATGGTCTTGGCCCCAACGGTGAAACTATCATGGACTATTCCATCTATGATGCTATAAAAGCTGGATTTGGAAAAATAGTATTTGTCATAAGAAAAGACTTTGAACAAGATTTCAAAGAAAAGATATTGAGCAAATACGAGGGACATATACCTGCGGAATTGGTTTTTCAGAGCCTTGATGCTCTGCCAGAAGGCTTTACCGTTCCAGAAGGGAGAGTGAAACCTTGGGGAACCAATCATGCTGTGATGATGGCAGCAAAAGCAATCAAGGAACCTTTCTGCGTGATAAACTGCGACGACTTCTACAATCGTGATGCTTTCATGGTTATAGGAAAGTTTCTTGCTGAACTGCCAGAGGGCAGCAAAAACCGCTATGCAATGGTGGGATTCCGTGTGGGCAATACCCTTTCTGAAAATGGCACGGTGGCACGTGGCATCTGCTCCACAAATGAAGATGGCAACCTGACTACTGTTGTGGAGCGTACTGAAATAATGAGGGTGGATGGCGACATCTGCTATAAAGACGAAGAAGGAAAATGGGTGGCTGTTGAGGAAAATACCCCTGTCAGCATGAACATGTGGGGATTCACACCCGATTATTTCGACTATAGCGAAGCTTTCTTCAAGGATTTCCTTGCCAATCCGAAGAACATGGAAAATCCAAAGGCTGAATTCTTCATTCCACTTATGGTGAACAAACTAATTGTGGAAAATACCGCAACGGTCAAGGTGCTCGACACCACAAGCAAGTGGTTTGGTGTCACTTATTCAGCAGACAGGCCAAGTGTTGTGGAGAAAATTCAAAGCCTTATCGCTGAAGGCATCTATCCCGAGAGACTTTTTTAAGCAGGGATCGCCTTCCAAGGTCTATTTGACTTTTTAGCAAATTATGTTTTCATCCATTCATTAGGATGGATGAAAACATGTTTGTTGTTTTTAGTAAGCACCAATCGGTTTTTTTGAAACTTTTTTTGAACACTTCATTTCATCAATGAATCTAAATTTGCTCTCTGACGCTCAAGTTGAGCAGCTCAGAAATACTATCTCTCAAGCTGGCAACATAGTGCTGGTATGTCATGAAAGCCCTGATGGTGATGCTATTGGCTCTATGCTCGGATGGGATGATTTCCTAAAGAGCATGGGAAAACAGTCTTCTATTGTTGTGCCAAATGCTTTTCCTGATTTTCTCAAATGGATTCCTGGAGGAGAGAGAATCATAAGGTATGACAAACATAAGGAACAGGTGGAAGCGGCATTGCAGAAAGCAGACTTGGTGTTTTGCATGGACTTCAACAGTGCGAAGCGTGTCCTCGATCTGCAACCGGCTCTCGATGCCGCAAAAGCTGTAAAGGTGCTCATCGACCATCATATAGGTCCAGAACTGGATGCATTCCTTTCCTTCTCGTTCCCCAAAATGAGCAGCACTTGCGAGATAGTATTTAGAATGATATGGCAATTGGGAGGGTATGAAAAAATGACTCGAAAAGGAGCCATAACGTTATATATGGGAATGATGACCGACACTGGTGGGTTCTCATACAATTCCAATAGGCCGGAAATATTCTACATTATTTCATTGTTGCTTGAAAAAGGCAAATTCGACAAGGATAAGATTTATAGAAATGTTTACAACAACTATAGCGAATGGTGTATCAGAATGCGTGGATATGTCATGAGCCAGAAGTTGAGAGTAATCGAAGGCAGTCATGCTTGTTATTATACTCTTACCAAAGAGGAGATGCGAAAGTTCCACTTCATCAAAGGTGATGCGGAAGGACTGGTCAACGAGCCATTGCGCATAAAGGGGATGAGATTGTCTATTTCGTTGAGAGAGGACACGGAGAAGGATAATGTGGTTTGGGTGAGCCTACGTTCGGTTGACCAATACTATTGCAATGTATTGGCAGAGATGTTCTTCAATGGTGGTGGACATGAAAATGCTGCTGGAGGACGTATCATGGGCACCATGGAGGAAGCAGAGCAGACGGTGCATAGGGCTATATTGTTTTTCGCTGCTCATGATGGCATTGTGAAAAAATAGGCCAAAGGGGCTTTTTTTGTTACATTAACACTCATTTTGTCGTTTGCTTCAACGATTTGTATTACCTTTGCATCACCTTTTATATTTAAGCACAAAATTTTAGGGAAATGAAAAATCTGTATTGTTGGTTGGTGGCTGCATTTGCTATGCTCAGCTTGGCTGCCTGCCATGACACTGAGACTTATGCCGACCAGAAAAAGAAGGAGCGTGCTGCCATAAGAGCTTTTATTGAAAAAGAGGGCATAAAGGTCATATCCGAACAAGATTTCAAGCAAGACACTATTACCGATGTAAGCAAGAAAGAATTTGTGCTTTTCGAAAACACTGGTGTCTATATGCAAATTGTAAGGAGAGGATGTGGTGAAAAAATCAAAAATGGCGAAACTGTAAATGTTCTTTGCAGATTTAGTGAGTTCGATTTGTTTGGCGACTCTTTGCACCTTACCAATAATGTGAGATATTTCTCATCACTGCCCGACAAAATGGCTGTCACCAATACACTTGGCACTTTCAACGCCACCTTTAGCACTGGTGTGATGAAGTCTGTCTATGGAACGACCTCCGTGCCTGCGGGATGGCTCATACCTTTGTCATATATCAATATCGGAAGATTGGTGAATGAAAACGATGAACTGGCAAAGGTAAATATAATTGTACCTCATAGCCAAGGTGTGCAGAGGGCAACAGCGAGCGTGACACCATATTATTACCAAATTACCTACGAAAGAGGAATCTGACGACTCGTTGGCAGCTATTGCTAATGGCAAGAAAATGACAACAACAAAACAATAATAGAACCATTTCGTTAAGCCAAATGAGCAGACTCAAGTTTACTTGAACTATGCCATGGTGAGAAATGGTAGAATGAAATTCAACTAAAACATACGACATAATGACACTTATAAAATCCATTTCTGGCATACGTGGTACCATCGGTGGTGCTGCGGGTGATACCCTCAATCCACTTGACATAGTGAAATTCACATCGGCTTATGCCACTTTCATACGCCGAGGACAAAAGACCAGTTTCAATCGTATCGTCGTGGGACGTGATGCTCGCATCTCCGGCGAAATGGTGAGAAGCGTGGTGTGTGGCACTTTGATGGGGATGGGATTCGATGTTGTCGATATAGGTCTGGCTACAACACCTACCACGGAATTGGCTGTAGTCATGGCACAAGCCGATGGGGGAATCATTATTACGGCAAGCCACAACCCAAGACAATGGAACGCACTGAAATTGCTTAATAACTTGGGAGAATTTCTCAACAAGGAAGAGGGCAACGAGGTGCTTGCAATAGCAGAAGCCGAGGATTTCGAATATGCCGAAGTCGATCAGTTGGGAAAGTACATCAAGGATGACTCTTTCGACAAAAAACATGTAGATGCAGTGATGGCTCTGAGTTTGGTGGACGCCGAAGCTGTAGCCAAGAAGAAATTCAAGGTCTGTGTAGATGCCATAAATAGTGTTGGAGGAATAATACTTCCCAAATTGCTCGACAGTCTTGGGGTGGATTATACCATTCTCAACGGAGACCCAACAGGTGATTTCGCTCATAACCCAGAACCCTTGGAGCGCAATCTCACAGGAATAATGAGCGAGATGCGTGCCGGACAATACGACTTGGGCATCGTAGTGGATCCGGATGTCGATAGGTTGGCTTTCATCTGTGAGGATGGCAAGATGTTTGGCGAGGAATATACCCTTGTTTCCGTGGCAGACTATGTCTTGCAGCACACTCCTGGCAACACTGTTTCCAACTTGTCTTCCACAAGAGCTTTGCGTGATGTCACCGAGAAACATGGTGGAAAATATGCTGCCGCTGCAGTGGGAGAGGTGAATGTCACAACCAAGATGAAAGAGGTTGGTGCCGTCATCGGTGGAGAAGGCAATGGTGGAGTGATTTATCCTGAAAGCCATTATGGACGCGATGCTTTGGTGGGTATAGCCTTGTTCTTGTCGTCTCTTGCAAACAAGGGATGCAAGGTGAGCCAGCTTAGAGCTGAGATGCCTGAGTACAGCATCGCCAAGAATAGAATAGACCTCACACCAACCACCGATGTGGATGCCATTCTCGAAAAAGTGAAAGAATTGTATGCTGAACAACAAGTAAACGACATCGATGGTGTTAAAATCGATTTCCCCGACAAATGGGTGCATTTGAGGAAATCAAATACAGAGCCTATCATAAGAGTATATAGTGAGGCACACACCATAGAGGAGGCTGACGCTTTGGGAAAAGACATCATGAAAGTTGTGCTCGACATGCAATGATTCTTGCATGAATGTATTCATGAAGCAAAATTTGGAAATAAGAAAAGTAGAGACCTGCAAGCAGTTGGGGCAGTTCGTGCAGTTTTATAACGATTTGTATCGAAACTGCCCTTATGCTGTTCCTTTCCTTTACTCGGATGAACTCGGTACTTTAAAGAAAGACAAGAATCCAGCTTTCGACTTTTGTGAGGCAGAATATTACCTTGCCATAAGGGAAGGTAGAGTTGTGGGAAGAGTGGCTGCCATAATAAATCATCGTGCCAACGAGAGATGGGGACGGAAGCAAGTGAGATTTGGATGGCTCGACTTCATCGACGACCTGGATGTTTCTGCAGCTCTTGTAAATGCTGTGGAACAATGGGGACAGAAGAAGGGCATGACTGAAATCAGCGGACCACTCGGATTCACTGACATGGATAGGGAAGGTATGTTGGTTGAGGGGTTTGAGAGACTCTCCACCATGTATGTGAATTATAATTATTCATACTATCCTCAGCACATCCAGAGATTGGGAGGGTTCAGAAAAGACAATGATTATTTGGAATTCCGGGTAAAGGTGCCAGAGATAATTCCAGAAAAAATAGCACGTGTCGCACAAATGGTGCAAAAGCGATTCAACTTGCGTGTTCATAAATTCAGCAGAAGAGAATTGCTCAAAGAGGGTATGGGCTTGGAAGTGTTCAGAATCCTCAACAGAACATACGACGGACTGTATGGCTTTTCACAACTGTCAGAAAAGCAGATTGACAAACTGGTGGAGGATTATATTAAGAAGGCAGACCTCAATCTGGTGACTGCAATAATGGATGACAACAAAGATGGGCAAATGGTTGGCTTTGGAATAGCTTTCCCTTCTTTCTCCTTGGCTTTGCAGAAAACGAGAGATGGACATCTCTTGCCTTTCGGATGGTGGCATTTGTTGAAGATTCTGAAATTTCATGCCACTAATACAGTAGATCTATTGCTCATCGGAGTATTGCCTGAATATAGGACAAAGGGCGCTGATGCGTTGATTTTCGACGACTTGTTGCACCGTTTCCAAGATTATGGTTTTGAATGGGCTGAGGCTATGCCGCAAATGGAGACAAACAAGGCTGTATTGAGCCATTGGCAGTACTTTGAGTCGGAGCAGCATCGAAGACATCGTTGCTTCTCGCGTGATATTTGAATAGGCTCTTGGTAATTGGCTAATCTAAAGACCCATCACACAATACAGATTTTTTGAACATATATATTAAGAAATGAACTTTGCTGTTATAGGTACTGGTGCCATAGGTGGCTTCTATGGCGCGAAATTGGCAAATGCGGGATTCGAGGTGCATTTCCTCTTCCATAAAGACTATGATTTCGTCTGTAAAAATGGTTTGGCAGTGGATTCTTGCGATGGCTCCTTTGTCTTGCCACATCCTCTTGCATATCATTCTGTGGCAGACATGCCAAAATGCGATGTGGTGCTCGTGGGATTGAAATCAGTCAACAACCATCTTCTTCGCAATTTGCTGCCTCCTCTGTTGCACGAAAGAACTCTCGTGGTTCTTATCCAGAATGGCATAGGACTGGAGGCTGACTTGCAGCAAGAGTTCCCAGACCTCGCTATCGCTGCCGGACTGGCTTTCATCTGTTCTTCGAAAACAGAACCAGGAAGAGTGTCACACCAATGCTATGGCAGCATCAATATCGGCAACTTCTCTTGTCGTGATAAGCAACTTGTAACAGATGTGGTTGAGAATTTCCGATTGGCTGGCATCACAGCCAATGAGGTGGAATATCATGAGGCAAGATGGAAAAAGGCTGTATGGAACATGCCTTTCAATGGCATGACGGTGGCTCTTGACACTCAGACCGACTGCCTCTTGGCAAACCATGATACAGAGAAACTCATCTTCGACCAGATGATGGAAGTGGTGAATGTTGCACAGCATTTGGGGATAGAGAACGTGAATCGTGACTTCGCCCTGCAGATGATGGAGACCACAAGAGAGATGACGCCTTATTCTCCAAGCATGAAGTTGGATTATGATTTTCATCGACCCATGGAGATAGATTATCTATACACCCGTCCGATAGCCGAAGCAAGAAAAGCGGGAGTGCAAATGCCAAAGTTGGAAATGCTTGAGGCACAACTAAGGTTCTTGGACGCTAAAAGGCAGTGATGGGGATGATGATGCCCTATGAATGAAAAGCAAATGAACTAAATGTCATGTTTTCAACAATTCTTTGGGCATTTACCTAAAAATGAATTACTTTTGCACATTATTTTAAAATATTCGAATATACCATAATATTTTTAACATGGAATTAGCAAGCAAGTACACACCACAGAACGTGGAGTCGAAATGGTATCAGTATTGGCTTGACAACAAGCTTTTCAGTTCGAAACCTGATGGACGTCAACCCTACACCATCGTTATACCACCACCAAATGTGACGGGTGTGCTACATATGGGACACATGCTCAACAATACTATCCAGGATATATTGGTGAGAAGGGCACGAATGGAAGGGAAAAATGCCTGTTGGGTACCTGGCACAGACCATGCGTCCATAGCGACAGAGGCCAAGGTGGTGAAAAAATTGGCGGAACAAGGAATAAAGAAACACGACTTGACACGCAAGCAGTTTCTGGAGCATGCATGGGATTGGACTCATGAGCATGGAGGCATCATCCTGAAGCAACTTAGAAGATTAGGCGCGTCATGCGATTGGGACCGCACTGCCTTCACCATGGATGAAAAGCGAAGTGAAAGCGTGATAAAGGTGTTTGTTGACCTTTATAACAAAGGCTATATTTATCGTGACCTCAGAATGGTGAACTGGGACCCCAAGGCTTTGACGGCTCTTTCCACAGAGGAAGTTATTTACAGGGAAGAGCAGAGCCATCTCTTTCACTTGAAATATTATGTCCACGAACTCACTGAGCTCGAAAACGAAGAGACTCTCAAAGCCGAGGGCAACGTTATACATAAGGACCAAAAAGGTTATTATGCTGTGGTGGCTACCACACGTCCGGAAACTATCATGGGCGATACGGCGATGTGCATCAACCCAAAAGACCCCAAAAACCAATGGCTCAAGGGCAGAAAGGTGATTGTCCCACTGGTGGGAAGGGTGATACCTGTCATCGAAGACAGATATGTTGACATCGAGTTTGGTACTGGATGTCTGAAAGTGACTCCCGCGCACGACACCAACGACTACATGTTGGGAAAGACGCACAATCTGGAGACTATAGACATCTTCAATGCCGATGCCACCATTTCGGATGAAAGTCCACTATATGTGGGTATGGACCGCATGGAATGCAGGAAGAAGATAACGATAGACTTGCAAGAGGCGGGACTTATGGAGCGCATCGAGGACTATACCAATAAAGTGGGTTATTCTGAGAGAAACCCTGATACTGCCATCGAACCAAGACTTTCGCTGCAATGGTTCCTTAAGATGAAGCACTTCGCCGAGATTGGTCTGAAACCTGTCATGGAAGGTGAAATGCATTTCTATCCAGAGAATTACAAGAACACATACAAAAACTGGCTGGAGAACATACAAGACTGGTGCATCTCGCGTCAGTTATGGTGGGGACACCGCATTCCAGCCTACTTCTATCCCGTAGTGGCAACGGTGACAGCTAACGATGCCAAAGAAGCTCTGAAACTGGCTCGTGAGAAGAGCTTCAACCGTGACTTGAAGGCTGGTGACCTCAAACAAAATGGAAATGTTTGGACATTCGACATGGAAGAGTTTGTCGTGGCTAAAACCATTGAGGAGGCGCTGCCGCTGGCAAGAAAGCAAAGTGGAAAAGAAGACATGAAGATAGAAGACCTCAGACAGGACGAGGATGCTCTCGACACTTGGTTCTCATCATGGCTGTGGCCTATCTCGCTCTTCGATGGCATCAACAATCCTGGAAACGAGGAGATAAGCTACTATTATCCTACAAGCGACCTGGTAACTGGTCCCGACATCATCTTCTTCTGGGTGGCACGCATGATTATGGCTGGTGAGGAATACATGGGGAAATATCCTTTCAAGAACGTGTATTTCACTGGTATCGTGCGCGACAAGTTGGGGCGCAAAATGTCAAAAAGCCTCGGAAATTCGCCTGACCCAATAGAACTTATCGACAAATATGGAGCCGATGGCGTACGTATGGGAATGATGTTGTCGGCACCGGCAGGAAACGACATCCTGTTTGATGAGACTCTCTGCGAGCAAGGACGCAACTTCAACAACAAGATATGGAATGCATTCAGACTGGTGAAGGGTCTCGATGTGGCTGACATTGAGCAACCTGCTGCTTGCCGATTGGCTACAGAGTGGTTTGAGGCAAAGTTGAGGCAGACAAACGCAGAACTTGACAGCATGTTCAAGAAATACCGCATTTCGGAAGCGTTGATGGCTGTCTATAAACTCTTTTGGGATGAGTTCTCAAGCTGGTATCTTGAAATGGTGAAGCCCGCATACGGTTCGCCCATGGACAAGGCCACCATGAATAAGACTCTGGAATTCTTCGATACGTTGCTCAAAATGCTGCATCCATTCATGCCATTCATCACAGAAGAACTGTGGCAACATCTATACGAACGCAAAGATGGTGAAAGCATTATGGTGCAAAGACTTGTTGTAGGAGCTCCTACAAAAGAAGATGAAGTGCTGCTAACTGACATTGAGCGCGTGAAACAAGTGGTGACTGGGGTGAGAACCGTGCGAAGCTTGAAGAATTTGCCGCCAAAAGAACAACTCGAACTTCAGGTGGTTTCCACAAATGCATACGAACCGTATGCTGAGGTCATTAGCAAGATGGCATATCTGAAATCCATAGAAATAGTAGATAACAAACCTGCTGATGCATCGCAGTTCATGGTGGGAACGGATGAATTTGCAGTGCCACTGGGAAGCTTGATTGATGTGGCTGCCGAGATAGAAAAGCAGGAGGCACAACTGAAATATCAAGAAGGCTTCTTGGCTAATGTGGAGAAAAAATTGGCAAATGAACGTTTCGTTGCCAATGCACCCGAAGCTGTGGTGGCTCTTGAGAGAAAGAAGAGAAGCGACTCTTTGGAGAAAATTGCAGCTTTGAAAGCTTCTCTCGAAGAACTTAGAAAGAAAAACTGATTTTTTATACGATGCCCCTGCTTAGGTGGGGGCACCGTGTTTTTGGTAGAGTTCTTGTTTTTATTTTTGATTTAGGTGTTCATGAATAAATGATTGTGTTTTTGAATACCTTGTTGTAACAAATCTTGATATTTTTTTTGACATGAAAAAGGCATTCTTCACAATAGCAATGGCAGTAATAGGTTTTGTTGCCAATGCGCAGAATCTGCAGAAAGGAAACTATGGCTACCTCTACTGCCACATGAGCGACAGGGGCGAATACACTGCCTATGCCATAAGCCGCGATGGATACCATTACGAGGACTTGAACAATGGGAATGCCATTTTCGACCCGGAGGTACATGCACGTATAGAGGGAGGCACTCGCGACGCTTACATCACTCGCAAGCATGACGGTAAAGGGTATCTTATGGTGACCACCGACATGTGTGTGAGAAAGTCGAAGGAATGGAACAACTATGGCATCGACTTGCTGAGGAGCAAGGACATGGTGAATTGGGAGTCTGTGACTTTCGACTTCCGTAAGGGACCCTCCATCTTTTGTGACCCAGAATCACCCGACCCATACAAGAACTACTCCACAATCAACCGCGTGTGGGCGCCTCAGATATTCTGGGATCCTGATTATCAATGGAAAGATGGGAAAAAGGGAGGATACCTTGTCTATTATTCGCTACTGAATAATGCTGAAGAGCAATATGACCGAATGTACTATTCTTATGCCGACGAGACATTCACAAAACTCACAAAGCCAAGGTTGCTTTTCGATTGGGGATATGCCACCATCGATGCCGACATCAACTATCTGAAGTCGGATGGGAAATATCACATGCTGATAAAGAAAGAAGGTGGAAAGCCTGGTATCTATACGGCAACAGCCGACAATCTGACTGGTCCATGGAGTGAACCTGTGGAAAACGACTATGTCAACTTCGAGGGCAAAAAGAAATGTGAAGGCTCGTCAGCTTTTCAACTCATTGGCGACGACACTTGGAGGGTGGCTTATATAGAATATTCTTCCAAACCCAAACACTATAGGATATGCAAGGCGGATGAACATCTTAGAAACTTCAACTCGCCTGTTGACATCGAAGGCGTCACTGGTCCTCAACATGGCTCGTTCATGAGGATTACTAAGAAGGAGTACAAGAGGTTGAAAAAGGCTTTCCCTAACAAGTAGGTTGGATTCCCCGTTTCATTTTTGTATTTAATGGTAGGCTGATATGCCTACTCGTAATCATCGACGACAGCGTTGATGAAGTCTATCATCGGCTTGCCTACTTGGAAGACATCTGCCATGTCGTTTATCCATGTATCAGAAGAGAAAAAGTCGTCGGATACATTGTGCCAGCAACAATAGTCCTTCATGCGGAGATATTCTATGTGCTGGTAGTCACGAGGGAACCCTGATGGGCAAGTCTTGAGATGCTCAAGGCCGAAACCTTTGCCTTCATGACTACCTGGAGTGCCAAAATAGTTTAGAAAGGCAGGATTTTCAACACATGACAGCCATTCTTGTATGTTGCCCATTATCTCGTTCCTGCATGCCGTAAGTATGTTGGTGGGCAGATAGTAAGTGCCACACGCCAACATGCATTGTCCTGGTTCAAGATGGAAATAATAACCTCCATGAAGTGATTTCTTGCCATGGGCTGCGATATATGCCCCTAAATGGCGCTTGTAGGGCGATTTGTCTGGGGAGAATCGTGTGTCCCTGTAGAAACGGTAGGTGACGTCACGAACAGTAAGATGGGCAACAGAGGGGTCGAACTCGGCTATGCGTCCGATAACCATGGGTATCTGTCTCTCAAATTCTTCCTTCGCGGCAAGATATTCGTCATGGTGAAGTTGAAACCATGTGCGGTTGTTGTTCTCTGTTATGTCACGGAGAAATTGCATTATGAGCGTGGTGTTCATGATGTGGAGAGGTGTTTTTGATTGGGTTATAGCTTGTCGTCGGTCATGTTCTTGGGGCAGAAACTGCAGAATGGGCATTGCTCGCAGTGGGGGGCTCGACTGGTGCATACATACCTGCCGTGCAGCAAAAGCCAGTGGTGTGCGTTGGGGATGTCTTCCTCTTTGATGTTTCTCATCAACTGGCGTTCAACCTTGAGTGGGGTGTTGTCATTTCTGCCAACCAAGCCAAGCCGCCTGCTCACACGATAGACGTGGGTATCTACAGCCATGGTTGCCTTGCCAAAAGCGACAGCTTGAACCACATTGGCTGTCTTCCTGCCTACACCGGGCAGTTTCACCAAGAGTGATGGGTCTGATGGTACTTCACCTTCAAAATCCTTGACAAGCATTTTCGCCATGTCAACCAAATGCCTTGACTTGGAATTAGGATATGATACGCTGCGTATGTATTCATAGACTTCCCTATCGTCGGCATCCGACATGGCGAATGCATCAGGGAAACGTTTGAATAGGGCAGGGGTCACCTCGTTGACCCTACGGTCGGTACATTGGGCACTCAGGATTGTGGCAACCAAGAGTTGGAAGGGGCTATGGTATTGCAGTTCGGTGCCTACTACAGGCATGCTCTCACGGAAATAGTCGAGAATGTGTTGATAGCGCTCTTTGCGGTTCATGAGAGAGGTCGTAAGGGGGTGTCTTGAAAATCGCCGCCTGCCAGCACGTTGACATGGCAGACGGCGAATCGTATGTGATTGGTTCTAAGTTTGTGAAGAATTATTTCTTTCCTTCTATATTGCCTTTGTATGCCTTGTTCAGTCCTGCCACTACTTCTGCAGTGATGTCGAGACCCTTGTCAGCATAGAGCATGTTGTCGCCTTGCTTGGCGAAAATCATGGAGTATTTCTTGTCTTTGTTGTATTTTGCTATGAAATGCTCCAAACTGTCGTGGAGTGCCTCGTTGAACTTGTCCGTTTGACTCTGAAGCTCGCTTGCCAGACGGTCGCGTGATGCTAAAAGTTGCTCTTGCTGACGCTGAAGCGCAGCCTGTTGGCGCTCAGCTTCCTGTTGGCTGCTGAAACCATTGCTCTGCAGCTTGTTCTGGAAGTTTTGAACGGCGGCCTGCAGGTTCTTCTCTTGAGATGCAAGTGCACTCTGGCTGTTGTTGGCTCTCTTCTCCAAAATCTTGGAATAGTCTTTGCAAAAATTGTATTGGCTCATGATGGAGTCAACTTCTACAAATGCTATTTTGAGACCGCTTGGAGCTGGTGCCTGGCTGGCAGCAGCTGCAGATGGCTTCTCATCCATCTTGTTTGAGTCGTTGCACGAAACTAATGAACAGGCAACCAAGGCTGCCATGGCCAAATTGCAAATTAGATTCTTCTTTTTCATTTTATCTTCTGTTGTTTGATGTTCTTGATTTTTCTTTCACGGCAAATGACTGCTTGCGTTGCTCGCGGTCTTGGTCGATGACGCAGTGGATGCCTCTGTCACGCATGGCTTGGCTGTCGTGGATGTGCTGAGAGGTGAAAGAGCCATCTTTCTTGATGATGACCTTCACACTGAGCAGCACCACGGCTATGGCTGTTATCACCAAGCTTATAATGAGCAATCCTGCCATGTCTTTGTCTTTTTTGCCCAAAAAGAAACCTTACCTCGGAAATGAGAGCAAAAACTTCGTCATTTGTTTTGCATTCCGCTCGGCTTGCACTATCTTTGCAAACAAAGCCGTCTTTTGCCTTTTACCTGTGGTATTTGTGCTTGGGCGGTGCAAAGGTAATACAAAAATCCGATTAAGCGAGGGAAATAAATTTATTTTCATGCTCTGTGGAGAGGTTTTTTGAACAAAAAGCAAAATAACAAACAATTAAGTGATAGTTTTTAACAAAAATACATGATTATCAATGACCATGAACAAGACTGAACTTACCCCAAAATGCGTGTTCGAACAGTTTGCCAAAATCAATGGCATACCACGTCCGTCAAAACACGAAGAGAAAATGATTGCATACTTGCTGGATTTTGGCAAGCAACGCGGCCTGGCAACAAAAGTGGATGAAACCGGCAACGTGCTGATAAGCAAACCGGCTACACCAGGATATGAAAACAAGCCCACTATAGTGTTGCAAAGCCATATGGACATGGTGTGCGATAAATTAGTGGACGTGGATTTCAATTTCCAAACCGACCCCATTCAGACTTATGTGGATGGTGAGTGGCTCAAGGCAAAGGGCACTACTCTCGGTGCCGACGATGGTATCGGTGTGGCTATGGAATTGGCTCTGCTCGATAGCAATGATATTGCTCATGGACCAGTGGAATGTCTATTCACTGTGGATGAAGAGACAGGTCTGACAGGAGCTTTCGGACTCCAAGCTGGCTTCATGAGTGGCGACATGCTCATAAATCTCGACTCTGAGGACGAAGGACAAATCTTCGTCTCTTGTGCAGGAGGCATAACTACTCATGCACATTTCGATTATGCAAGAGAGGCTGCACCTGAAGGACTTTTCTTCCTCAAAGCTTCCATCAAAGGGTTGAATGGTGGACATTCTGGCGACGACATCAACAAGAAAAGGGCAAACGCCATCAAGATTCTCGCAAGATTCCTTTACATCATCAACGAGAAATATGGAGTAAGATTGGCGCAGTTCTGCTCGGGGAAAATGCACAATGCAATCCCACGCGACGGAGTGGTGGTGTTTGCCGTGCCTGAGGAGGTGAAAGAAGAGGTGAAAGCAGCATGGAATGTTTTCACATGCGAGGTGGAAGAGGAATACCACGTCACCGACACTACCATGACGTTCGCAATGGAGAGCGCCGATGCGGAACCTGTGATGCCTGCTGATGTTTCAACACGGATGATTCGCGCCTTGCAGGCACTCGATAATGGGGTGTTTGCCATGTGTCAGGATGAGGAGATTGCATGGCTCGTGGAGACAAGCAGCAATGTGGCAAGCGTGCAGTCTGAAGAGGGACGCACCACAATAGTGGCAAGCCAAAGATCAAATGTGATGAGCAACTTGAAAAACATGGCAAACACGGTAAAAGCCTTGTTCCAACTGGCTGGAGCAGAGGTGGAGCAAAGTGACGGCTACCCGGCATGGAAAATGAACCCGAACAGCAAATTGACACAATTCGTGGTGGAAACGTATAAGAAACTCTTCGGCAAAGACCCCAAAGTGCTTGGCATACACGCAGGATTGGAATGTGGACTGTTCTCTGAGCGTTATCCCAACATGGACATGGTTTCGTTCGGACCTACTTTGCGAGGTGTGCATACGCCCGACGAAAAGCTTCATATTCCTACGGTGAAGATGGTGTGGGACCACTTGGTGGAAATACTGAAAACCATAGAATAGGCTTTTGGCAGATTTGGGATAATGACCAATCTGTATAAAAATGCCCCGGCAAATAGTATCACTACTGTTGCCGGGGCTTACCTTTCAAAAACTTACCTATTGAATGTATGTCTTTTGTATTGACTTGTTCTTATAATATCGTTTAACTATATTTATGCTTATGTTGACAAACATGCACTTTGTCTGCCTCACCTAAATATTAAACTTGTCGCAGGATTGCCATATACATTGTCATGTCTTTGGCGATGCTGGAAGTAATAGATTTAAGGGGCATAAAATGCAAGTTCGCAACAATCAAGGACACAAAGTTGCGAAAATCGGGGAGAAAATGTTTGTTTTAACACCGTTATTTCGTGACTGCGCCTACTTCTTTGCAAAATTAAATAAAAAACTGATTGCTTGCAAACTTTTAGTGGAAAGTTTTGCTGAAAATACTCGTTTTTCTTTTTTTTTATTGCAAATGCGCATTGTAAACTGAAGGCATGGCAGACTATCTAACTTTGGCACACTATTTGCATTAATGATAGAGAACAAAGAATATAGTAATCAACAAAATAAAAAATAACCATGCAAAAAGGTAATATTGGTGTAACAACGGAGAACATATTCCCCGTCATCAAAAAATTCTTGTATTCTGACCACGAAATCTTCCTAAGGGAAATGGTTTCAAACGCAGTAGATGCCACCCAAAAGATGAAAACACTTGCCGAAAGGGGCGATTTCAAGGGCGAATTGGGTGACCTGACAGTTAGAGTAAGTATCGATGCCGACAAAGGCACCCTGACTTTCAGCGACAGGGGTATAGGTATGACCGCTGAGGAAATTGATAGATATATCAATCAAATAGCTTTTTCTGGGGTGAGCGACTTCCTTGACAAATACAAGGACAATGCAAATGCCATCATCGGTCATTTCGGACTGGGATTCTACAGCGCGTTCATGGTGAGCAAGAAGGTGGAAATCGTTACGAAAAGCTATCGTGAGGATGCCACTGCTGTGAAATGGAGCTGCGACGGAAGCCCTGAGTACGAAATCACAGAGACAGAAAAAGAGGGTAGGGGAAGCGACATCATCTTGTATATCGATGATGACAGCAAGGAGTTCCTTGAAAAGGACAAAATACAAGGACTGCTTGACAAGTATTGCAAATTCATGGCTGTTCCCGTCGCATTCGGAAAGAAGACCGAGTGGAAAGATGGCAAAATGACAGACACCGATGAAGACAACATAGTGAATGATTCGGAACCGCTTTGGACAAAGGCTCCAAGTTCACTCAAAGATGAAGACTACAAGGAGTTCTACAGAAAATTGTATCCTATGCAGGACGAACCTCTTTTCTGGATTCATCTCAATGTGGATTTCCCATTCAACCTCACCGGAATTCTATACTTCCCAAGGATAAAGTCGAATATCGACTTGCAACGTAACAAAATTCAACTCTACTGCAACCAGG
This sequence comes from uncultured Prevotellaceae bacterium, assembly GCA_900315745.1. GTDB lineage: Bacteria > Bacteroidota > Bacteroidia > Bacteroidales > Bacteroidaceae > Prevotella. The sequence continues at coordinate 16,685 of ONAG01000054.1, forward strand.
TGTTCGTCACCGACCAGGTGGAGGGTATTGTGCCTGAGTTCCTCACTCTGCTGCACGGTGTTATTGACTCGCCTGACATCCCTCTTAACGTTAGCCGCTCATATCTGCAAAGCGATGCCAATGTGAAGAAGATATCTACTTACATCACAAAAAAGGTCGCAGACAGGCTCAACGGAATCTTCAAGGATGACAGAAAGGACTATGAGGCAAAATGGGACGACCTCAAGATCTTCATTCACTACGGCATGTTGTCGCAAGAGGACTTCTACGACCGTGCAAAGGATTTCTCCCTGCTGAAGGATACAGAAGGCAAATACTTCACTTATGAGGAGTACAAGACTCTCATAAAAGACAATCAGACAGACAAGGATGGAAACTTGGTTTATCTCTATGCCAATCGCCTCGAAGACCAATATAGTTTTATAGAGACTGCCAAGGCAAAAGGATACAATGTCTTGCTGCTGGATGGCGACCTCGACACTCACATGGTTTCAATGCTGGAGCAAAAATTCGAAAAGAGCCGCTTCGCACGTGTGGATGCTGACATTATAGAGAGACTCATTGTAAAAGAAGACCAGAAGAAAAACGATCTCACCGACGATGAGACTGCCAATCTGTCACAAGCATTCCGCTCGCAAATTCCAAGCATGGAAAAGACCAATTTCTACGTGGAGGTGCAAGCTTTGGGACAGGAAGCACAACCAGTGCTAATCACTCAAAGCGAATACATGCGAAGGATGAAGGAAATGAGTAGATATCAAAGCGGAATGGCTTTCTACGGAGAAATGCCTGATTCTTACACAATGGTTCTTAACAGCGACCATGCCCTCGTGAAACGCGTGCTTGAGGATGAAAATGCTCAATGTGCCGACGCTCTCAAGCCAATCTTGGCTGAAATAAAGGGACAGGAGGCAAGGCTTGCCGTACTGCGACAAGAGCAAGGCAAAAAGAAACCTGAAGAGGTGACTCAAGAGGAAAAAGACGATGTGGCTGCAACAGAAAAGGCTGTCAACGAACAAAAGGACAAAAAGAACCAAGTGATAGCTGAATATGCCAAGGGCAATGACGTTATTCACCAACTTATCGACCTCGCACTGTTGCAGAATGGCATGCTAAAGGGAGCCGCGCTTGCCAATTTCCTCAAACGTTCGGTGGACATGATAAAATAAGTTTTGGTAATGTCTTAACAACATATAAAAACGGGATGCACGATTGCATTCCGTTTTTTCATTTTCTTTGCAACATACCTTTTTGCCTTTTTTGAAGGCGCAAAAATACCTTTTATCTATGCAAGACTCCACAAAAAGCCACAAAAACCCCATGAAAAAGAAAAAAAACAAGGAAATGTTTGGTGGGTTCGATAAAAACATCTACCTTTGCACACGCAATTCAGAAATGCACATATATTTATAGAAATGCATGATGAATGCACCCGTAGCTCAGTTGGTAGAGCACCTGACTCTTAATCAGGGTGTCCAGGGTTCGAGCCCCTGCGGGTGTACAACTGAAAATCAGAGAGTTACAGCGATGTAACTCTCTTTTATTTTTGCCAAGGTGAAACGAAAGTGAAACGATTTTCGGGTATTAGAGGTCTTGTGAAACGTTGTGAAATCTCAATCTTGTTTTCTTTCATTGCACAGGACTTCACGTTTTTGTTGGCTGGGAATACTATTTTTCCCAAGAGATGAAAAACAATCTCCATTCAAAAGAATGGATTGGATGTCCACAATTAAAGACTGTCATGTTTTATCCTTTCCCACTCTTACTAAGTTCTTTTTTAGTGAAGTGGCTGATTTTTGCCCAAAGAGTTTATCATTGACCTTGCACTTTGTGTTAGTGATGCTTTGGGTCGACTTGCTTAACAACACTCCAATTTCACTATTATAGAAATTCAGCCTGCACAGCATGCATATTTCTTTCTCAAATTTAGTCAAATCCTCGTTCATAAGAATTCCCCTATAAAAGGTTGGGAGACTCTTGGAAAACAATCCCATTAGACGTTGCCAGTCGCCATCAGTCGGCAAAGGGGCGTTTCTTTTCCCTTTTGCCTTATCTTTAAATGAAAGCACGATTTCGCTTCCCATAATAGCCGCTTCCTTGTCATGGTCTGGAAGTTCCTCTAAATTTTTCTTATAATCGTCAATTTGATTTAAAAGACTTGAAATAGTAGTTGTCAACAATAAAAATGTGGATAATCTTAACCGATGGTTTAAGGAAAGGAAAGATTCGTTGCTTCTAAAGAAGTATGTTTTTACATTGTCAGACCTTGAAAAAAGATGGAAGGTTGGTCACGATAACGTATCCATAAATAATAACCAACATCAATCGCTCATGAGACATATCAATCAAAACAAATGCGGGCAATGTCCTTGATGTCGGCAGTCGGTATAAACATAGTTTGGCCGATTCGGCATAAAAGCCATAATAATGGAAATGCGCTGATTCGGATTCTACTGACATACTCCACCTTATTGGAGTTAGGCAGCGGCAACAGCGATTAGGCTATCAAAAGGACTAAAAGCGGACCGTGAGAACAGTCACCTTGATCCAGGCACAATGCATCCACCAGAAAATGCAACATAGTGCATATTCCAACCATATATACCTTATGACATACCTTCTCATGCATAGCACTGCAAAAATATGGAAAAATAGCCAGAAAGTTGCCTAACTATTGTTAGATTATTTTGTTTTGTTTTTACTCTTTTTCACTCGGTATTTGATGGAACGGACAGAATCCTCTGAAATGCCCATGATTTTACTTATGGCCTTGTTGTCCTTGCCAATTTCGCATAATACCAAGAAGAAAGTGTTGTGGATTGTCAGGTTGGGGTGTTTCTTCTCAATTGCCTCATACTCCATCAAGTGAAATGTTCTGTAATACTCCAAAAAACATTTATAATCTTCTTTGCTCCATTTTGCAGTCGTTTTGTTATTCATTATGTTGTCATAGAGAAGTTGCCCCCTATTCAAAATCGGAGATGCATTCTCGACAATATTTGCAATTTTGTTTTTCAACTCATCAATCTCTCTTTCTGCCTTTTTGCATGTCTCCTCGAGTGCTTGATTCTTCCTTATATCCTGTTCCGTTACACGACATTTATCTTCCAATCTTTTTATTTCACTGTTGTATTGGTTGATGAGCAATCGATGCTTCGCCAAGGTCAGTTTTGTTAGATATTGTTTGTATTTTATATAACCTAATAACAAAAGCAGCAATAATGCCATGACGAGTGTGGCAATCATCCATTTTAATATGGCCTTTTCATGGATGTGGTTCTGTGCCTCTTCGTCATAGTCATGTTGCATTTCCAGTATGGTGTGGTCCTTCATTGCATTGGTCAGGCTATCCTTGTAGGTGAAGATGTCGTACATGCGCTCGCAGGCGTTTTCTAAGTTTTGTCCGTGTTTCAGGTCATATTGCAGCATGTCGAACATGATGACGTCTTTTCTTGTACCGTCATCCAGCAGAAAGGCTTTCTGCCAGAGTTTGTATGCCTCGTCTTCGTTACCTTCCGTCAAATAGACATCTGCAAGGTTTCCTAATGTATGTGCAATTTCCTGATGTGAAAGAGACTCCTTGTAATATTTCTTGGCCAAGCTTAGCTTGCCTTGTTTGAAATACATGAAACCGATGCAGCTTAGGAAATAAGGCAAGTCTTCGGGGTAAATGTCTCCGAGGCGTGGTATCAGATCCTTTGCATAGTGGGAGAGACTGTCAATATTCTCCACATCTTGGAATGCCATGCTGAGATTGAAGTAGGAATAGGCTATCCAATTTTTGTTCCCAGATTTGAGGGCAATTTCGAGTGCTTTTCTGCCGTAATCCAATTGAAGGGTGTTGTTGCCGCTTTGGTTGTTGATCTTGGTCAACGCCTCGGCGATTTTGTATTGCAGCCTCAGGTTGCTGGTGTTTTGGGCAACTTCCTCCGCCCTTTTGTAGAACTGTATGGCCTGCGTTAGGTTTCCCCTCTCTCGCAGACATGCCGCTTTGTAATAATAACTGTCGGACAGTTTGTTCATGTCGCTGCTTTTCTCATAATAGGTGATGGCGCTGTCGATGATAACATCTGTGGATAGTGTGTTGTCTGTCAGGTAGCTTGTCTGCACAAGGAGCAGCTGGTAGTGTGCCTTGTCCTCATCATTTTCAAGATGGGAGTCCATGTTCATGATTTCATGGTATGCAGAGTCATATTGTTCTGCGATGACCAGCGAGTCAATAGCATTCAAGCGCATGGCTTCTGTGTCTGGTTCATGACCACAGGATGGCAGGATGGCAACCAACAGCAGGCATAACATTTTTCTCATGGTAGTCATTTTTGTGTTTGATTCTTGATACAAAGATAGCGTTATATATCCGAATACTATAAGTAAGACATCATGATTTTGCCTGTTTTCGTAGTCATCAAGCGTGGTTTTTTATCAAGTTTTTGATGTTGTAATCATGTAAATATTTGATTTTGAGTAATTTGATTGGTTCTTTTATGCAACGCTCCATTTTTGCTTTTTCTCGTAAAAACAAATTTACCTCTTTATTATTTTTTTATCTTTGCTATGAAAAAATGTGTCATGTTACTGTAATGAAAAGAGCAAAAGAAACGAAACAGCCAGAAATATAGAATTGTGTCCATATAAAACCCTGAATTTTTGAATGTTGCAAAAAACGTGAAAAATATGAAATGGGAAAATTTGGAACGAAAAGGGGTAAAATCGTAAATTTGCCAATAGATGGTGAAAAGTGGCTTGACATCTGTCATTCTGCGAGACCGCCTCTCATAAGTGGAATGTATGCAAGACAAGAAAAACTACTCCTTGACATCGTCAAGGGAGAAGAAAATGTATGTAAGGCTACCGACAAGGGGCAAAGGTTTTCAGTGAGAAAATCATAAATTTCACATCATCATGGTTTTTGCATCTTACTGGGAAACAGTCGTTTGTGTTTTTTGTGTAAAATGTGTAATGCTATTTCTTAGGAACATACAGATTTATTTCATATATTTGTCAATAAAATCACGACAACACGAATATGTTTATGATTTCTAAGGGCGGGTTCATAAGAAGGGTGTCTGCGATGGGGGGCTTACTCATCGTCGTCCTAATTGCCTTCATGGCTTGCACAAAGCATGAAAGGTACGACAAGTCGCTGACACGGGCTGATTCGTTGATGAACATGTGTCCTGATTCTGCATTGAGGTTGCTCTGCTCTTTGGAGAATCAAGAGCAGAGGATGGGAAAACGTCAACGTATGCATTGGCTGTTATTATTGGCCAAAGCGCAAAACAAGGCATACGCCCCTATGGTGTCCGACACGGTTTTCTCAGAAGTGGTCGATTATTATGATGCTAAAGGTACAAACAATGACAGGACGATAGCCCATTATCTTTTAGGCTGTATCTACCGAGATCTCAATGACGCGCCACGTGCCATAGAGTGTTTCCGTGACGCTGTATCTTGTGCCGACACACTTGCTCCATCATGCGACCATGCCACTTTGATGAGAATCTATGGACAGATGGCTGACATTTTCTTTTTGCAAATGTTGCCAGAAGAAGAAATCAAGGCTCTTGCAAAATCCAGGCAACATGCCTTGCTCGCCGGTGATACCGTCAGCTACATCAAAGGATGCGAAATGATGGTGAGACCATTTTTTGAAATGGATGACACTTCGGCTGTTCTCCAAGCCACACAGGAGGCCCACGATCTCTATTTAAAGTATGGCTTGCCACATGAAGCGGCTGCCACGTTCCCTTCTGCTATCTACATCTTGTTGCAACAACGAAAATATTCTGAGGCACGTTCCATGATGGAAGAATTCGAGAAGGAATCAGGGCTGTTTGAGAATGGCGAGATAGAGAGGGGAAGAGGGCAGTACGATTACAGCAGAGGATTGTATTATCAAGGGATTCATATGCCAGATTCCGCTGAGTTTTTCTTTCGTAGGTTGTTAGACAATGACTATCAGTTGGAAGCTTGTAGAGGACTTATGATGCTATATTGCGACAAACATGAAGTTGATTCAGTCAGGAAATACACTCTGCTTTACGAAAAAGAGGTGGAAAAAAAGGAAAAAGAGTCACAAGCAGAGGGCGTTTTGAAAATGCAGTCGCTCTACGACTATTCACGCAACAAGCAGATTGCAGAGGAGCAACGTCGGAAGTCGGCCAGATTGGAGGCAACGTTGGTGAGTCTCGTATTTATTGCCGTTGTCATTGGTATTCTGACTTTTTTGGCTTACCGATCATACGAGAGAAAGAAGAACATGCGCATTCGTCAACTTATAGACGATATCGAGCACACCACGGAACAGTTGGAGGCTCAAAATGAGAAGGCAGATACATTAAGGGAGGAGGTGATGTCGTTACAGAATGCCAAACAGGAGGCGGTCGCTCTCCTTGGATGTGTAATGGTACGATTGAATGATTGTAGCGACAGAAGCGCCTTTGCCGTGGATGACAATGTGGCAATGTCTATCAATCGGTGCGTGGAAAGTTTTGACAAAACCATCAAAGAGCGTGACAGGCAGTTAGTGGAAAAACAAAAAGTAATAGACGAACTGCTATGCCAACAGGAGGGGTATAAGGAAAAACTGGGACTGTTGCGGGAGGACGACAGGGAACTTCACTTGAAGAAATGCAAGATTGTTGAGATTTTCAAAGTCATTTCAAGAGGTGCGTCAAAACGACTTCCAACTATCCATGAGTGGGAGGGGTTTCATAAGGCATGCCGTATCTACTTACCAGCATTTTATGTTTCGTTGGAGTCTGGAAATTTGACGGCACTTGAATTGCAGGTGGCACTGCTTACAAGGGTAGGATTCTCGAATGGCGAAATTGCTGTCCTGCTCGACAAGACCAGCCAGCACATTTCCAATCTGAAGTCAGCCGTCAACCAGAAACTTTTCGGGGACAATGATACACGCAGATTGCACTACAACCTTAAAAACAAGATAAAATCTTAAACATAACCCTCTTTGCCCGTTCGCTTTCAAGCAACCCTAAAAACAGTTCTCTCTTTGTCCGTGATTCGGATTTTTGTGTCTTAATTCCGCAATTTAATTGTTTTTACCAAGTTTTCAACTTGAATTGTCCATTTGATATTATCCAAAATAATATGTTAAGACACCAGTGACTCCATTGACAGTGAAACAAAATACAATGGTAAAAATCCTATTTCATAGTCAAAGGTATCGTCAGTCTTCGGGCAAAGCCAAAAAGAGATGCTGTTGATGGCATGAGAAAACCACAAGCAGAAAACTGGAAACTTTGATGTCGTTCTAATGACCGATTTTGGATAAAATAATCCTATCTTGTGTTATAGAATGCTTATAACTATGTAAAAATGTGTATTATTTCTATAATGCATTTGTTATCAATTAATTAGCTTTTAAACAATTATACTTTTGGGGCCATATTTCCACCTGAAAGATACTTTTTTTCTGTTATTTTTGTCTTTATCTTTCTTTTTTGATTAGTTTTGCAGCAAACAAATTCTAAAAACCATGATAAAATTGGTAGTCATTCATTTAAAGTATTCAATATACTAATTACTTTACAGACAATGCTTTTCCCTACATAATCGGTGGTGACCCAGCACTCGAACTTTGGACAGCGGCACCACAGTCTTTTGGCTACGTATATTTTATGAGTGTGAAAAAGGTGCCATCTTAGAGATAAAGGATTCTTAAGAACATGTTCGGTTTGGATGGGAAAGCATCCGATTTGAATGAGGAGATAATTAGAATATAGCCTCGTAAGCGGTCTTTTTCAATGAGTTGCAAAAAACGTGAAAAATGTGAAATGGGAAAATTTGTAACGAGGGGGATAAATCGTAAATTTGCCAATAGATGGTGAAAAGTGGCTTGACATCTGTTATTCTGCGAGACTGCCTCTCATAAGTGGAATGAGTGTAATACAAGAAAGACTACTCCTTGACATTGTCAAAGGAGGAGAAAAATGCATGCAAGGCTACCGACAAGGGGGGAAAGGTTTTCAGTGAGAAAATCATAAATTTCACATCATAATGGTTTTGCATCTTACTGGGAAACAGTCGTTTGTGTTTTTGTGTAAAATGTGTAATCCCACATGTTAGGAACATATAGATTTATTTCATATATTTGCCAACATATTCATAAATATTCGAGAAAACGCATGATTTCCAAATACGGGTTCATGAGAAGGGTGTCTGCGATGGGGTGCTTACTCATCGTCTTCCTTCTCGCCCTCATGGCTTGCACAAAGCATGTAAGGTATGACAAGTCGCTGACACGGGCTGATTCGTTGATGAACATGTATCCCGACTCCGCCCTTGCCATTCTCGACTCCATGGAGCAGTCCACCCGTAACTTTACCCAAAGCGACACCCGACGTTGGCAACTCCTACGCCTTGTGGCGCACAACAAACTTGACACAGTATTCCGTTCCGACAGTCTCCAACTTATACTCACAGAATATTTCGACAAACACGGCACGCCCAATGAGCGGATGATGGCATATTACCTTCTCGGGCGAGCAAAAGCCGACATGGGGGAGTCTCCGGAAGCCATACGTGCCTACCAAAAGGCAGTGGAATGTGCCGACACCACGGCACACGACTGCGACCTTCGGACGCTTTGCGCCATTCTTGGGCAGGAGGCTGCCATCTTCGACATTCAGCAAATGCCAAGGCAGCAGATAGAAGCATTACAACAATACAGCCATTTTGCCAAGAAGGATGGGCGGATTTACGACTATATCAGAGGTCATGAGTTGCAGTTGACAGCATGGTATGCTTTGGACGACACTGCACGCTGCTTCCGGCTAACAGAGGACTGTCATAGGATGTACCTCGAAAATGGAATGGAAAAGGCGGCGGCAAGCGTATATCCCACTGCTATTCTCATTCTCCTTAGGGATTCTCAATACGCAAGGGCCAGAACCCTGATGCAGGCTTTCGAGGGAAAGTCAGGCCTGTTTGACTCCAAGGGGAATATCGAACCTGGGAGGGAGCACTATTACAACAGCAAGGGCAAGTATTACAACGGCACCAACCAACTCGATTCGGCTGAATACTTTTATAGGAAACTGGCAAAATATGAATACGCCCACAACTATAACGCATATCTTGGCCTAATGGAAGTCTATAGGAAGAGAGGTGTCATAGATTCCGTATCCAAATACTCAATGCTTGCTGAAAGGGCACTTGACAGCATACAAGCGGAAAGCCAAGCCGATGCGTTGGCGTTGGCTGTTTCCTCATTCAACTATGCAAGGAATGAAGAACTTGCCAGAGAAAAGACGATGGAGGCCGAAGGCCAGAAGCGAAAAGCCGAAAGATTGAAGATGGCACTGTTAATGGCTTTTCTGATTGCCTCATGCGGATTTTTCTTCTTCAGAAGCAGAAAGAACAGGGTCATAAATAGGAAAATCCAAGAGATAGAATTGCTTCAGAACACCATCATACAAATGGAGGAAGGGAATAGTCCTTCCAATGACCAGTTGGATGTGTTTGAAAAAAGCGACATCGTCAAGCGTCTTAAGCAAAAGGCAGTGGACATTGAAAGTGCAGGAGTGGCTGAGTTGGCAGAACTGAGGAATACCGCCGATAGGCTGCTTCCCGTTTTCATCCAGAGTTTGGGCAAAACAGGTTATGAGTTGCAAAGCCATGAGACTAACTTGTGTATTCTCATAAAAGCAGGGTTCCGTCCTTCTGAGATAGCCACCTTGATGAACCTATCACCCCAAGCCATCACCAACCTTCGTGCAAGGCTGAACAAGAAGATGTTCCATACCGACAAGGGGGCAAAGGATTTCAATGAAAAAATCATCAACCTCACATCCTAATGGCATCTACACTTGGGTATAAACACCCAAAAACTTCTGAATGCAACCATAAACACTACACATAACACTATAAACCATTAAAAATCAGAATGTTAATATTTTTTAACGGGGGGGGTAAAAGTAACCATTGATTTTCATATCTTTGCTTCGAGAAGATTCGTGGCGACTCGGAATCATAAATGAATTTCAGATTTATTGTATGCTCCTCACGGCTTGCAAAATCTTTATCAACAAGAACAAACTAGAATTGAAATATTTATTCGCTGAATAATAACCAAAAAAGTGTGTAATGCTAATATATATGAAAATATCAATAGAAATGAAAATTACGAAGGTAACATTGTCTTTGTTATTTTTCCTTCCCATCATGGCTTTTTCGCAAGATATCTACAAGGACATGGTGGTGGACGGAAAGAAATGGAATTATGTGAGGTGGCCTTATGGAAGGAGTCATGTGGAACTGTTTCGTGGCGACACCATCGTGAATGGCAGAAAATGTGTTAGGTTTGGCACGACGAACGCAAACGATGGCTTCTATTGCCTATGTGCCATGTACCAGGAGGGCGGAAAGGTTTACTCAATCTGGCCTGGGAGGGAACAGCCTTTGCTTGAATACGACTTTTCCGCCAATGTTGGCGACACAGTGAAGTGGGAGGGTAAACGCCTGTATGAGGTTGCCTCAAAAGACATCGTCAATGCCTATGGACGCGGACTGAGGAGGCTCGTGCTCAACGACGTGACTCCCCCGGCAGGGCCTTGGGAGCCACCGAGAAACTATCAGATACGCTGGGTGGAAGGCGTAGGCAGTAGCGGCGGCCCGTTGGCCAGCGACCCAGACGGGTCAGGCGACTACAGATTTTTCGTGAGTTGTACGCTCGGTGGAGAGACCATATACGACTGTCAGATTCTGGCGTCGGGAGACTACGATTTGAACCTGCTCAGTTACGAGCCGGAATGGGATTATGAGCGCATGGTGTGGGATGCCGACAGGGGGGAATGGAAAAAAAGCGTTTCATGCCATGCTGTAAAGGGTGGCTATGAATTTGTGTCAACCTATTGGAGAATCTACGCTTCCATCAAGACGGAAGAGACGGGGGAGTCCACCTTGTTGCTCAGTCTGTCCGACAAATGGTATGCCAAGAGAAACAGTTACATGGAATACGTGAGGAGTATTCTGCCCGAAGGGAGTGTCATCTTCGAGGAACCAGCCCGTTGGCAAGATGAGGTTGTACTCTTCGACTTCTCCCTGAACGAGGGCGACAGGTATCCGTGTGTCGGCGACGTGACGGTCAGTTCGGTGTCGTCACTTACGACGCGTGACGGTGTGTGCCGCAGGATGCTCCATCTTAGCAACGGTCTGATAATCCTTGAAGGCGTGGGATGCCTGAATTCCCGCTATGGCCCTTTTGCCTACCAGAACGACCCTGGGGTTGATGCTCCTTACGGTGATGGGGACTCTTCGGCTTGCAGCCTATTGTCATTTAGGAAATATGGCAGTGGCACCGCACCCATATACGTAAAAGGTGACTTTGAACTGGGGATTTCAGAAATCACCAAGGGAGTAAAAAATAATGGTTCCGTCCATGACCTCCAGGGACGCACTCTGCCCAAGAAACCACAAAAAGGTTTCTATATTCAGAATGGCAGAAAGTGGATGGTCAAGTGAACATGACTCATAGTTGCTATGTTTGCAAGTGCTACCCCGTCTATTGGCGACAACATTCAAAATCCAGAATCTCAGAATGTTTCAAAAATGTGTAAAATGTGAAATGGGATAATTTGGAACGAAAGGGTAAAAATGGTACATTTGCCAATGCATGGTGAACAATGGCTTGACATTTGTCATTCTGCGAGACCGTCTCTCATAAGCGGAATATATGCAAGACAAGAAAACAACTCCTTGACATTGTCAAGGGAGGAGAAAAATGTATTTAAGAAGACCCAAAACGAAACAAAAACTCCGTCCTTATGTTTCAGGATTGGCGCGGAACTAGAAATATTACAGCCTTGACATAAATTATCCTTTTATTAAATTGATATTCTATTTTTTTCTTAAAATTTAAATATGAAAAAATATCTGCTATTATTATTTGCCTTTGCATGCCAGATGATTTCCGTGGCTCAGGGCACCACGCAGCAAACAGTTGTCGAAGGCAGGGTTTGGAATGTTGTGAGCATAATTCCTGCCGAACCACCCGAATCAGATACCATTCCGGGTTATTACAAAGACATCAAGGGGCGCTGGGGTATTGGCTTCCACCATACCTATGTGTTGAATGGTGACACCATCATGGGAGGAGTGACTTACAAGAAGCTGTTCCTTGACGGTAGGTTTGTCAGCGGTCTTCGTGAAGAGGATGGCCGCATATACGAATGCTATTGGAATGATTATCCCGAGATGCCGGCATTCGACTTCCACCTCCAAGCAGGTGAAATATTCAAGGATGAGGTCAACGATTTGGTTCAGATGGAGGTGAAGCAAGTGAGGATGTTCAACTTTGCCGGTATGAACCACCGATGCATGGACATGTGGACTCATGTTGAAGGCCAGGATATCATCGATGGCTTGGTGGACTATTGGATAGAGGGTGTTGGATGTATGGGTGGTCCACACTCCCCATTTTGGTGGGATGGCACTCCAGGTTCCTTGTTGCTGTCTTGCTATGATGGTGATGAGTGCATATTTACTGCCGAGGACCTCAACCAAATTACCAACATCCAACCCGCCATCTCGGAAAAACCATCTAGCAGCCAGAAAATATACGATTTGCAAGGCCGACAGTTGACCACCACTCCTCAAAAGGGTCTATACATCGTCAAAGGAAAGAAAATGTTTGTAAAATGACACAAAAAGGCATATACATTTTACTTTCTCACAATCGACTGCCAATTAGCAACATAGTCTGAATTTGCGCTGATTATCAGATATACAAATAAGCATTGGGTCTTGCTTTATGAAAAATATGTCCTATCTTTGCGTAGCCGATGAAAGTAACTAATATATACACAAAACAACAATATTACTAACCATAAAACAATGAAAATATGAAAACGAAATTTTACTTGTTGCTTACAGCCGTGTTGCTGTCGGCAAGTGCCCAAGCACAAGGATATGTCGACCAGATGGTCAACGGAGACTGCGAGGGAGACGACGTGTCGTGCTACTACGCCTTGGAGTGGGTTGGCGGCGAGATGCACAACGGACCAGCCCGCATCGTAGCAGACCCCACAAATGCCGGAAACAAGTGCGTCTTGGTGAGTTCGAGGAATCAGGCGGAGGGGGAAGAATTGGAAGCCTATGACACCCAGTTCTTCCTCAGTGTGGCTGAGAAACTGGAGCCGGGAGACGACTACTCCATCTCCTTCAAGGTGCGTGCCGACAAGCCCGCCGTCTGCAACACTATGGCATTCAGCAAGCCGTTTGTCTACACCCACTGGGACATGCTGGGCGAAATCCCCTTCACGGAGGAATGGGTGAAGATTGAAAGGACAAGCACCATCACCCAAGAACAGGCCTACACGGAAATGCACACCATTGCCTTCAATCTCGCCGTGCTGAAGGAAGCCAACAACTACTACTTCGACGACTTCAAGTTCATGGTGAAGAAAGCGAATGCAGTGCCCGGGCTCAGTTCCTGCACCCTCACCGCAAAGGCATTGATGCTCACCCCAGGCGGCAGTTCCAACTTGGTGTTTTCCTTGGACAACGGCGACGAGAAGGTGAGCGCCTTCCAGTTCGACCTCACCCTTCCCAAT
>ONAG01000066.1 GCA_900315745.1 uncultured Prevotellaceae bacterium
AGAAAAAAATAAAATAAAAAATCCTCACTCACGCACACGCGCGCGAAAGTCAACGCAAACACTCGACGAGCGACGCCAGACCTTCATCGAAAGTCTCACGCCCTTCATTCCCACCTATGGCATGGAGATGGTGAATGCCTTCATCGACTACTGGACGGAGCCCAACCGCTCGTGCTCGCGCATGCGGTTTGAGTTGCAGCGCACATGGAGCCTGCCCTTGCGCCTCGCCACTTGGGCACGCCATGACAGGGTGTTCGTACAGCGCACCGCCTACACCCATAGACCCACGTCGAACGAGTGCGTGGCTCATGCCCAGCAGTGGGCAATAGCAGAGACAGCCAGGGTGGTGAGAGAGGCAGAGATGGCACGACGGCAAAATGGTCAGCGTCCTTGGTCTGATGGCTGTTCACATGGCGATGGGACGGCAGCGCATCAAGCCCTCCTCCCGTTCTGAAAAACACAGCCAGAAATCACGTCCATATCAAAATGACATACCAAAGGCAGCAAAATGCCCTATCTTCGCAGCATCAACATAAAAGGATAACATAAAAAGGATAACATACCATGAACAACAACCACACCTATCGTGGCGCATCGTCGCCAACCACAGCCGTCGAGATCTTGAGTAATTCGTCGATGGCAACCAAAGAGAAAGACAACGTAAGTTTCCTGAAACTTTCACATGGACAGCAAACCGAACTGGTACGCTTCAAGCGAATGTTCCCCACAGAGAAATCGGTACTCGACTTCTTCTCGCCAGCAAAATGGGAGGATGCGCTCAATAACAAAGATGCTTGTCTCGACTACGGCATGGTGACTCTCAAAATGATCCAACTCTACTATGGCGAGAGCATCGCCAGGCAAATCGTGAGAAACAATCTTGTCGGTCTATATACTGTCGTCAAACCTCAAGAGTTCGTTAACGAGAAAGCGCTCAACCTTGCCACAGGACTGTTCTTAGGGAAGTTCGCTCCAGAGTTGTCGGTCTTTGGCGCCCTTTACTATTTCGCCTCTTATCTCATCAACTACCGCAACTCCTATTCTGCTTTCGACCTGCAGGACGTGCTGCGTCAGTGCGACGTGAAGTTCATGCCCCAATGGCGTGAGTGCATCCACCGCAAGAACAACGTCTCAAAAGTGGAGTGCAATGCCGTGGAGACGGGGCGTGCCGCCCTCTTCACCTACCTGCGCAGAGAATATGTAGCCAAGGGTCGCGACGTCAGGGAGTCTGCCATCTACACTCACGGCGGACTTGCCGAGAAAGATGTTGCCTTAGTGGAAAGTATGGAGCCCCTCACATTCTGAGGGTAATCTTCATGCACGATTCATAACATTGAAATAGATAGATCACGAGAACTGGTTCTGCGGTCCATTTCAATAGCTGATTGAATCAAAAACTCTGTCCTCCTGATACGAAAAAGGGGGTGTGCCTTTGACGACACACCCCCTATTAATGGGAAAAACTTTTTCTTAGAGATTTGGATTGATTTTGCTCCATTCCGAGATTGGTGGCACGATGTTGAGAGTCACCAGTTCGTCACGCATCTTGCAGAGGTGCTCGTAAGAAGCGTCGAGCTTGGCATTCTCCTCTGGTGTACCCTGAGGAACCTCGAATGTGGCACCCTCTGGAGTGAGGACGGTCTTCATTGCCATCATGATGTGGTCGTACTTGTCGGTCTTCACGTATGTGCCTACGGGGAAGCGGAAAGGCTCACCACCCATGGCGGCGCGAATCATCTCCACGGAAAGGTAAGATGGGCTCTGGAACGACGAGCGTCCACGCAGTTTGATGATGCGGGCACCACCCTGAGTCACATCCTTCTTCATCTGCTCCCATTCCTCAGCGGGGAATTCCTCTGTGCCGATGATGTCTGTAAGCTTGCGTCCGGCAATTTCCACGTGGCTGCCGAAGACTGCCATCTGCTCGCCGTGTCCGCCGTATGTGGCGCATCCGGTGATCTCGTCTTGCATCACGTTGAATTTCTTTGCCAAGGCTGACTGCAGACGGGTGGTGTCGAGGCCAGCCAAAGTAGTCACCTGTCCTGGTTTCAAGCCAGAATAAAGCAGGGTTACCAGACCGGTGAGGTCAGCGGGGTTGAAGATGATAACAACATGCTTCACGTCGGGGCAGTATTTCTGGATGTCCTTGCCTAACTCCTCTGCTATCTTGCAGTTGCCTGCCAGCAGGTCCTCGCGTGTCATGCCTTCCTTGCGTGGAGCGCCACCACTTGAGATGATGTACTTGGCGTTGGTGTAAGCCTCGGCGGGGTCGGTTGTTGCTGTGATTTTCACATTTCCGAAACCGCTCTGGCGCATTTCTTCAGCCACTCCTTCGGGAGAGAACACGTCATAGAGGCAGATGTCACTGGTAAGTCCCATCATAAGGGCTGTCTGTACCATGTTGGAGCCAATCATGCCGGCTGCGCCGACGATTGTCAGTTTTTCGTTTGTCAAAAAAGCCATATTTGTGTCGTATTAAATGGTTAATTGCTTATTTTTGGGCAAAGATACAGCAAACCGCCCATAAATCAAAGCGAAACCACTTATTTTTTTGCATTTTGTTCGTTCCCAATTTGATTTTTGTGATTTGTTTTTGAATTGTCGTTTTTTATTTCTAATTTTGCAAAGGTGGGATTACATGAAGTTGCCGAGCAGGGCTATTTCGTTGCCCCGAGAGACGCCACCGTCCATAGTTCCGCTTGGGAACATGGTTACATTCTTTCACTTTATATCATATTAACTATGAGAAACTTGTTTACCTTGGTAGCAATAATGTTGGCAGGCGTGACGCATGCAAATCCGATAGACATGCAGAAGGCAAGAGCGTGCGCCCAGGCGTATGTGTCTGAGGGCCAGACAGCAAAGTTGTGCCACACAGCCAACAAACGTCGTGCAGGCAGCATCGCAGCCCCATATTATGTGTTCAGCCGTGGAGAGGGACAAGGCTATGTCATTGTGGCAGGCGACGACTGCATACCCACCATCATAGGATATACCGAACAAGGCGATTTCGACGAGACAAAGGAGGCACCGCAACTGCTGGCGATGCTCGACCATTATGCCAACATCGTGGAGACCTTGCAAGCGGAAGGACGCAACACCCCATACAGCACTTCAGACTTTGGAAAGAGAGGCGTGATGCAAGTGGAAGGCCGTTCGGACATCCCGGTGTTGATGACTTCACATTGGCACCAGTCGGCGCCATATAATGACAAGGTGCCAAGACTACCAAACGGGAACAGGGCACTCACGGGATGCGTAGCCACCGCAGCCACACAGGTGTTTTACTATTGGCGACGCGACATGCCATCCATGGTGCCATACACCACGCCAACATACGACTATGGCGCCGCACCAGCCACGGCAGAATACCGCATCTTGGCAGGCACGCCCCTAAAATGGGCATTGATGTGCGACTCATACAACTCACAGCCAGCCGAGTATGGAGATGCCGTTGCCACTCTGGTCGCCGCCGTGGGAATGCAGGCATATTTGGACTATGGCGAATCGACAGGAGGCTATATCTGGAAAATACCCTATGATGCATACAACCTGAATGTAAAACAGACAAACAAGGACGATGGACAAACCGACGACATGTGGTCGGCGCTGATGTATGCCGACCTGCTCAAGGGACATCCGTTGGTATATTCCGGATATTTGGAAAACTGGGAAGGCCACGCCCTCGTGGTGGATGGCTACAGGGCAAATGGAGACCTCTTCCACTTCAACTACGGATGGGGCGGACAGAGTGATGGCTTCTACACCGTGAGGGCCAGTGGCGACAACAACATCAATTTCTCCATGTCGCCAACGGTGATGCACGACATACATCCTTTGAAATATAACCTGAAAGCCGAAATACTGTTGCCGGAAAACATTTTTGCCAATGCATCGAATGACATCTCTATAAGAGTGACCAACAAGTCGTCGGTGATACTCTCTGGCATACACCTCTTCGCCAACACCACGGGAAAGGCGCCACAGAGCATGGGTGATGAACAATCAGCAGACACCGAGACCGAAATAAGAAAGGACGAGACGGTGGAACTGACATTGACAGCCAAACCCACATCGGAAAGCAAATGGTATCTCATAGTGACCGATGACAATCTAAATGTGCTGGACACCAAGGTGGTGGATCCCAAGCAGACAAAATCCAACCTCTGGATGACAGGCATGCGCGTGGATGGCAACATGGAGAGGGAACAGCATGGGCAGGAGGCATATACCGTGGTGTATAACCCAAGAACAACAGTCACCGTGACATTGCGCAACGAGAACATGGTGGGATATGAAGGAGCTTTCCGACTGCAAGTGTCAAGTTCGGAGGATGAGGGCAACACTTGGAAACACCATAGTTACAAGGCAGGACGAACAACAATACCCGCCAATGGAAGTCAGGAATTAGCTTTCGGGGTGGGCAGCACAGCTTCCGCACCCATCAAGGAGGGCGTCTTGTACAGGGTGCAGTTGGTGAACCCCGTGCCAGGAACCACGGACACCTTGCGTTATGACCCACAGACAGACACACTGGCGTATTTCGTAATCAAGCCCGCCGACTTGGAAGTGAAGAGCTTCGAGGACGGAGTGCTGAAACTGCAAGGACATTGGGACCCAACACAATTTGCATCCAAGACTATTGCCGGCAATGCCTCCTATGCCTCTGCCACAGCCTACGACTTGACAGAAGTGGAAGGAGTGGCAGATGTCCCGGACATGAAGGATGTCAACCCCAATATCCTGTATTATGTAGCTGCCGATGCCGGTGCAAGTTCGAGCAACGTGGTGAAAGAAGGTATTTGTACTCAACTGAATCTTGCCGTAGGGCATGACTTCGCACCAGTGGCAGATTTCTCAGTTGCCTACGCTGCCATCAGCATAGGCGACAAGGTAGGAAGATGGTATCTGCTCACGGTGCCGTTTGATGCTGGAGTACCTGACGGCATTATAGCACGCCGCATCGACGGACACCTGCCTGCGGGCATCTCGGGAAAGACGACAGACGAGAAAAACCTTGAGGCAGGCAAGACCTACATGGTAATGTCGTCGCATACGGGCAACATGACGTTGAGGACAGCATTAACATCAGAGGTGAAAATGGTGAAGGCAATGCCCGTGGAAAATGCAGACCCGTCGTTAGTGGGCACATACCGAACAATAACGGCACCGTCGGGAGCCATGGCGCCAAACGATGTTGCCAACCAGTCTTTTGCATTCCTGGAAGAAGGCGACAAGGTGGAAGCCTTGCGTGGATATTTTGCTGCTGAGGATGTGACAAGAAACTTCTCAGCAAGTGCCAATGCACTCCTTGACCCGGCGTACAAGGAACTGGCAGAGAGCATAGAAGCGGCTTACCGCATACTCTACAAATACCGCGACATCGTCTCCGATGAAGCATACGATGCCTATTCGGAGGCAATAAGAGATGCAGAGCGTGAATTCTCCAACAGGACAGGCACCACCCTTACCACTGGCGCCAAAGTGAAAGCTTACGCCGAAGAACTGCTCAACAAGGGCAACGACTACATGAAGCAGATAGTAAGAGGCAGCCACATGGAAGTAGATTTCACATCCAACATACGCAATGCGTCGTTTGAGATGAAGTCAACCGTTGGGTGGACGCTTACAAAACCTCTCAACACAGCCATCACCGCGTCTGTTGCCGCCAGGGTGCAGTCCAACTCGTCCTACAATTACTTCTCGGAAGGCGCCGATGGCGACTATCTGCTCAACAACACCTACATCTATCAGTCGGAAGAAGGCGTGAAGGACACGTTGGGCGTGGGCATTTCACAAGAGGTGAGCGGCCTCGTGCCAGGGTATTACCGCCTGAAGGCACTGCTCGGCTCAGATGCCGGCAAGGACATCACCATGTTTGCCGGTGACTCTACCGTTACCGTCCGGTCGCACCAGTTCGGCAAGCATTACTTCACCGAGGCTGTCATAGACCGAGTGCGTGTGGAGGCATCCGATGCAGACGGCAAAGGCGCCTTGCTTATAGGCGTATCCCCAGGTACATGGTACAAGGCAGACAAATTCCAACTCTATTATGTGGGGTCGCTTGAAAGCGGTGACGACAACCCTGACATAATCATGGAAACAAGGCAAGTGGCAACTCGCCATCCAAAGGGAATATACACCATACAAGGACAGCGAGTGGAACGCATCTCAAAACCAGGTATTTACATCATCGACGGAAAGAAGATGGTAGTAAGGTAAGCAAGAAACGTCAGAACAAAATAAATACACCATGCAGAACAAATCTATAACAAGCAGAGTTGACTCACTGCGGAAGATAATGCGCCAAAGGCAACTTGATGCCTTCATCTTCCCAAGCAACGACCCACATAGTGGCGAGTATATACCCGACTACTGGAAGGCACGTGAATGGATATCAGGCTTTAATGGTTCGGCGGGCGTTGCCGTGGTGACAGCAGACAAGGCGGCATTATGGACCGACTCCAGGTATTTCATTGCAGCAGAAGAACAGTTGAAGGGCACTGGCTATGTGCTTATGAAAGAGCGCATACCCGGAACGCCATCCATAGCAGAATGGTTGACACAAGTTCTGAAAGGGAATGCAAAAGTGGGCATAGACGGTGAGATCTTCACCATATCAGCTGCAACAGCCTTGGAAGAAGAGCTATGCAGCATTGGAGATTTGAAAATATCGGTGGAAACCGACCCCTTTAAGGACATCTGGACAGACAGGCCTGCCATACCGGTGGATAAAGTCATGGTGCAACCTTTAGAATATGCAGGTGAGACGGCAGAAAGCAAAATCTCCCGGATACGGAAGGAGATGGCCGCCAAACGAGTTGACGCACTGCTCGTCAGCACCCTCGACGACATAGCATGGACACTCAACATGCGTGGCACGGATGTGCATTGCAACCCTGTCTTTGTGGCATATCTGCTCATAGGACACGACGACGCTACGCTTTTCGTCAATCCGGAGAAGTTGACAGCCGAGGTTGCCAACTATCTTGATGGCATAGGGGTGTCGGTTGACAGGTATGAGTCTGTGACGCCTAATTTGAGCCAATACGGTCCGAAGATATGGATGGACGCCGGCACAACCAACTGCAGCATAGCAGAGGCGCCGAAGGTCAGCCCCGTGTTTGCGGCATCGCCCATACCAGCCATGAAGGCAGTGAAGAATCCTGTTGAGATAGAAGGCTACAGGAATGCCATGACAAAAGATGGCGTGGCGATGGTGAAATTCCTGTGTTGGTTGGACAAGGCAATGTCAGAAGAAGGTGGCGATAAGCAGACCGAACTGAGCATCGACAAGAAATTGACAGCTTTCAGGGCAGAGCAGCCTCTCTTCAAAGGCATCTCCTTCGATACCATAGCCGGCTATGGTCCGCATGGTGCCATAGTGCATTATGAAGCCACAGAAGAAACCGATGTGGAATTGGAACAGCGGGGATTCTTGTTGCTTGATTCGGGAGCGCAATATCTTGATGGCACCACGGACATCACACGTACCATCTCTCTCGGACCATTGACAGAAGAAGAGAAAAAAGTTTATACCTTGGTGCTGAAAGGCCATCTGCGCTTGCAGAACCTCAAGTTTCCAACGGGAGCATGTGGCTCGCAGCTCGACGCCGTAGCACGCTCGCCATTGTGGGAGGCAGGACTCAACTACCTTCATGGCACAGGCCATGGGGTAGGGGCGTTCTTGAATGTGCATGAAGGGCCGCACCAGATCAGGATGGAATGGAAGCCAGCGCCCTTGGTGGCAGGAATGACCGTCACCGACGAGCCAGGAGTGTATGTGGAAGGGCGATTTGGTGTGAGGATAGAGAACACACTGTTGATAGTTCCTTATCAAGACACCGACTTCGGGTCGTTCTTGCAGTTCGAGCCGCTGACACTCTGTCCCATAGACCTCAAGCCTGTCGATTTCTCGCTGTTGACAGAAAAAGAGAAAAAGTGGCTAAACCAATATCATGCCATGGTGCGCCAGAGACTCTCGCCATTGCTCGATGAAGAGCATCGCCAATGGCTGGAAAAGGCAACAAGGGAAATAGAATAGATCATAACAAGAATGGCGAACAATCGAGTTCGCCATTCTTGTCAATTTGCCGTATTTTTCATGTCTCAACTGGCATTGGGGCTTGATTGCAATTGCCATTTCAAAAACAAAGCTGCTCAGTCTTGCACATAATGGCAGAT
Organism: uncultured Prevotellaceae bacterium; assembly: GCA_900315745.1. Lineage (GTDB taxonomy): Bacteria > Bacteroidota > Bacteroidia > Bacteroidales > Bacteroidaceae > Prevotella. The sequence continues at coordinate 8,185 of ONAG01000066.1, forward strand.
TTGGGCGTTTCCTATGAAGAAAAATCGATAAATATTTGGAATTTGGGAAAATAAGATGTAATTTTGCACCCACCTTTTTCAAAAGAAGGTAAAAACCAATAAGTTTAACATTAAAATTTTACAACAAAAGCATGATTATTGTACCCGTAAAAGATGGCGAGAACATCGAGAGAGCTTTGAAGAAATTCAAGAGAAAATTCGAAAAAACAGGTGTGGTTAAGGAACTCCGCGCACGTCAGCAGTACAATAAGCCCTCTGTTTTGAAGCGACTCAAGATGGAGAAGGCTATCTACGTACAAAAACTGAGACAAGCCGAGGATTAAAAATCCCATTCGAAAATTTGGTGGTTTGAATTTTATTCCGTAAATTCGTTGCCGAAAACAATCCTGCGCCACGTCAGCCATGATTGAGACTTTCTTGGATTACCTGAGACATGAGCGGAACTATTCATTGCTCACTGTCCAGTCATACGGCAGGGACTTGGAAGAATTCCAGTCGTATTTTGAAAGTATTGACGATGGTCTTTCGTGGTGGACAGTTGACCATGATGTGGTGAGAGCCTGGATGGAGCACCTGATGGACAAGGGCAATAGAGCCAGTTCTGTAAACAGAAAGCTCAGCGCATTGCGGTCTTTCTACAAATATTCACTCACCATGGGCTTTTGCGAGAAAAGTCCGGTGCATGGAATACAAGGACCGAAGAAAGACAAGCCCCTGCCGTCGTTCCTTCGAGAAAGGGAAATGGACGAGCTCCTCGACGAAATGGTATGGGAAGACGATTATAAGAATGTACGCGCACGTACATTAATATTGACTTTCTATTCCACGGGCATAAGGCTTTCAGAGCTCATGGCACTTGATGACAGCAGTGTGGATTTCTCCACATGCGAGATGAAGGTGACAGGCAAGCGTGACAAGCAGCGCATCATTCCCTTCGGAGAAGAGTTGCGCGATGCCTTGAAAGCTTATATGGCATGCCGCGACGAGAATGTGACGAGAGAGGACGATGCCTTGTTCGTCAGTTCCAAGGGCGAGAGGATGAACAGGAACCAAGTGAGATACGAAGTTTCCAAATTCCTTGCCATGGTCACCACCCTCAAGAAGCACACGCCGCACGTGTTGCGGCATACATTCGCCACGGCGATGCTCAACAATGAGGCAGGATTAGAGAGTGTGAAGAAGCTGTTGGGGCATGAAAGCTTGACGACCACCGAGGTCTATACCCATGCCACCTTCGAACAGTTGAAACGAGTTTATAACATTGCCCATCCAAGGGCCTAACCTTTAATTAAAAACAGGAGGTAAACTATGGAAATCAAAATTCAAGCGATCCATTTCGACGCTACTGAGAAATTAGAGGCTTTCATCCAGAAGAAGGCTGAGAAATTACAGAAATCATTTGAAGACATACAGAAAGTAGAGGTGCAATTGAAAGTTGTCAAGCCTGCCACTGCCCTCAACAAGGAAACAAGCATTACTGTTTCTGTTCCAGGCCAGACACTCTATGTGGAGAAGACCTGCGATTCATTTGAGGAAGGAGTTGACCAATGCATAGACTCCATGAAAGTGCAATTGACAAAATTTAAGGAAAAACTTCGCAACAGATAAAAAAAAGCCAAAAATATTTTGGCGGTTGAAAAAATATACCTATCTTTGCAGCCGCTTTACGACAAGTCCTCAGGACCGCGCCTTGCGGCTGCAAAGATTCGCCTCTTTAGCTCAGTTGGCCAGAGCACGTGATTTGTAATCTCGGGGTCGTTGGTTCGAATCCGACAAGAGGCTCAAAGACTTGGAGTAGAACAAGGGTGTTTTCCAGAGTGGCCAAATGGGGCAGACTGTAAATCTGCTGTCTTTCGACTTCGGTGGTTCGAATCCATCAGCACCCACATTTTTGCGGAAATAGCTCAGTTGATAGAGCACTAGCCTTCCAAGCTGGGGGTCGCGGGTTTGAGTCCCGTTTTCCGCTCAATGTTGCTGTTATAGCTCAGTGGTAGAGCGCTTCCTTGGTAAGGAAGAGGTCCCGAGTTCAACTCTCGGTAACAGCTCGTTTTAATAGTTGTGGAGAAGCAGAAATCACGATTAATCATTTAATAAATAACAAAAGTTAAGAAATGGCAAAAGAGAATTTTGTGCGTACGAAACCGCACGTAAACATTGGTACCATTGGTCACGTTGACCATGGTAAGACCACCTTGACTGCTGCCATAACCAAGGTTCTTGCAGAGAAGATCGAGGCCAACAAGGACAAGGTTAAGTCCTTCGACCAAATTGACAACGCTCCTGAAGAGAAAGAGCGTGGTATCACTATCAACACAGCACACGTGGAGTATGAGACAGAAAAGCGTCACTATGCACACGTTGACTGCCCGGGACACGCTGACTATGTGAAGAACATGGTTACTGGTGCTGCCCAGATGGATGGTGCTATCCTCGTGGTGGCCGCTACCGATGGTCCTATGCCTCAGACACGTGAGCACGTGCTGCTCGCCCGCCAGGTGAACGTTCCTCGCCTCGTGGTGTTCCTCAACAAGTGCGACATGGTTGACGATGAGGAAATGCTCGAGCTCGTGGAAATGGAAGTTCAAGAAATCCTCGCTCAGTATGAGTTCGAAGATGATACTCCTATCATCCGTGGTTCTGCCCTCGGCGCCCTCAATGGTGTTGCCAAGTGGGAAGAGAAGGTGATGGAACTGATGAACACTTGCGACGAGTGGATTCAGGAGCCTCCACGCGACATCGACAAGCCATTCTTGATGCCTGTTGAGGACGTGTTCTCAATCACTGGCCGTGGTACTGTTGCTACTGGTCGTATCGAGACTGGTGTTATCCACGTGGGCGACCCCGTTGAATTGCTCGGTCTTGGTGAGGACAAGAAGTCTGTGGTTACCGGTGTGGAAATGTTCCGCAAGCTCCTCGACGAGGGTCAGGCTGGTGACAACGTAGGTCTTCTCCTCCGTGGTATCGACAAGAATGAGATCAAGCGCGGTATGGTGCTCTGCCATCCAGGACAGATCAAGCCTTTCAAGAAGTTCAAGGCTTCCATCTACGTGCTGAAGAAGGAAGAGGGTGGACGTCACACTCCATTCGGCAACAAGTATCGTCCTCAGTTCTACCTCCGCACCATGGACTGCACCGGTGAGATTTCTCTCCCAGAGGGTGTTGAAATGGTTATGCCAGGTGACAACGTGGAGATCACTGTTGAACTCATCTACGCTGTGGCTCTCAACCAAGGTCTCCGTTTCGCTATCCGCGAGGGTGGTCGTACCGTAGGCTCAGGCCAGATCACAGAAGTATTCGAAGACTAATTTTCAGTAAAATAGTCGCAACAAATTCCCGCGACACTGCGCGCGGGAATTTTTTACGGGAATAGCTCAGTTGGTAGAGCATCGGTCTCCAAAACCGAGGGTCGTGGGTTCGAGTCCTCCTTCCCGTGCTAATAAGGAAAAAGAGATATGTTGAAGAGATTTGTAAACTACTGCAAGGAATGTTACGAAGAACTTGCGCATAAGACCACTTGGCCTACTACAAAGGAACTTTCTCACAGTGCGATGGTTGTTCTATCTGCTTCCCTTATCATTGCAATTGTGGTGTTCTTGATGGACGTGGTGTTCAAGAATGTTATGCTGTTCATTTATAATTTGTTATCGTAAGTGATGGCTCAGACAGGAAAAAACTGGTATGTGCTTAAGACCGTTAGTGGTAAAGAGGCCAAGGTGAAGGAATACATTGAGGCCGAACTTAAGCACAATGAACAATTGTCGCAATTTGTTTCCCAGGTCGTAATCCCTATGGAGAAGCATGCTACACAGCGTAGTGATGGGAAACGGGTGGTCAAGGAGAAAGTTTCTCTCCCTGGCTATATTTTCGTTGAGGCCGAGATGAAAGGCGATGTGGCGCATACCCTGCGTTTCATGCCAAACGTGCTTGGTTTCTTGGGCGGCATGGACAACCCTTCTCCTGTCAAACAATCTGAAATCAACCGTATGCTTGGCAATGCCGAGGAGACCGAGATTGTGAACGAGGTAGCTATCCCGTTCGAGGTCAACGAGACTGTCAAGGTGACGGAAGGTCCATTCAGTGGCTTCTCTGGTGTCATCGAAGAGGTGAACACGGAAAAGAGAAAGCTAAAGGTCATGGTCAAGATTTTCGGCCGGAAGACTCCGCTCGAACTTGGTTTTATGCAAGTAGTAAAAGAATAAGGGATGGTTACGCATCCTGATGTTCTTTTATAATATCACACTTTAATTTAAAAATTACAATGGCTAAAGAAGTTGCTGGATTAATCAAATTACAGATTAAGGGTGGCGCAGCGAATCCTTCTCCCCCAGTTGGTCCTGCTCTTGGTTCAAAGGGCATCAACATCATGGGTTTCTGCAAGGAGTTCAATGCCAGAACCCAGGATAAGGCAGGCAAGATTCTTCCTGTCGTTATCACCTATTACAACGACAAGTCATTCAGTTTCGTTATCAAGACACCTCCAGCTGCCGTACAGCTGCTTGAGGCTGCCAAGGTGAAGAGCGGTTCCGCAGAGCCCAACCGCAAGAAGGTGGCATCCGTCACTTGGGATCAAGTGCGCGCCATCGCAGAGGACAAAATGAGCGACCTCAACTGCTTCACCATCGAATCTGCTATGCGCCTTGTCGCCGGCACGGCTAGAAGTATGGGTATCACTGTAAAAGGCGAATTCCCTGGTAAATAATTATCTTCAATTTTAGGAACTATGAGTAAACTGACAAAAAACCAGAAACTATCAGCCGCCAAGATTGAAGCAGGGAAGGCATATACCTTGTCAGAGGCTTCCGCACTCGTGAAGGAAATCACCACCACGAAGTTTGATGCTTCTGTTGATATCGATGTACGCTTGGGCGTTGACCCCCGCAAAGCCAACCAGATGGTTCGTGGCGTGGTGTCTCTGCCATGTGGTACAGGTAAAGTCGTGCGTGTGCTGGTACTGTGTACTCCAGACCAGGAGGCAGCCGCCAAGGAGGCAGGTGCCGACTATGTAGGTCTTGATGAGTATATTGACAAAATCAAGGGTGGATGGACTGACGTGGATGTCATCATCACCATGCCTTCTTGCATGGGCAAGGTAGGTCCTTTGGGCCGCATCTTGGGTCCCCGCGGACTCATGCCAAACCCAAAGAGTGGTACGGTGACTATGAACGTAGCCAACGCTGTCAAGGAGGTCAAGCAAGGTAAGATTGACTTCAAGGTGGACAAGACTGGTATCGTGCATGCTTCCATCGGCAAAATTACCTTTACACCGGATCAGATCTTGCAGAATGCGAAAGAGTTTATCGCTACCATCATCAAGCTGAAACCGGCTGCTGCAAAAGGTACCTACATCAAGAGTATCTTTATTTCAAGCACCATGAGCTTGGGCATCAAGGTTGACCCCAAGTCGGTTGAATAACTTTAATAGAAAAAGTGTAAAATGAAGAAAGAAGTAAAAGATACTATAATTGTTGACTTGGGCGAAAAGCTGAAGCAATATCCCCATTTCTATCTGGTCGATGTGACCGGCATGAATGCGGAGAACACCAGCAAATTGCGCCGCAAGTGCTTCAAGAGCGAGATCAAGATGGTCGTGGTGAAGAACAAGCTTCTTCACAAGGCTCTCGAAGCTGCCGATGTGGACTTTTCAGAACTCTACGGCGCCCTTAAGGGCAACACTGCCGTGCTGTTCTGTCAGACTGCTAACGAGCCTGCCAAGCTTCTCAAGGACTACACCAAGCAAGGTATTCCTGCATTGAAGGCTGCTTATGCCGAGGAAGGAATCTTCGTGGGTGCTGACAAACTTGAGGAACTGGCTTCCATCAAGAGCAAGAGCGAACTCATCGCCGACGTTGTGGCTTTGCTCCAATCTCCGGCAAAGAACGTTGTCTCTGCTCTTCAATCAGGTGCCAACACCATCCATGGTGTGCTGAAGACTTTGGGCGAGCGTCCTGAATAAACACAAAGTCATCCATTATTAACATTAACAAACAATTAAATTTCAAATAAAATGGCAGATATTAAAGCTATCGCTGAGCAATTGGTAAATTTGACAGTGAAAGAAGTTAACGAGTTGGCAACCGTCCTCAAGGAAGAATATGGCATCGAACCCGCTGCTGCAGCTGTTGCTGTTGCTGCTCCAGGTGCAGCTGGTGCTGCTGCTCCCGCTGAGGAAGAGAAGACCGAATTCAATGTGGTGCTCGCAGAAGTAGGCGCCAACAAGCTGAAGGTCGTTAAGGCTGTGAAGGAAGCTTGCGGTCTGAGCCTGAAAGAGGCTAAGGATCTCGTTGACGGTGCTCCTTCTACTCTCAAGGAAGGTCTTTCAAAGGCAGAGGCTGAGAACCTCCAGAAGACCATCGAGGCTGAGGGTGCCAAGATTGAGCTCAAGTAATAGGAATCTTCAACGCTGATACGGTCGGCAAGACCGGAAGGCGCTTCTCGAAAACATGGTTAAGAGTCTCCCAGTAGGGGATTCTTAACCTTTTTGTGTCTGTTTTTGCATATTCATATTTATTAGAACACACCTTTAATTAAATTACGATTAATGGCTTCCAAAATCATTGACAAAAGGGTCAACTTTGCCAGTGTCAAGAATCCGCTGCCAACGCCCGACTTCCTCGACGTGCAGCTGAAGTCGTTCCAAGACTTCTTGCAACTGGACACACCACCTGAACTGAGAAAGTATGATGGACTATACAAGGTGTTCTCAGAGAATTTTCCCATCACCGACACGAGGAACAATTTCGTGCTCGAGTTCCTTGACTATTTCATCGATCCGCCACGCTATTCTATAGACGAGTGTCTCGAAAGAGGGTTAACCTATAGCGTGCCCCTGAAGGCGAAGATGAAACTCTACTGTACCGACCCGGAGCATGTAGATTTCAAGATAGTCACTTCCGACGTATTCCTTGGCACCATACCTTACATGACCAGCAGTGGCACGTTCATCATCAATGGAGCTGAGCGCGTCGTAGTGTCGCAGTTGCACCGCTCACCAGGTGTGTTCTTCGGACAAGGTGTTCATGCCAACGGTACCGTGCTCTATTCAGCACGTATCATACCTTTCAAGGGCTCGTGGATAGAGTTTGCCACCGACATCAACAATGTGATGTACGCATACATCGACCGCAAGAAGAAATTGCCCGTCACCACTCTGCTCAGAGCCATAGGTTATGAAAACGACAAGGACATCCTCAGTATCTTCGACCTTGCAGAGGAAGTAAAGGTCACGAAGAAAAACATGAAGGAGGTGATAGGCCGCAAACTCGCCGGCGAGGTGCTCAAGTCATGGACCGAGGACTTCTCCGATGAGCTCACAGGTGAAGTCGTCAGTATCGAGCGTAATGAGACCCTCGTGAAACGCGAGGAAATCATCACCAAGGAAATTGCCGACATCATCCTTGACAGTGGCACTCAAACCATCCTGCTTGACAAGGATGACGAGCAGTCGAGCAAATACTCCATAATATTCAACACGCTCCAGAAAGACCCCAGCAAGTCGGAGAAGGAAGCCGTGTCGTATATCTATCGTCAGTTGCGCAACGCAGACCCCGCTGATGACGCCAGCGCCCGTGAGGTGATCCAGAACCTGTTCTTCTCCGACAAGAGATACGACTTGGGAGAAGTGGGCCGCTACCGCATCAACAAGAAGTTGGGTCTCGACACCGACATGGATGTTCGCATCCTGACAAAGGAAGACATCATAGAAATCATCAAATATCTCATCCAGCTGGTCAATTCCAATGCCACCGTCGATGATATCGACCACCTCTCCAACCGTAGGGTGCGCACCGTGGGCGAGCAGCTGGCAAACCAGTTCTCGATTGGTCTGGCACGCATGAGCCGCACCATTCGTGAGCGCATGAACGTACGCGACAATGAGACGTTCACTCCAACCGACCTTATCAATGCAAAGACCATCTCAAGTGTCATCAACACCTTCTTCGGCACCAACCCGCTGAGCCAGTTCATGGACCAGACCAACCCGTTGGCAGAGGTGACACACAAGAGACGTCTCTCCGCTCTCGGACCTGGCGGCCTCTCTCGTGAGAGAGCAGGCTTCGAGGTGCGTGACGTACACTACACACACTATGGACGCCTCTGTCCTATCGAGAGTCCTGAAGGACCCAATATCGGTCTGATTTCCTCACTCTGCGTCTATGCCACCATCAATGAACTCGGATTCATCGAGACACCTTACCGCAAGGTGACCGACGAGGTGGTGGACCTCGACAACGACCATGTGGTTTACATGACGGCAGAGGAAGAGTCGGAGCACTTCATCGGTCAGGGCAATGCGCCACTCAATGATGACGGAACATTCATCCGCGACGTGGTGAAATGCCGCCTTGACGCTGACTTCCCCGTTGTTCCCCCATCAAACGTGTCGTTCATGGACGTGTCGCCACAGCAGATAGCATCTGTGTCGGCAGCGCTTATTCCATTCTTGGAGCACGACGATGGTCACCGTGCGCTCATGGGATGTAACATGATGCGCCAGGCAGTGCCACTCTTGCACAACGACTCCCCAATCGTGGGAACAGGTCTTGAGAAGCAGGTGTGCGAAGACTCACGCACCATGATAGTCGCAGAGGGCGACGGCGTCATCGAGTTCGTAGATGCCACAACCATCCGCATACTCTACGACCGCGAGGAGGAAGAGGAATTTGTCAGCTTCGACGAGCCGACAAAGGAATACCGCATTCCAAAGTTCCGCCGCACCAACCAGAACATGACCATCGACCTCAGGCCGATATGCAACAAGGGCGACCGCGTGCACAAGGGACAGATCCTCACCGAGGGTTATGCCACAGAAAACGGAGAGCTTGCCCTCGGGCGCAACCTGCTCGTGGCTTACATGCCTTGGAAGGGTTACAACTACGAGGACGCCATCGTGCTGTCAGAGCGTCTGGTACGTGAGGACGTGCTCACCAGCGTCCATGTGGATGAATACCAACTCGACGTGCGCGAGACAAAGCGCGGCATGGAAGAGTTCACCTCCGACATCCCCAATGTCAGCGAGGAAGCCACCAAGGACCTCGACACCAACGGTATCATCCGCGTGGGTGCAAGAGTGGAGCCGGGAGACATCCTCATTGGCAAGATCTCACCAAAGGGAGAGAGCGACCCATCGCCAGAGGAGAAGTTGCTGAGAGCCATCTTCGGCGACAAGGCAGGTGACGTGAAAGACTCCTCACTGAAGGCAAATCCATCACTTAGCGGTGTCATCATCGACAAGAAGCTCTTTTCAAGGGCCGTCAAGACACGCGACTCAAGAAAGACCGACAAGGTTCTTCTCCAGAAGATCGACGAGGAATACGAAGCCAAGAACGACGACTTGAAAGACATCCTTGTGGACAAGTTGCTCAAGCTCGTGCAGAACAAGGCGTCGCAGGGTGTGAGAGACTACGCCGACACTGAAATCATCACAAAGGGTTCGCAGTTCACTGTAGTCAACCTCAAGAACCTCAACTACGAAGGCATCCAGTCGAACAACTGGACCGACGACGAGCATACCAACATGCTCATATCCAAGCTCATCATGAACTACATCCGCAAGGCAAAACTTCTCGATGCCGAGATGAAGAGGCGCAAGTTCGCCATCACCATCGGTGACGAGCTGCCTTCAGGCGTTCTCCAGATGGCAAAGGTGTATGTGGCAAAGAAACGCAAGATTGGCGTGGGTGACAAGCTTGCCGGCCGACATGGCAACAAGGGTATCGTGTCGAAGGTGGTGCGTCAGGAAGACATGCCATTCCTTGAGGACGGAAGACCCGTTGACCTCGTGCTCAACCCATTGGGCGTGCCTTCACGTATGAACTTGGGACAGATCTTCGAGGCAATCCTCGGAGCAGCAGGCAAGCGCCTCGGCGTGAAGTTCGCAACACCAATCTTCGATGGTGCCAAACTTGACGACCTGTCAGAATGGACCGACAAGGCAGGTCTGCCAAGACTGTGCTCCACCCACCTGTATGATGGTGAGACAGGAGAGAGGTTCGACCAGCCCGCTACTGTCGGCATCACCTACTTCTTGAAGCTCGGACACATGGTGGAGGACAAGATGCACGCAAGAAGCATCGGCCCGTACTCGCTCATCACACAGCAACCTCTTGGTGGTAAGGCACAGTTCGGCGGACAGCGATTCGGAGAAATGGAAGTCTGGGCACTTGAGGCATTCGGAGCAAGCCATGTCTTGCAGGAAATCCTCACAGTGAAGTCCGACGATGTCGTGGGAAGAAGCAAAGCCTACGAGGCCATCGTGAAAGGCGAGCCTATGCCTGTTCCTGGCATACCCGAATCTCTCAACGTGCTCTTGCATGAACTTCGCGGACTCGGATTAAGTATCAAACTCGACTAAATAGTAAACAGCATGGCTTTCAAAAAAGATACAAAAGTTAAGAACAACTTCACTAAGATCACCATCGGACTGGCTTCCCCTGAGGAAATCCTTGAAAATTCGTATGGTGAGGTCACCAAGCCAGAGACTATCAACTATCGCACCTACAAGCCAGAGCGTGACGGCTTGTTCTGCGAGCGCATCTTTGGTCCTACACGTGATTACGAGTGCGGATGCGGCAAGTACAAGCGCATCAGGTACAAGGGCATCGTGTGCGACAGGTGCGGTGTCGAGGTGACAGAAAAGAATGTCAGAAGGGAACGCTCCGGACATATCGAGCTTGTGGTGCCAGTGGCACATATCTGGTATTTCCGTTCGTTGCCAAACAAGATAGGATACCTGCTCGGCCTGCCCACGAAGAAGTTGGATGCAGTCATCTACTACGAGAAATACGTGGTCATCCAGCCAGGTGACTTCGAGGGAAGGAACGAGACGGTGAAGGATTCTTCGAGCGCCGTGGTGCAGAAACCTGCCAACGGCTCGCAGAAATACGACCTGATAACCGAGGACGAGTACTTGGACATCATCGAGAACAAGTTGTCGCCAGAAAACCAGATGCTCCCCGACACCGACCCACACAAGTTTGTTGCAAAGATGGGCGCTGAGGCAATCTACGACCTGCTCTCCACACTCAACCTCGACGAGTTAGCAGGCGAATTGAGAGAGCGTGCCAACAACGACGCTTCGGTGGCAAGAAAGACAGAGGCGCTCAAGCGTCTGCAGGTGGTGGAAGCTTTCCGCAACAGCAAGGACATCAACCGCCCCGAGTGGATGATAATGAAAATCATCCCCGTCACACCGCCAGAGCTCAGGCCACTTGTGCCGCTGGATGGTGGACGTTTCGCCACTTCCGACCTCAACGACCTCTACCGTCGCGTCATCATACGCAACAACCGTCTGAAGAGACTAATGGAAATTAAGGCTCCAGAAGTCATCCTCCGCAACGAAAAGCGTATGCTGCAAGAGGCTGTGGACAGCCTTTTCGACAACTCAAGAAAGAGCAGTGCCGTAAAGAGCGAGTCGAACAGACCTCTGAAATCGCTCTCCGACTCCCTGAAGGGAAAGCAAGGACGATTCCGCCAGAACTTGCTCGGCAAGCGTGTAGATTATTCCGCACGTTCGGTAATCGTAGTGGGACCAGAACTCAAGATGGGTGAGTGCGGTCTGCCAAAACTCATGGCAGCCGAACTTTACAAGCCGTTCATCATCCGCAAGCTCATCGAGAGAGGCATCGTCAAGACCGTGAAGAGCGCAAAGAAGATTGTTGACCGTCGCGAGCCAGTAATCTGGGACATCCTCGAGAACGTAATGAAAGGACATCCCGTGCTGCTCAACCGTGCTCCTACACTTCACCGTCTCGGCATCCAGGCATTCCAGCCGAAACTCATCGAGGGCAAAGCAATTCAGCTGCACCCCCTCGCATGTACCGCTTTCAATGCCGACTTCGACGGCGACCAGATGGCTGTGCACCTCCCACTGAGCAACGAGGCAATCCTTGAGGCACAGATTCTCATGCTCCAGAGCCACAACATCCTCAACCCTGCCAATGGCGCACCTATCACCGTGCCATCACAGGACATGGTGCTTGGTTTGTACTACATCACCAAGATTCGTCCGGGAGCAAAGGGTGAAGGACTTACATTCTATGGACCAGAAGAGGCCATCATCGCCCACAATGAGGGCAAATGCGACCTGCACGCACAAGTGCGCGTCGTGGTGAACGACCTCAACGAGGAAGGCAAGCTCGAACCAAAGATGGTGGAGACCTCCGTGGGACGTGTCATCGTCAACGGCATCATACCAGAAGAGGTGGGATTCGTCAACAAGGTGATTTCCAAGAAGAGCCTCCGCGACATCATCGCCGACGTCATCAAGTCGGTAGGTTTCGCAAGAGCTTGTGAGTTCCTCGACGGTATCAAGAACTTGGGCTACAGGATGGCATATCTCGCCGGACTGTCGTTCAACCTCGACGACATCATCATCCCGCCAGAAAAGGCAGAACTCATCGAGAGAGGAAACAAGGAGGTGAGGGAGATCACCGAGAACTACAACATGGGCTTCATCACCGACAACGAGCGATACAACAAGGTAATCGACACGTGGACACACGTGAACAACGACATCGCAAGCATCCTGATGAAGGAAATGACCGAGGCAGACCAAGGTTTCAATGCCGTGTTCATGATGCTCGACTCCGGCGCTCGTGGTTCGAAGGACCAGATCAAGCAGCTCTCCGGTATCCGTGGTCTGATGGCAAAGCCACAAAAGGCAGGTGCCGAAGGAGCCCAAATCATTGAGAACCCTATTCTTTCCAACTTCAAGGAAGGCATGTCGGTGCTCGAATACTTCATCGCCTCACACGGTGCGAGAAAAGGTTTGGCAGACACCGCCATGAAGACCGCCGACGCTGGATACCTCACACGTCGTCTTGTTGACGTGTCGCACGATGTCATCATCAACGAGGAGGACTGCGGCACCCTGCGTGGACTCAACTGCAGCGCCCTCAAGAGTGGCGACGAGGTCATCTCCACACTCTACGAGCGCATCCTCGGACGTGTGTCAGTGCATGACATCGTCAATCCTACGACAAACGAGCTGATTGTGGCAGCAGGAGAGGAAATCACCGAATCCGTGGCACAGGCAATCGAGGACTCACCAATAGAGTCTGTGGAAATCCGCTCGGTGCTCACTTGCGAGAGCAAGAAGGGCGTCTGCATGAAGTGTTATGGACGCAACCTTGCCACCAGCAAGATGGTGCAAAAGGGCGAGGCAGTTGGTGTCATCGCCGCCCAGGCCATCGGTGAGCCAGGTACCCAGCTTACACTGCGTACGTTCCACGCCGGTGGTGTGGCTGCCAATGCCGCTGCCAATGCCGCCATCAAGGCAAAGAACGATGCACGCATCGAGTTCGACGAGTTGCGTACAGTGCCATTCGTTGAGGGTTCGAAGGAATTCGGCCAGCAGGTGGAATGCCAGATGGTGGTAAGCCGCCTCGCTGAAGTGAGGTTCATAGATGTCAATACAGGCATCGTGCTCTCCACCATGCCAGTGCCCTACGGCAGTTCACTCTACTTCAAGAACAACGACATGGTGAAGAAGGGTGACATCATCGCGCGATGGGACCCATTCAACGCTGTCATCGTAACAGAGTTCAAGGGTAAGTTGAAATTCAACGACATAGTGGAAGGTGTCACCTTCAAGGCAGAGACCGACGAGACGACAGGCTTGACCGAGAAGATCATCGTGGAGACGAAAGACAAGAACAAGAATCTTGTGCCTACCTGCGATGTCATCGATGAGAATGGCAATGTCATAGGCACCTACAACTTCCCCGTGGGAGGCCACGTCATGGTGAACGAGGGCGACATGGTGGAGACAGGTACCACACTGGTCAAGATACCACGTTCAGTAGCCAAGGGTGGTGACATCACCGGTGGTCTTCCACGTGTCACTGAGCTCTTTGAGGCACGCAACCCATCCAACCCTGCCGTGGTTAGTGAAATCGACGGTGAGGTGACAATGGGACGTCTGAAGAGAGGTAACAGGGAAATCGTGGTCACCAGCAAGTCTGGCGAGCAACGCAAGTATCTTGTCTCGCTCTCGAAGCAAATCCTCGTACAGGAGCATGACGCCGTGCGTGCAGGCACCCCGCTTTCCGACGGTGTCATCACGCCAAGCGACATCCTTGCCATCAAGGGTCCTACCGCCGTGCAGGAGTATATCGTCAACGAGGTTCAGGATGTGTATCGTCTCCAGGGTGTGAAAATCAACGACAAGCACTTCGAGATCATCGTAAGGCAGATGATGCGCAAGGTTCAGATTGTTGAGCCAGGCGACACCACATTCCTTGAGCAGCAAGTTGTTGACAAGCTCGACTTCGCAGAGGAGAACGACCGCATCTGGGGCAAGAAGTATGTCATCGACAAGGGCGACAGTGAGAATGTCTATAACGGACAGATCATCTCGGCAAGAAAGCTCCGCGATGAGAACTCCTCACTGACAAGGCGCGACTTGCGTACCATCAAGGTGCGTGACGTCATACCAGCCACTTCCACCCAGATACTCCAGGGTATCACAAGGGCTGCCTTGCAAACCAAGAGCTTCATGTCGGCTGCATCCTTCCAGGAGACCACCAAGGTGCTCAACGAGGCTGCCATCCGTGGCAAGGTGGATCATCTCGAAGGCATGAAGGAGAACGTCATCTGCGGTCACCTCATTCCTGCAGGCACCGGCTTGAGGCAATGGGACAAGCTGCTGGTTGGCTCCAAGGAGGAGCACGACCGCATGCAGGCCAACAAGAAGAACGTGCTCGACTTCACTGACGAGGAATTGGCCATGGAAGAAAATAATCATCAAAACAACTAAACGTTATGGACAATCAGAACAAGCCGCAAGGCAAGCAATTGCAGATAGAGGTGGCACCAGAGGTGGCACAAGGAGTATATGTCAACTTTGCTCTCATCGCACATTCCAGTTCGGAATTTGTGGTAGATTTGGCATCCATGCTCCCCGGTCTTCAAAAGGCAACGGTGCGGACAAGAGCCATCTTGTCTCCTGAGCACGCCAAACGTTTGGCCATGGCTTTGCAGGAGAACATCGCAAGGTATGAGCAGGAGTTTGGAAAAATCCAACTTCCCAATGCTCAGCCACGCACCATCTCTCCTTTCAACATCGGAAACAAGGGTGAGGCTTGACCTCATCTCCATTCAAGCTTTGCGGGGCATGACCATCCAAGTGGCCATGCCCCGCTTGCATGTATATTGTTGTCAAACTGCAAGCAAATTTGCAAGTTAGCATATTTTTATGTAGCTTTGCAGATGAAAACCATCAATCTTGAAAAGTATGAAACAAA
>ONAG01000073.1 GCA_900315745.1 uncultured Prevotellaceae bacterium
TACGACAGTGGCCAGACATGGATCGACCACGGCAATTCGCTCGGCTTCCCCGGTGACAACTGCGTACACCAGCCGACATTCCATCCCACCAATCCCGACTGTTGGCTGGCTGGCGGCGAAGGATGCGTATTCCTCTCAGATGACAACGGCCAGACATGGAGTTGCCAGGATTATTGGGGTGATGAATCCCGCACGGCCTATTGGTACTTTTCTGCATTTGACAACGAACATCCCGACACAGTGTATATGGCGGGATGTCTGGGACGAAACGGCCAAAAGGGGGCTTGCATCAAACTGATGTGCTCCACTGACGGCGGGCGCTCATGGCATCCCTCGCAAGTAATGACATTTGAGAAGGATCTTGAGCGGGTGAACGACCTGCAACAATATGGCGATCGCCTTCTCATTTACTCCGAATCGGATGTCTATGAAGTTTCCAAGGCTGACCTTGTAGCACAGAGTGTTGCTGTTATTCAGACTGTCACATCAGGCACATCGGAATCACCTGCCTTCGACCTTCAAGGTCGGCAGATTATGGAACCACGACATGGTATATATATCAAGAACGGAAAGAAGATCATCAAAAAATGACACTTCTCACCATGTCTCTTTGGAAAGACGGTGCGTGTGGCGGATGTGTCATTGGGGATTGTGGCTGTTCTTGGCTGTTGACTCTGCCAGCCAGGATTCCACAATAGCACAACCGTCCTAGACAAAGCGAGATATGATGTAGAGATCAATGCGCAGTTTGAAGTCTGTGGATTCAGAGTGTTCCACATCCCATGAGAATTCAGTGCCTTCAGGGAATAGATTCTCTACAGAACTGATGATGGTCATGTCGTCCATCATAAGGTCATGGCTTTTGCCGCATACAAGCCGTAGCATGACACCCTTGGCTTTGTCAGCGTATTTGTGGATTTCAGACTCATTCTCTTCGATGACGGCAGAAGGTGTGGCTTGGTCGTTTTGATAATATGTCAGCAGCAACACTTCATTTGCGTCATCGAAGATATGGGTAATGTCATGCGAGTCCAGTCCTTTCAGTTGACTTAAGTGACCACTTTTTATTTGTTCGAGCGCTTGTTGCGGTGTTATAGTTGTCTTCATCTTTAGTCTTCAGTTTGGTCGTTGAATGACTGTTTGCTGGTCATCTTTTTGCGTCGCTGGGATTGCAACGTAAAATTGTTGATTGCCTTCAGTGTTTTCTGCCTGCCGATGGCAATCAACTTTTCGGATTTGTCATAATCGAAACTGCCATAGCGGCTTATCTGAATGTCAACAAGCATGTCGGGCTTCATCAATTGTACCATCAGTTTGGCATTCTGACGTATCATCAATGAACTGGTGCGTGAGAGCACCGTGTAGTGATTGAAATCGATGTTGTCAGGAATCAGCTTGTCGAGAATCTGTGCAGCCATCGACTTTCCTCTATTGCGGCGCTCTGAGATCTCGTGCTTCATGTTTTCCTTTGCCTTGTAATCATACCCGCTGACATCCACTCCCATCAGCAGATCGTCCTTGTGGCGTACTACACGGTTTAGTGGGATGGGGTTTATCACGCCGCCGTCGATGAGAATCATCCCGTCGCGATGCACGGGCTTGTAGAACGAAGGAAGGGAAATGCTGGCGCGTATAGCTTCGAAGAGACTGCCAGTGCGGAACACCACTTCTCGCCCGGACATCCAGTCTGTTGCCACAGCACAATAGGGGATGGGGAGGTTCTCAATGGCTACGTCTGGCACAAACTCCATGATTGCCTCGATGATGCGGTCGCCTTTGACGATGTGGTTCAGCGACAGGGAGAAATCGGTTAGCTCCAACATCTTTTTGCGGTCGATGCCTTTCATCCACTCCCTAAATTCCTCTAATTTCCCGGCGGCATAGACTCCACCGATAAGGGCTCCCATGCTGCAGCCTGCTATCGATGTGATATGATAGCCTTCCTCTTCCAGCACCTCGATAGCTCCAATGTGTGCAAGACCTCGGGCGCCTCCACTCGAAAGCACTAATGCTACATTTTTCCTTTCGGGCTTATCTATGCCTGTTATTCTCAGCAGCTTCTCTAACATTCCTGATGGTTTTATCGCTATCCAATAGTTGCCTTTGTCCGCCTTAATAATCAGTGCTCCCGATACCAGTATAAGGGTCGTTGTATTCTATCAGATTCTTTATAAGCCTTTGGTTCCATTGTTCCACTTCGTTGGGCTGTTTTTTGGCTCTCAACTTGTTCAGCATTACCTGCCAGTAGGGTTTCTCGAAGTTGTATATGATGAACCCTGTGTCAAGGACATCAGTGCTGAGCCATTCCCATCTTGGGTCTTTGGCGTAACGCAGTATGATGGTATTCTCGCGGTCATAGTTGACATCGAGGTCACCTGTCTCGGGATTGAGGCTGCAAAAGTGCAGGTTGACACCTTTGTCTGCTGGTGAGAAGTAGAGATGGAAACGTCCTGGTGAAAGGCGTATCTTGTCTGTCAGATCACCTTTGCCATCTTCTATAAAGAAGTAGCTTACATCGGGGCTGTCAGGAAGTATAGGTCCGCTCATCTCGTCATCGGTGATGGTGATGGCACCGTCAGGGGTTGGTTCAAATTGGCTTTTCAAGATTCGGCGGTATGCCCTGTTGCGGTATGCTTTCAGGTCATCACAGCTGATAAGTGAAAAGAGCATCATCTTGTCGCTGTATGCCGTGAGTGTCGTTATGTCACCCACTTTCTCTGCCACGAACCGTGCGCCTTGGCCTATCATGTCCTGTGTCTTGGATGTCTCTTGATAAGTGCCGTTTCCTGTTGGTTTCAGGTAGAGTTTGTAATATCCTTCAGTGTCGTTTATGACGAACAGTTCCCCTTCCTTGGACACGCTCAAAGCTCCCATATCCCATGAGACAAACTGGCTGATGCCATCAATGGAAGCGGAAGTCTTGTCTTCGCTCTCTGTTGGCGCTGTGGTTTCTTGTTGGTCTATCTGAGCTGAGTCATTGCCGGCATTGGCGTTTTTTGACCCACAGGCTATAAGAAATGAAAGAGCCAAAGCTAATTGAAAAATCATTTTTTTGTTTGTCATGTTATTGTATGTTTTTGGGTGTACAAATATACAAAAAGAAATTGTTCGGACAAAATTCCCTAAATAGATTATGCATCAAGGCTGATTATGTTCCATGTTTAAGAGCCATTTCTTCTTGTCGATACCTCCACCATATCCTGTCAGGTTGCCATTTGAACCAATTACTCGATGGCATGGGATGATTAGCGAGATGGGATTGTGACCTACGGCTCCTCCCACAGCTTGGGCTGACATCCTTTGCTTGTTCATCCTATGACATATTTCCTTGGCTATTGCACCGTATGTCGTTGTCTGTCCAAATGGTATCTCAAGCATGATTTGGCAAACTGATTTCATGAATTCGCTGCCTTGAATTTCCATCTTTGGAGTGAATCCCGGTGCCTTGCCGCTAAAATATATGTCAAGCCATCGGCTCGTTTCCACGAATATGGGTAGTGGGGGAGAGCTTGTTTCCGTGAGACCTCTTCCTTTATAGTTTTTGGAACTTTCAAACCATAGGCCGGTGAGAGAGTCTTCGTTTCCTTCAAGTATTATCCTTCCTATTGGCGATTTGTAGAAATGACATTTCATAAAATCAGAATTAATAGAATATACCTAATCATGATAATAAAACCGCGTTTTTCTTTGCTTATTGTGATATTTTGCATAAATTTGCAAGAAGAAAAAACTCCTGTTTGGGTTATACGTTTTTTGAATACCTAATTTAATTGATCACAAATGACAAAACTTGATTTCATATTCATGCTTGTAAGGTCTGGATTGTGGAAGACTCATCTCGACCATTTTGACATGAATCCATGGGAATACAAGGAGGTGATGGTAGAGGGAGAAAAGCAGTGTGTCTCAGGCTTGATAACCGACTGCTTGAAAGGCAATAATATGGGCTTGCAAAAGAAATGTGTTATTCACATGATGAAATTGCAAAATGCCTTGGAAAAGAAAAATAAAAACCTCGAAGATAATGTAGCCAAGCTCGCAAGGTTGTTCAACGACCACAACATAGATTATGTAGTGGTGAAAGGACAAACTATCGCGGCTTTTTATCCTAATCCACGGCATAGGGTGCCTGGTGACATCGATTTTTATATCCAGTTGAAGGATTTTGACAATGTGAAATCTCTCTTGAAAAATGAATGGGGGGTAGAAATCATTGACAAATCTTTATACGCACAGCCAAAACATTTGGATTTCAAGTATAACAACAATGAATTTGAAATGCATTTCCATTTGGCTTTGTTCTCACATCCAAAACACCAAAGGCTTTTCGACAGTCTTGTCAATGATACACCAAGGAGCAAGATAACTATAGGGGGAGAAGAGGTTTGCATCTTGTCTCCTACTCTTAATGTCTTCTATACTTTCGTTCACCTTTTCCAGCATTTGAGAAAACTGGGTGTCGCTCTAAGGCAATTATGCGACCTTGCAATACTATTGAATCACTATCACGACGACATCGATAAAAAGCAACTCGTTGATATTCTGAAACAATTTGACTACCAAAATGCTTTTACTGCGTTTGGCAGTATATTGGTTGACAAACTTGGATTGCCTGAACAGCACTTTCCCTTGCCAATAACAGAAAAGGACAGGAAAAGGGGAAATGTAATCTTAGGCGACATTGTAGAATATGGGAATTGGGGAAAATATTCGCGTGACGTGAAAAAGGAAATTAGCATCAAGCATTCTATCCAGACAGCTTGCACTCTCTTTTCACGTTACTTTAAGTATTATAGTCTTTCTCCCACAGAAAACAGGGCTTTTGTCTTGTATGATGTGCCCAAATTGTTTGTTGGTTCTGTTAATGATAAGGTCAGAAGATGGTGTAAAGGGTGATTAGTTGTCTATCTTCTTGACATTTTCTTCAAACCGTTCTCGTTCGGATATTGCACCATTCTTGATACGGGCACGATAATTGTATATGGTGTTTACACTATAGTGGAGAAATTCGGCTATTTTCGAACTGTCTTCTATGCCAAGACGGATGAGGGCGAAGATGCGCAGACTGGTGTTCATGCGCTCTCCTTTCTGAAGGGTGATGCGTTCTTCTGGGATGAGCAGGGCATTGAACTTCTCCACAAAGTCGGGGAATAGATGCAAAAAGGCGGCATCAAAACTGTCGTATAGCTCTTCCAATTCCTTGTCTTTGAATTCCTGTGAGCGTGTCATGTTGTAAAGGTCTTGGTACTCATGGTTTTTCACCATCTTGTTGACACGCTTGCGGAATTGGTCCATCTTGTCTATGTAGAGAGAACAAAGGCGCATGAAACGGCCTACATATTCTTCTTTTATTCTCCCAGCTTCTGCAATGCGCTGGTTGAGCTGTGACAACTGCAAGTTCTTGGCTGTCAGTTGTGTGTTGAGAGTGGAAAGTTGGGAGTTCAGACCTGAGAGTTGATTGTTTGATTCCGAGAGCTGGTCATTCTTGTCGTGTAGCTCGTCACGCGCTGCTCCAAGGCGCTTTCGCTGACGATTGACGTAGAACAGAGAGGCTATGAGGCTTAGAGCGAGGATGCTTATGGCTCCTACAAAGAAACGGAGCTGGTTCTTGGCTCGCTCATTTTCATCACGGTATGCTCGGTCGATAGACAATAGAAGGGGTTGTATCTGCCAGTTTCTGACTCGTGAACCGAATCTGCCGGCGCAATCGCTTGCAAAGTTGATGTAACGCGAGGCACGGTCGATGTCGCCATGCACCATCAGTTGGTTGCATATCTCCCACATCGAACCTTGGTTCATCACACAATTGCGTATGTCGGCAAGTGCCGACTCTATCACCCAGCGCATCATCTCTATGCTGTCTCCTTTTGCCTTGTATTCCAAATAGCGATATAGGGCGGTCAGGGCAAATGGATGTGAACCATATTCCACCTTGTTTAACCAATGGTCGTTTATTGACATGGATTTCTCAAGATTTCCTGCGTTCTGCTCGTCTTGCTCGTGCATGCACAGCACCGAGTTGTCATCAGGGGGGAGGGTGGCATACATCAGTTGTTTGTATTCGTTTGCCTTGTCGGTATATAGCTCACGCTGACCAGGAACCCTGCTGTAATATGCCAACTCTCCAAATACATGGCGGCATGCTTCGTAATAGCGACCGAGTGCCATGGAGTCGATGTTGGTGATGTTGACTTCCTGCAATATTGCTTGTGCCTCATCAAACATTCCTGTATTGCTGCATTGCAGGGCAAGCAGTGCGCGGCATTCTGCAGCTCGGGAACGTTCACCCATCTGTTCGCTCAAACTGATGCATGTCTGCAGATAGACTATGGCTGAATCATTGATGTATGGCATGTATTCTTGATAGAGACTGCGCGAGGTATCGTAGCTTTCTTTCTTGTCGGAAGACTTGTGCAACCTCCCCTTCAGTTCTGCAATACGGCTTTCCTTTGATTCTATGTATTTCGGTGTCTCGGCTATGGCTATGTCGAGACAGCGATAGAGTGAGTCTATATTTTGTGCTTGCATTAGAGACGTGGACATGCTTGCAAGCACGACTATTATTAGTCGCAACAACATTTTCTTTTTTCCTAATGGTTAGTCGTGCAAAAATAATGAAAAAAACAGACTATGACAAATTATGTGGAAAAAAAGAAAGAAGAATGAATGTGAATGATGGTGAGCATGTATTAAAAAACAAGTAGGTGTAAATTATTAGTTTATGACATGTATGTCTGCTCCACGATGTGACTTGCTAATAATGAACACCTACTTGTTTGTCTTGTTAGTGTGGAATTATCCAGTTTTTGTTATTTCGTTGATGCCAAGGAGAACTTAACTTTCTGCTTGAGGTTGTCTGACGAATTGCCTATCAATGCCACGAAGTCTCCTGGTTCCATAACCCATTTTTGTTGTGCGTCATCGTAATAACTCAAGGCGTCACAACCGATGGTGAGGGTGACATTTTGTGTCTCACCAGGTTGGAGGAACACTTTCTTGAAGGCTTTGAGTTCCTTCTCTGGTCGTGGAAGTGCTGATTTCACATCGCTGACATACAGTTGCACAACTTCTGCTCCAGCGCACTCGCCCGTGTTTGTTACGGGAACAGTGATGTTGATGCTGCCTGATGGGGGAATGGCCCCATCAAGATATGTCATCTGTGCCTCTGGTATGCTTAATGTGGTGGCAGATGCTGTTGCTTTCCCGATGTTGAATGTGGTGTAGCTTATGCCATGACCAAAAGCAAAGAGTGGTTTGGTCTTGTATTTGTCCACCCCTCGGTAGCCCATGAATATACCTTCCTTGTATTCCTCGTCGATGATGTCGTGATTGGGTCGCCAAATGCCGGGGTAGGCATTCAGACGGTGGGCTGGCACATCGTTAAGAACGGAAGGCCAGGTGAATGGCAGCTTTCCTGAAGGATTGGCTTCACCTACCAGCACATTGGAAAGAGCTTTTCCTGCCTCTGAACCGATGAACCATCCCTGTACTATGGCAGGCACACGTCCGTACCATGGCATGGCAACGGCATTGCCGGAGATGTTGACTAATACAAGGTTGGGATTGACTGAGAGAAGGGCTTCCACCAGTTCATCTTGACCGTAGGGCAATTCGTATTGTTTGCGGTCATGGCCTTCACAGTCTTGATAGTCGCTCTTGTTCAATCCTCCGAAGAATATTATGCAGTCTGCTTCCTTGGCTTTGTCCAATGCTTCGGCACACAACTCGGCGGCAGTACGGGTTTCGTATAGACTCCTGCCTACGGTCACTCCATTGTAACTTTGAACGGTATCACCAACGTATCCTCTGGCATAATCTACCACAATGTTGGGATTCAATTCATTCAATTTCTGCCTCAGTCCATCGAGGGGAAGTATTTCGTGTTGTACCTTGAGTGACGAACTGCCTCCTCCTACCGTCATCATCTTGATGGCATTCTCGCCCACTATGAGGATGCGTTTCATGTCTTTCACGCCAAGTGGAAGCAATGGCTTGCTCTTTTTGCCAGAGCGTGGCGCATTCTTGAGCAACACAATGCCTTGCTCGGCTATCTGTTTGGCTGCTGAATAATGGCTCTCTGAACAGAGGAACCCAAATCCCTTGTGGCTGTTCATCGTGGTGCGGAAAAAAAGACGCAGCACACGACGAACCTTGTCGTTCAATTCCTTCTCCGTGTATTTCCCATCACGGATGGCTTGCTTGTATGCATCTGCCAAGTAGTAACTGTCGTAGGCGTTGGTCTTGCCCATCGTTAGTCCGTCGGTCCATGTACCGAATTCCATGTCGAGGCCATAGCGCACGGCTTGGTCGGTGTCGTGGGCGCCGCCCCAGTCTGAAACAACCACACCATCATACTTCCAGTCGTGTTTCAGAATCTTGTTCAGCAGTATCTCGTTGTGGCAGTTGTGCTGGTTCTTGTATAGGTTGTAGGCACCCATGATGCCCCAGGCTTTTCCTTCCATGACGGCGGCACGAAAGGCAGGGAGGTATATCTCGTGCAATGCGCGGTCGTCAACAATGACATTCACCTGGTGACGGTAGTTCTCGTCGTTGTTTAGGGCATAATGCTTCACACAGGATGCCACTCCTTTCGACTGAAGTCCTTGCACGTATGGAACCACCATGCGTGAGGCAAGGTATGGGTCTTCGCCCATATACTCGAAATTCCTGCCATTGAGAGGGGTGCGGTATATGTTGACGCCAGGACCAAGAATCATTGACTTGCCTCGATAAAGGGCTTCCTCGCCAAGACTCTCGCCATAGAGACGCGACATCTCTGGGTTCCATGTGGCTGCCAGACATGTCAATGCGGGGAATGCCACACAGGAGTCGTTGGTCTGGCCTGCTTGTTCCCATTCGTCCCACAGCACGTCGGGACGTACGCCATGTGGACCGTCGTCGGTCCAGAAGTCGCGGAATCCAAGACGTTGGATGCCAGGACTCGAAAACTTGGACTGGGCATGGATGACGGCTATCTTCTCATTGAGCGTCATCCTGCTCAGGGCATCTTCTACTCTGACCTCCAAGTCTTTGCTCTCATCGAGATAGACCGGCAGTTGGGCGTGGCTTGTCCCCGCCATGATGGCAATGGCAAATGTTATGATGTATTTTTTCATATTGCTGGTTCCTTTCAATTAAAAAAGTTATCCTGAAACCAATCTTTCCTAACTAACCATTGAAAAACCTTTTTCTTCTATTTTTATTTTTGGAATACTCGCACGTAGTCCACTTCCATTGTAACAGGAAGGTCTGCCTCGTTCACTCCTTGGGCACCACCCCAACTGCCGCCCCAGGCGAGGTTGAAGATGATGTAGAAGGGGGCGTCGTAAGGCCAATCGTCACGACCGAGACCACGGTTGTCGTAACTTAACTGCACTTTGCCATCTACATAGGTCGTGATGTTCTTGGAGGTCCATTCCATGGCGTAGGTGTGGAAGTCGTCTTCTGCTCCTTCACATTTCATTTCATGGGTCACTTGCGTGCCATTGGAATGTACGTGGGAAGTGGCATGGAGACTGCTTGACACATAGTTGGCGTTGTTGCCCACTTCCTCCATGATGTCTATCTCTCCATCGGCAGGCCATGACCTGAAGTTGACTGGCATCATCCAGAATGCTGGCCATGTGCCCCTGCCTTTTGGCAATTTGATGGAAGCCTCGATATATCCGTATGTCCAACCTTCTCTTACTTTGGCATACACGCGACCAGAATATATCTTGCCGTTCTCCTTGAAGCAGTGTATCTGAAGGTGGCCATTCTTTATTTCGGTCACGAGGTTGCCTTCCGGACTCTTGTGATTCACGTAGTTTTGAAGCTCGTTGTTCACCCAACCGGAATTCTGTACTTCATGGGTCCAGTTGTCGGCATTAAGTTCGGTACCGCTGTTGAACTCGTCCTGCCATACCAGATGATAGCCATCAGGTGCATTGTATGCCGATTCACGGGCTGCTGCTTGTGAAATGCTGATGGTTCTGCGAGTGGTGCCCGACATGACAATTACCGAACCTTCTCTGGGTGTGGTGTCAGGGTTGGCTTCTACGTTTATTGTTAGATTACCCGATGATGTGTTGGAACTCTCAGCTGTCGTACTGATGAATTTTACATCTGGGTAAGCTCCCCATTCCACTCCTGTGGTGGAAACTGATACAGTGTAGGCTCCGCCCTCGGAGGATACATCTATCTTTTCTTGCCCTACGTTGATTGTTGTGTTTCCTACCGCAACAGGGGCATTGTTTTCGTAAACGTCTCCGCCGCAACTTGTTAAAGCTACAACTAATGATAACGCTATTGTATGAAACATGAGCTTTTTCATTTTATGTGATTTTTTAATTTTCCTTCAATACGATCTTGCTGATTTTCACTTTTGAGCCACCTGGCGAACCGCCAAAGTCGAAGAAGAAGCGAAGTGCTGAGGCGTCTTTGCCTTCTTTCAGTGATACTCCCTTCCATGTCATCACATTAGGCTCGTCGCCTGTCACGTCGATGCGCTGTTCGAAGAGGAAATTGGTGTCACCGGAGTCGGTGAGTTTGAATGTCACTTGTGGCAGGTCTGCGTCGGCTTCAATCTGCAACTGCACGTTGTATGTCTTGCTGGCGCTCGCTGTCAGTTTGGTGTCGATGTGGAACTGTCCTTGCCATTGCTGGCCGCCGAGGCCTTCTGGCAGTGTCAGCTCGTAGCTGTCGCCGCTGTGTTTCACTTCCTCGTATGGTATGCCTCCCCAGCCATTGTCGGCAAAGTAGTAGCCGAAGGCATCAAACTTGCTTCCGTCATCTACGGCTTTCCAAAGATTGTCGGCGTCATCGTAATTCAAGGATACGGCTTCTTCGAAGTATATCTTGCTTATCTTGATGTGGGTGCCACTGGGTGAGCCTCCGAAGTCGAAGAACAAACGGATGGATTCTGCGTCCTTGCCTTCCCTGAGCGTCAAGCCTTCGCGCTTCAGGACGAATGGAACGTCGGCTTTCACGTCGTTGCGCTCTTCCAAGAAGAAGTTGGTGTCGCCTGAGTCTGTGAGTTTGAATGTCACTTGCGGACAATCGTTGTCGGCTTCCATCACAAGATAGAAATTGTAGGTCTTGCTTGCGCTGGCCTTCAACTTCGTGTCGATGTGGAACTGGCCTTGCCATTGTGAACCGCCAAGTCCTTCAGGCAGGGTGATTTCATAGGTGTCGCCACTATGTGTTGCTTCCTGATATGGTATTGGACCCCATCCATTGTCGGCAAAGTAGTAGCCGAATGTGTCAAACATGCTTCCGTCATCCACGGCTTTCCATAGGTTGCTGCCCGAATTGTAGTCCCAGTCCATCGTTGGGGTGTCGGGAGTCACTGGCACGTCGCCGGGAGGCACTGTGCCGTCGTCGTCTGCATGGTTCTTCAGCACGATGCCTGAGATGTTGATGTGTGTGTCGGCTTGGCAACCACCGAAGTCGAAGAACAGGTTCACCCTTTCCATGTCGATGCCGGGCATGTCGCTCTTCCAGAATATGTAGTCTTCGCCTGCCTTGAGGTCGATGCGGTCGGCAAAGTAGAAGGTGTTGTCGTCGCCATCCAATACGAGCTTCACGGTTGCTCCGTTGAGGTCCTTGTCGCTGTTTATGATGCAGGAGAAGTCATAGTGGTTGCTTGCAGATGTGGAAATGTTGGTGGTCTTGAATGCCACTTGTGCCTGCCATTGGTCGGATGTGGCTTGTGGCAGTGTGATGTAGTAATCGTTGCCATTGGCCTCGAAACCTGGGTTGTCAATCTGAACCCATCCTGGGGCATAGTAGTAGGACATTGTGTATTGCACGTTCTTCCACATGTTGAAGTCGCTGTTGGGATCGAAACCGGTCCATTCTTTTTCTGCCGCCTCGCTTGTGAAGATGAAACGCCAGGCTATGCTGCGGTCTTTAGGCTCATATATCAACACGAGTTTCTTGGCTGTCAGTGTCTCAATACGGAATTTGGGGTTTTCATATTGCTCGTTGCTACTGATATATGGGAAGGCGGTGTTGGGGGCAAGTTGGATGTAGGTCTGAGGGGTAACATTGCCTTCGGCATCTTCCCAGTTATATACTTCGAAACTCCAGGTGGTGGTCTGGTTGCCTACGTTGGCGTCAAAGTCTTCTGCTTGTGTTCCCCATTTGTTAGTGCCTTTGTTCACGTATGTCAAGCCATCTTCACCGGCATCATAGGTGAATGTGCCGCCCTTGCGGGTGTCGGCTGTGAACGTGATGCGGTCGTCGTACATTCCGAATGCCTTCTTCTCGTCGGCACTTGCCTTCCACCATTCGGTGCCTGCTGTTCCCGCAGGACCGCAAGCCAAGTGTGCCACTTCCTTGTTGGCGAAGCGCCACTCCTTGCCCGTTATCTTGCGGAAATCGGAAGTGTAGTCTATCTTGGTCTCGTTGAAGGTAAAGGTCTTCGTGATGGTTCCTTGGCTGAAACCATTGCGGTTGCCCAACTTCAGTCCTACTGTGTGTGTGCCGGCTTCTGAGTTCTTGTATCCTACTTCACCGAGGGTTGAGTAGGAACTGCCATCGATTATCCAGATGGGATATGTGCCTGCTGGTGGGGTGTAGGTGGCTATCATCTGGTTGGTTTCTTGGTCAACAGAAATTTGGAAGTCCTGGTCTTTGAGCACGGGAATCCTGGTCTCATCTGCACCATCGAACTCATCGGGCGAGCAGGAGGTGGCTAATGGGAGCAGACAGCATCCCACCATTCCTGCACATATTATTCTAAATATCTTTGTAATCATGATAACTGATGTCTATTTTTGAAATTTCAATTATTTGTAATTGTTCTGAACCAATGTCGGGTCGGCATCAAGTTCGGATTGTGCCAGAGGAATGTGCTTCTTGCTTGGTGTCCAGGAGTTGGTGCGATAGCCGTAGCTGTCGGGAACCAGGACGGTTGATGCCTTTTGGGTGGCTCCGGGAATGCCTTCTGCGCGTACAAGGTCGAAATAACGTTTGCCTTCGCCGCAGAATTCAAGATGGCGCTCTGTCAGAATGTCGTCTATTGTTACGGTGCTTAGGTTGCCCAAACCTGCACGTGTGCGAACTTCATTCACATATCCTGCTGCTTCCGTGGCGCTTCCGCCTGTCTGGAGCAGTAGTTCGGCTGCATTGAGCAGTGTCTCTGCATAGCGGTAGATACGCTTGTTGTTGTTGTAGTTCAAGTTCTTGGAGGTGGGGCAGTCCTTGTTGTTGTCAGACTGTGGGCGATATTTGCCGTGCCAGATGTGTGTGTCTTGGTAGCGCTCTGTGTAGGAGTAGCCGCGCACATCCCAGCAGGTGGCTTCGCGACGAAGGTCGTTCTCTGCAAACATGTTGTAGGTTTCCACTTTCATGGGCAGGAATCCCCAACCGTCTTGGCCGCTGTCCCAGCCTTCACCACCGCCCCAGCCGTTGGGTGAGCATAGGGTGGGGAACACTGTGCCGCCAGCTGCCATCGAGGTGCTCCAGTCGCGTTGTGCCTGGTCGTCGTTGTAGTTGATTTCAAAGATGCTCTCAGCGCACCACTCGCCACTTTCTTTCCATAAGTCAGTGAAACTTGGATTGAGGGAATATTCATTGTTTGCTATTATTTCCTTCATGTAGGCGAGGGCTTGGGGATAGCGTGCTGTGTCGTTCTGATACATCACCATCTCTGCATACAGCATGTAGGCAAATGCTTGGCTCACTCTTCCTGACTCTGCAGCCGTCCAGCGCATGGGCAGTTCGCCTGAGGCTATTATCTCTTCGAGCTCGGGCAATAGCTTGTTGTAAATCTCGTCGGCTGTCAGTTGGGGTGCCGTGTATGGCATCGAGAGGTTCTCCAGATAGAATGGCACGTTGCCATAGTAATGCCAGAGTATGTTGTAGTAATATACACGAAGCAGGCGGGCTTGCATTTCCATCGAGCTGCGGAATTTTGCTCTTGCTTTGCCTTCCCAACTGGCATACTTGATGGCGTCGTTGCAACGCTTGATGCCGCTGTAGAAGTCACCCCAGAGGGTGGAAAGTGTGTTGTTGCCGTCGCCTTCGAAGTTGAACAGCCTGTGCCAATGTTGGTTGTCGGTGTTGTCCGAACCGCCTACCCAGAAGTCGTCGCCCATGATTTCACCATCTACCGTCAGGTCGTTGTATGCAGTGCCATCCCAGTCGGGCCAATGCAAAGGGGCGTATGCTGACGTGAGGGCTTCGTTGAGGGTCTCTTCGGTGGTGTAGTATTCTTCGAGAGGTTCGCCAGTGGGGTTCTTGACTTCCAAAAAATCTTCACTACACGATACCATGGATGCGCAGATCACGCAACTTGCCATTCCGGCACCGAGTATTCTATATATCTTGGTATTCATAATAGTTGTTGTCTTTATTGTTGTTATAAGGATATGTTGAAACCAATGGTGTAGATGCGGGCTTGTGGATATACGCCGTAGTCAACGCCAAGACTGGTGGAGCCGGAACCGATTTCTGGATCGAAACCCCAATATTTGGTCCAGGTGAAGAGATTCTCTGCACGTGCAAAGAAACGTAGGTTGCTGATGCTGACCTTGCTGGTTAGTCTGCGTGGCAGAGTGTAGCCTATAGTGATGTTTTTCAGGCGGAGATAAGAGGCATCTTGGATATACATGTCGCTGCAAACCCAGTTCTTGGAGTCTCCTAATGTTGGCACGCTATTGCTTGTGCCTTCGCCTGTCCAGCGCTGCAATACCCATGTGGGATAGTTTCCGGAAGCAATATCCTGGCGGTAGGTGGCATCGAAGACGTCGGCTCCACTGACACCCTGCAGGAAGATGCTCAGGTCAAAGCCTCTCCATTCTGCATTGAAGTTGAGGCCGAATGTCCAGGAGGGCACTCCATTTCCTATGTTGGTGCGGTCGTCGGAGGATATCTTGTTGTCGCCGTTGGTATCTACAAAACGGAAGTCACCCGGCTTGGAACTGGTTCCATATTGTGCGTTGTAGGCATCTGCCTCTGACTTGTTTTGAAGAATGCCAGCTGTCTTGTAGCCATAGAAGAAGGGGAATGGCTGACCGTTTTCGGCACGAGTGCCACCGTCTGAGAACTGGCTGATGCCGTAGTTCAAGAATCCAGTGTCGTTGCCCAAGTTCTTCAGCTTGTTGTGGAGATAGGAGGCGTTGCCTTTGATGGCGAAGCGTGCGTCTGAGATGTTCCACTTGTAACCCAACTCAAATTCCACACCGCTGTTTTCCATGTCGCCCACATTGGCAAGTGGTCGTTCCTCACCAACATACGATGGGATGGGCATCTGGATGATCATGCCGTTGGTCTTCTTGATGAAGTAGTCCACACTGAAGGTCAGGGCGTTGCTCAGGAAGCCTAAGTCGAGGCCTATGTCTGTCTGCTCGCTCTCTTCCCATTTCAGGTCCTCATTAGCCAGACGGTTGGCTTTCGAACCATATACCATCGAGGCTGTCTGACCGAAATAGTAATTGCTCGTGTTGCCAAGGGTGGTCAGGGTGGTGTAGGCGAAGTCTTGGATGTTGTCGTTACCATTCTTTCCCCAGCTGGCACGCAGCTTGAGGTTGGTGAGCCAACTGCGAGTGGATTGCATGAAATTCTCGTTCATGATGTTCCATCCTACAGAAGCGGAAGGGAATGTTCCGTATTTGTTGTTGCTGCCAAAGCGGCTGCTGCCGTCACGACGGATGGTGGCTTGCAGCATGTATTTCTCGTCGTAGTTGTAACTCATACGGGCAAAGAGTGATGAAAGCCTGTGCTCGATGTATGGACCACCAGACACGCCTACCAGACTGGTTGCACCTGACAACTTGCCATTGTCATCGTAGCTGAATTCGATGTTTCCACCTGTGGTGTAGTTGATGGATGGCTTTGATGGGTTCACCAAGTTCCAATGATAACCGCTGAGGTCGTCGCCTTTGGATTTCAAAGCAGATTGGCCTAACACTATGCCGAAGCTGTGCTTGCCTATCGTCTTGTCGTAGGTGAGGGTGTTTTCTATCTGCCAGGTGTTGTTGTTTCCTTTGTAGGCACTGGCATCTGTGTGGTCGGTGTTGTTGTTGCCGGAGAGATAGTATTGCCTCAAGATGGCTCCTTCGTTGCCCCAGAATGATAATTCAGCACTATATGTGAAATGGTATCTCAACTCATCAAACAATTGCAGGTCGAGGGAGAATTTTGGCATGAATTTGTGCGACCAGCCACGTGTGGGGTTGCCCTGCATCATTGCCAAGGGGTTGTTCTGCTCCTGGTAGCTTCCTATGAAGTTGGGGATGGTGTATGGGTCGCCGAAGCCATCAGTGTAAAGGTCAAAGGCTGAATAGCGGTCTATTTGCTGCTGGCCGATGTATGGTTTGCCGTCAGGGGCGTAACCTGCCTTCAGAGTTACAGGCAGGGTGGGTGCCAAATAAAGGGCTGAACCTAAAGGGGAACCCCATGTCGAGTTGGCATCTATACCTGTACTATGTACGCGCATGTATGAGAGGTTGGCTCCCAAGTCTAACTTGTTCAGGAAATTGCGCTTTTCTGATTCATCGAAAAGGTTCATCTGGTTGTTTGAGCGAATTGTCAAGCGGTCATAATTTGAATGGCCGTAGTTACCGCCCACAATACCATCTTGGGTGAAGTAACCTAATGAGAGGTAGTAATTCACTTTATCCGATGCTCCACTCACCGACAAGTCATGCTGTACGATGGGGGCATTGTCGTTGAAAAGTAGTTCCTGCCAGTCGGTGCCAAAGCCTTTGATGGCGTTGCCATTGGCGTCTATCAGGTTGTATGGGTCGTCGTAGAGGGGCGTCATGCCGTTCTGCACTCGACGCTCATTTTGAAGGATTGCATAATCCGTGGCGCCTGTCACATCGCGTTTCTTCCATGCATTTTGCCAGCCATAACTGAAATTGTAGTTTATGGATGCCTTGCCCATCTTGCCTTTCTTTGTGGTGACAAGAATCACACCATTGGCGGCACGCGCACCATAGATGGCTCCTGAAGCTGCGTCCTTCAGCACTTCGATACTCTCAATGTCGCTGGGGTTCACGCTCTCCATGCCGTCTTGGTTGGTAGGCATTCCATCAATAATGTATAGTGGCTCGGAATTATTGATTGTTCCGATACCACGGATGCGTATCATGGACTTCGAACCTGGCTGTCCTGATGCTGATGTGACATTGACACCTGCTGCCATGCCCTTGAGGGCATCTTCTGCACGGAGGCGGGTCTTGCCGTCAAGGTCGTCGGATGATACTTTGGCTATGGAGGCTGTCACCACACTTTTCTTCTGTACTCCATAACCGATGACCACAACGTCATTGAGTGTGTTGGTGTCTTCTTTCAGAACGACTGTCATGCCATCCACTGCCAACATCTCTACTGAGGCGTAGCCTAAATATGAAATTACCAAAGGAGTACCTTTAGCTACATCAAGTGTGAATTCACCATCTACATTGGTGATTGCTCCTTTTTGGGGCTGCCCTTTCACGATGACTGAAGCACCGATTACAGGATCCCCACTAACGTCTGTCACAGTACCCTTAATTCCTAAAGATTGGGCGGTGACTACTATTGACACAAACAGTGACAATAGCGATAATAGAAACCTTTCTTTTTTCATTAGTTTATTGTTTAGGTTATTAGTGATTTCGCGTTTTCAATTTATACCGCAAAGATATGAATAAAATGTGCTGGCTGTTAGATGTTGAAATCAAAAAGTGGATTGTAGAAAGCCTTTCTTTTGCGCAAAGTATTGGTTGTTAGTGTGTTGTTGTATGTCAACAACTAAAAAAGAGTGGAAGAAATATAGAGGTGTAAAAAGTACATTTATCGTATTTTTGCAGCCTTTTTTGAGGTTTTTACCTCCTTCAAAATGTCATTGTGTCGCCTTTTTGTGTATGGAAAAGGTCACCAAGATTCTACTCAACACTTGATGAGCAATTTTCACCCTTTCGCTTTTTTTAAGGTCAACAGGTTGATTTCCGGCCAAGCACCCATGCGGAAAGGTATCGTGCCGCAAAGACCAAATGAGACATAAAGTGTCTGGCAGCCTTCTGAATATTTCCCTCCCCATTCACGATATATCATTCTTGCTAATGAGAGCCGTCCTATCTTTATTTGTCCTGCATGGGTGTGACCTGACAAGGTGAGTGGAATGTCTGTATTGCCAACTACTTCCATGCGCCAATGGGATGGGTCGTGGGTTAGCAATATCTTGAACTCTCCTTCAGGAACAGTTCTCATGGCTTTTTTCAGATTGCCTCTTGATTTGAAGGGGGGAGCACTTATCAGCTCTACTCCAATAATGTTTATCTTGTCGGCTGATTTTTCTATGACATGACTCTCGTCGAGCAACACTTTCCATTTCAGGTTCCTTTCCGTCTCTATTACTTCTTGCTTGTCGTGATAGTCGTGATTGCCCAATATGGAGATAACGCCGTCGGGAGCATCCAATTTTGACAAAATATTAGCAAATGGCTCGATTTCTTTGCCTTTTGTGTTTATAAGGTCGCCTGTAAATACTATCAAGTCGGCTTTCTGCTCGTTTGCTGTTCTAACCAATTTACTAATGAATTTTGGGTGGTGCTCGAAAGAACCTACATGAAAATCGGTAATTTGCAGAATCTTGTATCCATCAAAAGAGGGTGGGAGGTCTGGTAATTCAAAGGTCTCATTCTTCACCGACAACCTAAGCCACCCTACTGTAAAGCCATAGATAATCACTATAAGCACGATGATGGCTGCCATCCATCCCGCCAAACTTCCAAATGGTATCGCTGCTGCAACGAAAACAAGTTTAGGAAATGACAACAGCAGCAGACTGCCAAAAAAGAGACGAAGGCCAATGTCATGTGAAAGAATGTTGGTCTTGAAGCCGAACCATGACATCCAGGTTATCAGACTTGGTGTGCATAATAGCATTTTCCAGCCAATGTTGCCTGGTGGGGACATGTAATTCCAGATAATGGCGTCCGGAATAATGGTCAGTGTTATTATAGTAAGCAGGAATACTATCATGGTTCAGTCCTACTTTCTCTTGCTCTATATTTAATTGATGTAAGTAGTCACGAAATCCATCACTTCCTTTTTGGTCGTTTCAGGACAGTAATTGGTGTCGTTTATCCAACTGCTATGTATTCCAATGGGATTGATGACTTTCTTGACATTGGGGCCTATTTTATCGGGCTGACCAGCCGTCCATGGGTCGTCCTTAGAATAGAATAACAGGATAGGGCAGGGACTGTTGGTGAAAAAGTTCTTCAATTGGTCAAGTCGGACGCTGTTGTCGTAGGTGTCAATCAGCCAATGGTCTTCTGTTTTTAGCATGCTTTTGAAGTAATCGTTGGTATTGAAACTCGTACCATCCAGTTGGGTGGCTGAATACATGTATCCTGGGTCTTCGTGCCCTTGTTCCTTTACACATTCCACATAGTAGGTGTATAAATTTGCATCCCTGCTGGAAATGATATTTACCCATATTCTGTTTCGCATCGAGGTCTCGTTTGCAACGATGTCCCGAAGCTCCTTTTCCTGTTTGATTGGTTGAGTGTATTGGAATGTCCCGAAGAATAAATCATACAGCTCATAGACATATTCAGTGAATGACGGTTTTGGTTGGTTTGCTGATTCCATTAGCTCGCAGACACTCTTGTAAATGCCTTCCTCTCCATTTTCCAATCCCATGCGGATGCCACTTTTCATGATTTCGCGGTTTTCCTCCGTACTTACCTCGTTGAAGAGATAATGGCCGTAGCGGTCATCAAATAGCTTTATGTTGAAAGGCGAGCAGAAAGCAGCGGCAAGAGCCATGTCTTCAGGATAGAAATATACATAGTCTATCGCTGCCTCACCGCTCTTGCTGGTACCAGCACACATCCATTTCCCCTTAAAGATGGGTTTTAACGCATTGTAGATGGCGTGTAGGTCGGCTGAAGCCTGTGCACATGTTTGATATTGCCATTTGCCTTGATCTTGGTTTAGGGATTCGCCGAAATTCCGATGCTCCACATGAACCATGTTGGCATTCAGGTTGATGCCAAGGTCTTCCACATCAGTAAAGGCTTTCCAGCTATATCCTTCTGTAACCAAGATGGTGGGACGGTCGAAACCACGGAAAAGAATGGCTACCCGTTGAAGGAAGGTGTCACCTCCATCATGTTCATGGTCCAAGTCCTGCCGGAAGAGCATGCTGTATTGCTCTTTGTAGTCCAACTTGCCTGATTCTTTCTTTTTCACTGATCTTTGGTCTGGGTCTGCCTTGATTAATGATATTTGGTTGATGCCAACAAGCGCCTCTTTCAGTGTGGCGTATGTAGGCTCATGGATGACCGGGGAATCATCATCGTCAGAACATGATGTGAAAACACTTGTGCCGCATAATATGAGAATGACGGCAATCCAAGATATAACATGTTTTCTACTTATGTAAAAACAACCTACCACTCTTGCCATGTCCCTTAATGTCATTTTCGTATTTTTCATAATAAACTCTCATTTCTCAGCAAAGATAATACTTTTTTGCGAGACCCATCGCATTTTTAGTTCTTTTATCTTTCCTTATACCTTTACTTTTGTCACAGCCAGTTTTAAATGTAAACAATGTGGAAAAGGAATAATCAAACACGATTTACACATTTTACTAATGAAAAACACAGCCTCCATGCAAATCACATGGAGGCTGTGTCACAAGATTGGATATTGTGTTATAAAATTTAATGTCAGTAGGAATCGTCTTCCTATTCAATCTCTTAGACTTATTCCCATATGTGGTTTTCGCCTGCATGGGCAGGACCGCTGCCACCACCACCGTAAGTGATGCCGTCGGCACCATTCACCACAATGTTGTCGATGGAGTTTTCACCGTTAAGGATCATGTCCACCAGAGCCATCACGTCGCTTACAGAAATGTTTCCATCGCCGTTGATGTCTGCATTTTCTATTTTGAAGTTTTCTATTACTTCATCTTCGCCTAAGATATATCTCACCAGCATGCTCACGTCGCTCACGCTGATTGTACC
>ONAG01000009.1 GCA_900315745.1 uncultured Prevotellaceae bacterium
ACTTAAGACATATATATACGGAGTAGCCTTGGGAGCCCTTTCTCTCACCTTTGCATCTTGCTACAATTCAGAGCAAGAGTTCCCGGACTATGAAGGCGGTACAACAGCCTATTTTGCATATCAAGACCCTGTGCGTACGCTCATTTTAGGTAATGATATCTACGACAACACTCTCGACAACGAACACAAATGCAGGATATGGTCCACAATGGGTGGAGCGTATGGCGGACGTAACGCACAGGTGGAGATAGCCGTCGATGAGTCACTCTGCAACAACCTCTGGTTTGTTGATGCAGGTGGAAACCCAAATTCGCCTGTGCTTCCCATGCCCTCGTCATATTATACACTTTCATCCAATTACATTCCTTACAATGGCGATCCTCGCGGCTATGTGGAAGTGCAGTTCACTGATGCTTTCTTCAACGATGCAAAGGCTATAAATAACACATACGTCATTCCACTTGTGATGAAGAATGTGGCTGGCATAGACTCCATCCTCCGTGGCAAGCCTCTTGAAGAATTCAGTCTTAAAGGCATTACTCCACCACGCACCAATGCCGAAGATTGGGATATCCTTGCAAAAGACTATGTGCTTTACTTGGTGAAGTATATGAACCCATGGCAAGGAAAATATATTCGCCGTGGTGTTGACAATGTGACAGAAAATGGAGTTAGCCAAACTATTGTCCGCAAGGACATGTCACTTGTCAACTCTGACAAAGAGCATTACAAGGAGAACCCCGTAAACCAGAACGATGAAATATGTGGCATCACCTCAAAGAACATGTCACAAGCAGCCTTCCCTGTATATGTTAATATAGGCAAGGACGCATCTGGAGATACAAGACCATCTCAACTTTGCACCTTCGTTCTCACATTCGATGGTAACAATTGCACAATTTCCAGTGACGATGACGAGACGCCATCCTCTGGTTCTGGAGAATTCATTGTCAAAGGAACGGAGAAACCTGAATACAAAGACTACCAGTGGGGCAATGTGAATGGTAAACCCATTCAACGCGACATTCTCCGTCTGTCATACAATGTTACATTCAAGAAAGGCAGAATCATTGGTAAAAAGAAAGTAAACGGTAAAGAAGTGGACTGGATTCTTGAGGATGATATCCAGGTATCCACCAACGACACTCTTGTAGTTCAAACTCGTGAGTCAAACAAGAAAGAGTTCTTCTCACCAAAATATGTAAAATAATAAAAGGAGGCTAAGAATATGAATAATAATTTTAGAAATGGTCTCTTTATGTTGGCTGCAGGGGTTCTTGCAATTTCCTGTGCTGACTATAACGTGACAGACGATTTCACTGCCCAACCTGACCCATCTTTCGTAGAGCCCTACAAAGACTTGGCTCCTGTCAAGTCATACATCGACAAGGCGCAATATCCCAACATGTCTCTCGGCGCCACTCTAAGGGTTTCGGATTTCAATAGGCAGGAAATGGCACATGCCGCAGCTGTCACCAATTTCGACAATGTAGCCTTCGGCACCTCCCTGATGTCTGGAACCATCGTCAATGCCAAAGGTGTGATGAACTTCCTCGACATGAGTGACCTTCTTGCCCATGTAGAAGAAATAGGCTATGATGTTTATGGCAGTCCGCTCTTTGCAAATGCCAACCAGGCAGACGCGTGGCTGAGCATGCTCACCGCCCCTATTGAAATACCTGTCGATTACGTAGAAGGAAAGTCTGTTGACTTCAACACAATG
The DNA here is from genome assembly GCA_900315745.1 of uncultured Prevotellaceae bacterium. Taxonomy (GTDB): domain Bacteria; phylum Bacteroidota; class Bacteroidia; order Bacteroidales; family Bacteroidaceae; genus Prevotella. The sequence goes on from ONAG01000009.1 coordinate 1,724, forward strand.
ACAAAGTTTGAAGGTACAGTAGAATCAGGAAGTGCTACAATCGAAAAGTATGACGACCAAAACTGCCTTAAAATAGGTTCCTTGGCTAAAGTTCGCATCATCGAAGGATTCGAAGTTGACCCACTCGCCAAATACACCATTACTTTCTGGGCAAAGGCAGACAAGGACGCCACTTTCTTCATTAATTTCTCCGGCAACAAGCTCGAAGGACCTGGCGCTGATGGCAAATTCTCCTTCAAGGGAGGCAAATGGACAAAGGTTGTGGTTGAGGCCCAAAGTGCAGAAGACGCAACAGATGGATATTTGAGAATTGAGAACACTCGTTCTCCTATCTTTTATGTCCAAAAGGTTCAGGTAGGCTACTATCCAGACAACCACCGCCAGCAGACAACACAGGAGAAAATTGACACCATCAACTATGCCATCAACACATGGTGCGATGGTCTGATGAAAATCAACAATGGCCGTATCAAGTCATTTGACCTCATTGACGAGGCAATAGACACCAAAGCAACACTTGAGAACGGAATGTACGACATCAAGCACTCTACAGGAAGCATATTCTGGCAAGATATCCTTGGCAGTGAAAACTATGCTCCTGCAGTGTCAAGGGTGGCAAGAGCAGCTTTCGAAAAGCATGGTGGCAATCCTTCAGAACTGAAGTTCTTTATCAGCGAGTCCGGTCTTGAGGAAACAAAGAAACTTGAGAGTCTGAAATACTGGATTGGCATCTGGGACGCGAATGGAGCAAAGATTGATGGCATCAATGCAAAATTGAACCTTGTCTATAGTGAAGATGCGGCTACACAGGCTGCCAATGTGGCATCTCTTGACAATCTTCTTGCCAATCTTGCTGCTACAGGAAAACTCATCCGTCTCTCCAACTTCGACATCAAATATCAAGATGCTGATGGCGTTAGTGTAACGGCGGAGAACATTTCAGCAGATCAACGTCAGAAGCTTGCCGATTACTACGGCTACGTCATCAAGAGCTATATGAACAAGATTCCAAACGACAAGCAGGCGGGTCTCTGCAAGGGCAACTTGGCAGACACCACCGACCCTGTCGGTCTTTGGTCTGTTGACAAAAACAGCAAGGACTGGGTGCGTACAGCCACTTACAAGGCATTCTGCGATGCCCTAAGCGGAAAGTAACTCAACGGATGGATAATTGCCTGTGAACAAAAAGATTCATTCTGCTTTTCCAGGCAATTATCTTTCAAAAGGCTTATTTAATAACATATATGTTATCATTATTTTTTATTTATTCATTTTTTAAATTTTTTCTATTATGAAGAAATTATTTACACTTATCGCTCTCTTGACATGCTTCATGGGAGCAAAAGCCGCTGACTGGGTAGAAGTCTATAAGGCTGACTACTCACAGAACACAGGCTTCCCATTCTACGTAATGGGTTATGTGCCAGAGTGGATTGACGGTGTCATGACCGACTTTGGTGCAGATTATAGGTATGCAACACAGGCAGACCTTGATGGTGATGGTGACGCCAAATGGAAAGATGGAGAAACTTCTGTTGGTACTGTTACGACCCAAGGTGGAACAGAGTATCAGAAGGTAACAGGTGCTGGCCCATATTGGCACCAGTATTTCATTGCCGATGGTATCCCAACAACAATTGACGGAAGGTACAAAATCAAGGCAATGGTAAAAGCTTCAGAAGCCTGCGCCATCACCGTCAACATGGGCTGGGGCTGGGGAGCAGGCCAGCAAGCCAGTGGTTCAGCTTCCATAGGTACAGATTGGGCTGAGGTAGAATGGGAGTACACCGGAATCGCCGGAACTCCTTGTAACCTCGTCGCTCAACCAGGTACCATCACAGCAACAATCGAATGGAAGAGCGTTACCGTTTATGAATGGCAGAAAGAGCAGAGACCAGTACAATGGCAAGAGTGGCTTACAAGTGATGGCCAGCCTGTCATAGTTGACGGCAATCCAATCCCAACTTACATGGGTGATGCTGAGACTCCTTGGCCAGATCCAAACATCAAATTCGACGACCAGGAAAACAACTATAAGATTTGTGCATGGTCTAAGGAAAGACTTAGAAACATGAATGAAGCTGGTGACGGTTGGGATCCATTCCCCGCTGACATCGAAGAAGTTGATGGTAGCCACGTATTCGTATGCCATGGCCAGCCTGCCATCACCGACGGTGCTGCATCCGCATGGGACAACCAGTTCTGGATTCAGTCTCCAAAAGCTTGGAAGTCTGGCGACCAGGTAAAGATTCACTTCCGTTACAAGGCTTCTGCTCCTGTTAGTTCTACAGATACCCAGATTCACTATCAGAACCCATCCAACTACCTCATCTGGCATGCTATTGGCAATATTGCCTTCACAGAAGAGTGGCAAACCTTCGATGGTATCATGACAATCGCTGATGACATGGCTGGTGGCTGGTCTATCGCATTCAACCTGAACTCAGTTGTAAAGGAAGCTGTCAACTTCTATTTCGACGACCTCTCTTGGCAAAGCATGAAGCTTGACGAAGGTCTCTTTGTAGCTTCAGCCAATACAACTACTGGCTTGGAGTATGACTTCGACAACGCTCAAGAAATGGTCTTTGACGATGCCAGTATGGCTTACGTTGCCACTGTTGGTGAACAAGGCAACCAAAATTCATGGGTAAATGAGGTGATGATCTCAACAGTTCGTGGTAACGACGCAGCATTCAAGAGCTCTACCCTCAAACCTTCTGGCGCTATCGTAGGCGGTGAAGAAGAGTGGCCCAACTACACAGAGTCAAGTCTTGCAAAGATCAAACTCCCCGCAGCTGGTGTATGGAAAATCTCTGTAGATACAGAAAACAAGCAGATGAACTTCATTAAACTTGAAGGTGAAGAAAATCATGAACTTCCTGTAATCAATCCTAACCCAACAGTTGTTGTTATTAAAGCTCTCGAGAGAGATGACCTCTCTGATACCACAGATCAAAATGGTGCAGTTACTGTAAGAGAAGAAGAAGGTGGTACTGGTGAGGCTTGGGACAACCAGTTCTGGATTGTTGCCAACCGCACGCTGAGCACAGGTGAAGTTACTATTCTCCAATTCAAGTATAAGAGTTCAATCCCGGCCACCACTTCCACACAGTGCCATGCAGATCCAGGTTCATACCTCCACTGGTCAGCCATTGGCAATGTCAACTTCACAGAAGAATGGCAGGACTTCGAGACTACATTCACTGTTCCTTCTGAGGCTAACGACATGAAGTCTATCGCTTTCAACCTCTCTGAAATCAAAGACGCAAATACTTATGAGCTGAAGGATTTCGTTTGGAAACTTGAAGATGGAACAGAGTCTCTTATCAACCAGACTGGTTCTGAGAACTTCTTCGTAAAGATTCTCGGAGGCAATCCTGAAATGTTCGTTGACCCAGACGGCATCAACAGCGTAGTAAACACTTACAACACTGTTCCTACAGTTACATACAACCTCGCTGGCCAACGCGTGTCCAACAACTACAAGGGCATCGTTATCAAGGACGGCAAGAAGCTCGTTGTTAAGTAAAAAGCTCTTTTATCTCTCTTTTAATATAGAGAGCATATGAATTCATCGTGCGTCACTTTCCGGCATTATGCCAGAATCGTGACGCACGATTTGTTGAAAAACACATAGAAGCACTCTTTCCATTGACCTAACGGAATCTACAATCCAAGAATACATAATCTTATGAAAACCGCGATACACTTTTTCCCATCAGCCATCCTATTAGTTGTCCTGCTATCTGCTACGTCCTGCGACGGCACAAAATGGACCGAGAAGCAAGTAGGCTCATTCATGCTTGTAGAACAAAGAGGAGGTCCCACATTGGGATATTCACCCTCCTCAGGAGTGAAAATCCTGACAGTGGATGGCAATGCATTCAAAGACCTTAACCGCAACGACACTCTCGATGACTACGAAGACTGGCGGCTTGACGCAAAGAAGCGTGCGGCAGACTTGGCATCAAAACTCTCAGTAGAGGAAATCGCCGGTCTGATGCTCTATAGCAGTCATCAGTCAGTGCCAATGATTCAAAGCATGGGGTTCGGAGCCTCCACCTACGATGGCAAATCATTCGAAGAGAGTGGAGCGAAGGCATCCGACCTATCCGACGACCAGAAGAAGTTTTTGCGCGACGACCATCTTCGCGCTGTCCTTGTGACAGGCGTGGAAAGTCCAGCTGTTGCCGCCGAATGGAACAACAACATGCAGTCGTTTGTAGAAGGTCTCAACCATGGCATCCCTGCCAATACAAGTTCTGACCCGCGTCACGAGGCAAAAGCCACAACAGAGTTCAATGCCGGTGCAGGAGGGCACATTTCATTGTGGCCCACCTCTCTCGGTCTGGCAGCCACTTTCGACCCACAATTGGTACATCGTTTTGGTGAAATAGCATCCGAAGAATACCGTGCGTTAGGAATAGCCACCGCATTGTCGCCCCAAGTTGACATCGCCACAGAACCCCGTTGGTTTCGTTTCGATGGAACTTTCGGTGAAGACCCACAGTTGTCCACCGACATGGCGCGAGCCTATTGCGACGCTTTCCAAACCACACCAGAAACAAAGGGATGGGGCACTAAAAGTGTAAATGCCATGGTGAAGCACTGGTATGGCTATGGTGCCCAAGAAGGAGGTAGAGACTCACATTTGGCGTCTGGCAAATATGCAGTCTATCCTGGCAAGAACGCCGCCATGCACAAGTTGTCGTTCACTGAAGGAGCGTTCAAGCTCAGTGGCGGCACAGAGATGGCTTCTGCCGTGATGCCAATCTACAGCATACTATGGAACCAAGACCCCTCTGGTGAAAATGTAGGCGGCAGTTTCAGCAAATGGATGATTCAGCAGCAATTGAGAGATGAATCAAAATTCGAAGGAGTGGTATGCACAGACTGGGGCATCACAAAGGACATGAAGGTGCTTGACAGTCCGATAGGCGGCAAGCCTTGGGGTGTGGAGAATCTAACAGAAGCCGAACGTCATTACAAGATATTGCAGGCAGGAGTTGACCAGTTTGGTGGAAACAACGAAATTGGTCCGGTAATTGAAGCATATCAGATGTGGTGCAAGGAATACGGTGAGCAAAGTGCTCGGGAACGTTTTGAACAGTCCGCCCGCCGTCTGTTGCTGAACATGTATCGTGTGGGATTGTTTGAGAATCCTTATCTCGATGTCGCAGAGACCGAAAAAATAGTTGGCAACCCCAATTTCATGAAAGAAGGCTACGAGGCTCAGCTAAAATCTGTAGTAATGCTAAAGAACCATGCCAATCAAACGCTGCCCATGAAAGCCAAGAAGAAAGTGTATGTGCCCAAGCGTCACTTCCCTGCCATACCCGGATTATGGGGTGGCATATCTGAAGAGAAGACAGAGGAGCCCATAGACCTCTCATTGGTCGCAAAGTATTACGATGTTGTCAATGAACCTGAACAAGCCGATTTCGCCCTTTGCTTGATACAAGAGCCAAGCACCGGCTTCGGCTACAGCACAGAGGACGTGAAAAGGGGCGGCAATGGCTACATGCCCATGAGCCTGCAATACGACGACTATACTGCTAATGATGCACGTGCTACGAGCATAGCTGGAGGCGACCCAATGGAAAAGACCACCAACCGCAGTTTCAAGGGCAAGACGATAAAGACATACAACCGCGACGACATGGTGATGGTGAACAACACCAAGAAGGCAATGGGCGACAAGCCTGTGATAGTGGTAGTGGAGACTGGCAAGCCAATTGTGCTGTCCGAGATAGAGCCATCAGCCGATGCCATTTTGATTTCCTTCAAGGTACAGCACCAAGCCTTGCTCGACATCATCAGTGGCAAGTCTGAGCCTTCTGCCCTACTGCCAATGCAGATGCCCGCAGACATGAAGACAGTGGAAGAACAACAAGAGGATGTGCCTCGTGACATGCGTTGCTACAAAGACGGGGAAGGCAATTCCTACGATTTCGCCTTCGGCATGAACTGGAAGGGTGTCATAAATGACGACAGGGTAAAGAAATACAAATAAGCACTTGATACACTGTGCCAAATAGAAACGAAAACTCCCCTACTCCATTACAAAGAGAGGGGAGTTTTTTATAAGATGTCATTCCATCTCGTCAGGCTGTGGATTACTTGAACAGCAACTGAGCAAACTGGTAAAGGCTACGACGCCAAGTCTGCCACTCATGGGCAGTCTCAGGAGAGACATACGAATAGGCGTTGATGCCCATTGCCTTCAGGTCTTGGGCTGCCTTGTCAACACCCATGTTCTCCTTGCCGCCACAACTCATGAACAACACCTTGTTGGTCTTCTTGAAGTCGTTGGCATCTTGCAATTCCTCCGTGCGGAATGTACCTCCACTAAACATGCCTACGTATGCGAACTTGGTGGGATTGGCCAATGTAATCATGTGAGTCTGCATTCCACCCATTGAAAGGCCAGCCATGGCACGATGATCGGTGTCGGCAATCACGCGGTAGTTTTTCTCCACCATTGGAATGATGTCCTTGAGCAGAACATCCTGGAAGGCGTTGAAGCCACCGAAGCCACCTCTACGTGGTCCACCAGGACGTGGTCCGAATCCACCGGGGCGCTGTCCAGGACCTCCACCGGGCCTCATGCCCTGAGGAGCACCCTGTGGACGAGCACCAGCCTGACCTTGTGGACGTGGTCCCATGCCCGGGAATCCCCCGAAACCATTAGCTCGCTGTGTGGTGTCAGGATGAGCAGGCTGGGCATTCAGACCATTGTCCATAACAATGATGAAAGGAACAGCCTTGCCTTCAGCAATGAGGTTGTCCATGATGATGCCAGTCTTTCCTTGAGCCGACCATCCAGTCTCGTTCTCACCCATGCCATGCTGCAAGTAGAGCACCGGGAACTTCTTTGTGGGGTTCTGGTTGTATGCTGCGGGCAAGTAGATGTAGCAGTGACGCATTTTTTCAGTCACCGTGGAGTAGTAGTAAACCTCGTTGACCGAGCCTTGAGGCACGTTCTTCACAGTGTAGAAGTCTTCATCGGCTGCGGGAACGTCGATACCACTTCCCCAACGGCTGGCACCATAGTAATATTTGCTACCCGGGTCGGGAACAGAAGCTCCATCAATATTGAGCTGATAATAGTGGAAGCCCTCATCCTGAGGTGCCGACTCACCAGTCCAAACGCCATCGGCATTCTTAACCATGTCATATTTCACACCGCCAATGTCGAGTTTTACACTTGTGGCATCTGGTGCTGAAATCTGGGCGCGAACCATGCGCTGGGAATTGACCATGGGATACTCTTTGCCTTCCTGGTTTGTACTTGCAGGTTTGAAATCTTCTACTACCTGTGCACTTGCCGACACTGCGGCAAAGACAGAGAAAATGAGAAACAATCGTTTCATGAAGTAATGTTTTTAAAGTTGATACTGTAAATCTTGAAGTGTTTTACAATTTGACGTATCTCACGATAAAAAGTAAAAAAACAAGATTGGCTGTTTTGTAACAACAACTTTCTTGTCTGTTGCATTTACAAAAACATCAAACTTTTTTCACAAGATTCTTCCTCACATATAGTAGTAGATTGGACAAAAAAGATGATTATTTAGCCTTATTTACAAGTAGCAGGAAGCAAAATGTGGTGCCCAATATGACTATGACAAATGGAATTGCCACCACATCCGACATGCCAATCCCCATCACGGACAGAATGTTGAGTATCAACACAAACAAGGCAAATTCCACGCCAAGCACTCGTGCCATACGTATGGCGATTTCCACCTGGCGAATATTGGAATAGCCTCTTGAACCAAAAGAATTTAGATGGATAAACCGAGGGTGATAGGCACATACCATCAAAAAGATTACCATAAGACTTAAAGACAAGGTATGCAGATGAATGCCAATGAAATCAAGCGGTGTTGTCCATTCAAAACATAACGATATGGTCCATGCAATCAAAAGCAATAATGCCACAGCGATTTCAAAAAACGTTCCTTCTTTCGTACGATAGACTTTCACGTTCTTAACGTCAAATTTCTCCTGCTCCATCATCTTTCTTCTTTTTGGGTAATCGTTTAGCCTTGCGCAGAGCCTCAGTAATAATCCACTGGAGCTGGCCATTGGTGCTGCGGAACTCGTCCGCAGCCCAAGCCTCAATAGCATCCATCGTGTCACTATCGACTCTAAGGATGAAACTTTTTGTCTTAGTCTCCTTCTTAGCCATGATTAGTGGTTGAGCGTTCCTGTGTTCACCACTGGCTGTGCCGAATCATCTCCACACAGCACGACGAGCAGATTGCTTACCATGGCAGCCTTCTTGTCATCGTCCAAGTCCACTATTTCCTCTGAGGACAATTTGTCGAGAGCCATTTTCACCATCGAGACAGCACCTTCCACAATTTTCTCGCGAGCAGTGATTATGGCAGAAGCCTGCTGGCGACGCAGCATGACGGCTGCAATCTCCGGAGCGTATGCCAAATAGTTGATGCGAGCCTCCACGACCTCTATGCCAGCGAGAGCAAGACGCTCGTCGAGCTTTTCCTCCAACTGCTGGTTTATTTCATCTGCGCTGGAGCGCAGGGTTGGCTCACCACTCTTGCTATCCTCATCGTCATAGGCATATTGTCCTGCCACCTGTCGGAGAGCAGCATCACTCTGCACCCTTACGAAATTCTCAAGAGCATTCATCAGCCCTTTGGTGTCACTTCCCACAGCGTTTGGATTGGTTGCCATTGTTTGTGAGTCCACCTCAAAAAGTGCCTTGTAAGTATCCTTGAGTTTCCACACCATCACCAGTCCAATCATTACAGGATTGCCAACCTTGTCGTTCACCTTTATGGGTTTGGCGTCGAGGTTGCGTGCTCTCAATGACACTTTCTTTGTGCTATAGAAAGGATTGATCCAATAGAATCCCGTCTTTGTGAAAGTGCCGCTATATTTGCCGAACCATGTGACAACACGCGCCTCATTTGGTTCAAGCAGCAAGAAACCGCACCACATTATAATATTGACAATCAACAAGACGACTCCTGCTGTCAGAAAAATGCCACCATTGCCTATTCCCTCATCTATCAACACGATACCATAAATGATTGATGCGAGAGACAAGATAAGAACAGCGAGATTAACGAACAGCATTACAAAGCCATTCAAAACAGTTCCCTGAAATGTAAATTCCTTCTTTTCCATAACTAAATAATTTTAATATCAAAATGATATCACAAAGATATGGATATTTTTCGGATGCGCAATGGATTTACATTACAAATTAACTTTTATTAAGTATTTTTGTTTACTCATAAACTACTTAGGGACGGTATTTTGGCTTTGTTCCCCAAGAAGAGGGCGTTGGGCCCATCTCAAGTTTGAGAGTTCCTCCACTCATTATCTCTTCGTAAGTTATATAAGAACGATGCAAAGGCTTGTCGTTCAACCATGCACGCTGAACATATATATTCTCCATGCCATCTTTGAGTTTGAACTTGCCATCAACCATTTCGTAGGTTCTTTCACCTTGGTTGACAACATCAATATGGAAATATTTGTCGTTGTCCAAACGAATGGAGGCATGATGGAAGAGCGGACTGCCTATGACAAACTTGCCGCCAGCAGGCTCCACCTGATATAAGCCGAGGGCAGAGAGCACATACCAGGCGGACATCTGTCCCACGTCTTCATTGCCGCTCAGTCCATCATAGTCGTTGAAATACATCTCACTCATGGTTTGGCGCAGCAGCTTCGCCGCCTTGTAAGGCTGTCCGGCATAATTATACAAATAGATGACATGATGGCTTGGCTCATTGCCATGCGCATACTGACCAATCAACCCAGATATGTCGGGAGAGGCATCCTTGCCCAAGTCGCCACTGACAAAGAATAGCGAGTCAAGCTTTTCCACAAAAAGCCGTTCCCCTCCAAAAAGCCGTATCAGACCATGCGCATCATGTGGAACCAGCCAAGTATATTGCCATGCATTGCCCTCCGTATAGTCATCATGCTGATGACTGGCGCCAAAGGGGTTGAATGGTTCATGAAAAGCGCCATCACTCCCACGTCCGCGCATGAACCGCGTCTGTGGGTCAAAATATTTCTGATACGACTTGCTGCGTTCGAGGAAATAGAGATAATCATCCTTCTTGCCCATCATTTTTGCCACTGCCGCTATGGCACCATCAGCAAGCGCATACTCAAGACCTTTTGACACAGTCTCATAGTCAGGGTCCTTGTCGTATGGCAGAAAGCCATATTGCTTGAGCAGGTTCATGCCTCGCTCGTCGAGCATGGCAGACGTCTTCATTGCTTGAAAAGCTGCTTCACGGTCTTTCACAAACCCCTTCATGACAAGGTCTGCCAGCACCGGTACGCCGGGATTGCCCACCATGCAGTCGGTCTCATTCCCCATCAAGTGCCACACTGGCAATTTGCCCTGTTGCTCGAATATGTGCAGCAACGTGGCAGCAATGTCAGCCTGCTTCTCCGGATGAATCAGTGTCATGAGCGGATGTGCAGCCCTATAGGTGTCCCAAAGCGAGAATGTGGTATAATTGACAAAGTCACCATGATGCACCTTACCATCGGCACCACGATAGTCGCCATTGACATCACAAAACACCGAGGGCGCTATCATCGTGTGATATAGGGCTGTGTAGAAGATTGTATTCAAATCATCATCATATTCCACGGCATCAATCTTCGACAATTCCTCATTCCAAGCCGCATCAGCAGCAGCTACCGTCTCACGGAACACCCACCCTGGCAGTTCGGTCCTCATATTCTCTCGTGCGTTGTCAACACTTACGGCAGAGAGAGCACACTTCACCATCAATGGTTGGGAAAGGTCTGCGAAGGAAAGGATTGCCAAGGTGTCTCCATGCTGCCAATGCTCATCCATGGGTTGTGAGAATGTCGCTACGAAAAACACCCATTGGTCTTTTGCCCATCCCGACGAGCGGCGATAACCACTCACCGTTGTGTCATTCTCAAAAGTAAGATGACACTCGGTCATGGAGTCCCAACCTATTCCTTGCTTCAGGTTGACAGTTAGCAGTCCTTGTGCTGTATCGGCACCAAAAGTATAGCGGTGAAATCCCACCCGTTGTGTGGCAGTCAGTTCCACGAACACGTTGGGCTGGTTGAGTTTGATGGAATAATAACCTGGTCGCACGGTCTCGTTGTCATGAGAGAACTCCACCTCCCTTTGACCAGGATGGCTGACGGGGAGAAACGTCACGTCGCCCAGTTCGCCTATTCCCGTTCCACTAAGATGTGTATGGCTGAAGCCGACAAGTATGGAGTCACTGACATGATAGCCAGAGCACCAATCCCACCCACGTGTATGTTCGGTAGGTCCTAATTGTACAAAGCCAAAAGGCACATTGGCTCCAAGAAACACGTGCCCATGACCGCCTGTTCCTATCCATGGGTTGACAAAATGAGTGTATGGAGTGGCTGTTGCCATCGCTTTCTGCATGCAAAAAACAGAGAGCAGCAAAACAAAGAATAGTTAGGTTATTTCACATACATCTTCTTACCATTCACGATGTAGATTCCAGGAACGAGTCCTATACGTAGTTCTCCTACGGGAACTTGTCGTTTCACACAAATTCCTTGAAGGTCATAAACATCTGCCAATGCCGGCATGCCATCTTCAGGCGAGATCTCAGTTATCTGAGGTGATGTCATGCCTGTCAAAGGTTCAAGTTCTTCCTCTGTCAAGTCGTATGGTGTAAGGTGTTGATACACGTACTTTGCCCTCACATCAATCCATTCCTTCATATATAAAGCCGTGGAAGCATAGTCGCCACCATCACCCCATTTTTTATTATTGTTTTCAAAAGAAGAATGAGCGAAAGCATAATAATCATCGCAGAAATCAAGCAACTCGTCAATACAGTATGTCATGAATTGCGTCCACACCTTGTAGTATGTCCTATCGAATTGCTTGCTTACATATCTGAGATCACGCACCCATTGTCTTGCCTCCATACTGGTTCTTGTGTAATAGTCAATCTCTTCTTCGCTTAGACAATAGTTGCCTCGCAGTTCATAGCTGAAAGCCCAATCGAGATCCCACACAGGCCCGAAGATGTACTTGCTACCTCCCTTGACGTTCTCTTTATAGAGGAAGGTGCTCTTGGGATGCATCAATTCAAAGTTTTCTATCAATTCATTCACCAGCAAATAACGAGCAAGATTTTCGAGGTCGAAAGCCTTCTCCACATCAACACCCCTTTTCAACTGGTTCATTGCACTGTTGAAATCCGTCACCACATCAGAAAGTGTCAACCCTGTCAGTCCTTCACTAAAATCAGGTTCCTTGATATTGACAGGTAGATTGTAAGGATTGCTCTTGAACTTATACACCTCATCATAATAAGTGTCCAATTCGAGCAATACGGCATACGTCTCATCCTCAAGGTCGATGCTGTTGTTAGAAAATCCCACTTTCTCGGTGAAATTATAACTACCCCGATACTGTCCGTTGATATAGAGTTCAACAGGCACCATATGATTGGCAGCCACAGTACCAGCGAGGCATGCAGCCTTCATGCCAACAGCGTTGCACATCATCGACCCCTTGAGCTTGTTTGCCAGGAGCACCCAGTTTTTTCCGTTGGTCAACCCAAAGGGTTTCTTTTTCTCATCAAACTTCAGTCTGTAAGGGTTCTTGTCCCATTGGTTGGAACTCCATGAGGAGTTGCCTCTACCTCTCACTTGGACAGGCGTATAAGGCATGGAAGGGAACACCCCTGCTCCATCAATCGATATTTGTGCATCCAAGTAAGTGGTCCTGCTGTTTATCATCTGACCGTTATTCGTATTGATACTGACCACCGGCACTGGCTCCACCTTATCCGACAGCCAATCCACATGCACGCGATAATCGCGGCCGAAAGGTTGCATCTCATACCTGTATGTGGCAGGCTCTATCAGTTGTGGTTCCCCCTCAGTTGCCAAAATCACTTTTACAATCCTTAGTTCAGCCACACAAAAATAGTTTTTGTATGACGCCTGCAGCATCTTGATTCTCAAGAATCTGCATTCTTCACCGAGTCTTTCTGTTGGAGACACGAAGACGTCTCCTGGCTTGACAGGTAGTCCGTTGGAAGTGGTATAGACTGATATGCTCTTCCAGCTGATGCCATCTACAGAAGCCAGCAGCTCCAATTCCCTTGGCATCCTATCAGCATCAGAGCGAGTCATAAGGACCCACCGCATATTTTCTACAGGTTCATCCAACCGGATGTCGATATAAGGACATTCATTCTCTGGCAACTTCTGATAAGGTCCTTCACCCCATGTGGAGTGGAAGAAAGTGTTAGGATTGCCATCCAACACCTTGTCGAGTCCTTCATCATAGTTGCTTGGTGCATTAGTGGAAAGTTGTTCTGCTGTCAATGTAATAGGTATCACAACATCCTCATTGCTGCTCCAAACGTCATCAGTCAGTTGAATGCGTCTCAAGATGCGCATGTCGGGCAAGGCGACGGTATATGTAATGTCGTGGTCGAAAGGTCGCCGGCTTTTCTTGCTCCACTGTCTTTCATCTCCTATATATGCAACAGCCCTATCGTCAGACAGTTGGAAAGATGGAGTCAACCATTTACCTATGCAGCCTATCGCCAAGTTCACATCATCTCCATTGATGTCAGCCTCTACGTCTGAATAAACTTGATCGTTGTACTTATTGTTTACCTTGAATGAGGCAAGATGTGGCAGATTGCTTGGCGGCTCCTTGCTGACACGTTCCACGTCGGCTGCGGCATAACCTATGACGGTCTCATCGCCCCAAACCACATCCAGTCCCGAATCTGTCAGCATCCCAACTTCAGCAAGGTCAGAAGGATACGCATCCACGCCACCACCTTTCAGATATACGAATGTGGTGTCGGAAGATTGTGCTTTGATGCCAATACACATCAACAACCAAAATGAGAGCGACAACAGTTTAAGTTTCATAAGTAGTTATTCAAAAGTAATTGCAAAAATACTAAAAACATTTCTTTTTCATACAAAACAGCTGAAAAACATGTAAGTAGGTAATCAAAATTATTTGCAACTATCAATGAAGGAAAAGGGGGAAGTCAACCAGCAAAAAAAGCCGCGGCCCATACGAGCCACGGCTTATTTTTATAATATTCTTATTCTAAATATCCACTTCGAATATTAGAAGTTGTAGTAGAGACCGAACACAATGTTACGTCCATCGAGGTCAACACCCCAAGTGTTGAGTTTTGTGTTGGTCTTGTTGTTCTTTTCATTATTGTAGCCAATAAATCCGATATGAGTTACAAAGCTCACATTATCACTCAGATTCACTGCCACACCTGGTTTCAGTCCCACAGAGAACTCGTCGATGTCAAATCCTGCATTATAAGTGTGCTCATATCCGATACCACCGTCAATGAAAGCACTCACCACCTTGCCCTTCACCACAGTGAAACGAGCGTAAGGGCTCACTGAAATGGTCTTGGCACCACCTTTGGTTGAACCTTCCCATCCGAAAGCGATACCAGCAGCCCAATCATCGTTGAAGGTATAACCTACCTCGGGCACGAATTTGAATACGGTCACATCATCGTTGTCGTCGCTGGCATTGGCAACACCTACACCACCACCAACATACACTTGTGCGTTCACTGAAACAGCTGCTACTACAGCCATAATAGTCATTACAATCTTTTTCATCTTTTTACCTATTAAATAATAAACAAAATGCTGTCATCTAAAAAAACTCTACTAACAGCGTTATCCTTAAATCGCTGCAAAGGTATGCCAAAAACCGAAACCCAAACAAAAAGTTTCCACTTTTTTTCGTTTTTATGGTTAATAAGTGTTAAATAACACTCAATATTGCGATTATATGCAATAATTATGCAAAAGATAAGCCATACATGTAGCCGAAGCCCATGTTTCCTATGGCTTATCTTTACGATACATCATTCTTTGACGGCAACCAACGCCCTCATGGCATTGAGCACGGCAAGAACCGTGACGCCAACATCAGCGAAAACAGCCATCCACATTGTAGCCATGCCGAATGTTGCAAGAATGAGCACCGCCACTTTCACACCGATGGCGAGCCATACATTCTGGCGTGCAATCGCCAATGTCTTGCGTGCAATGCGTATAGCAAGACCCACCTTGGAAGGTTTGTCATCCATCAGCACAACATCAGCAGCCTCTATTGCAGCATCGCTGCCCAGTCCACCCATTGCAATGCCCACATCTGCACGAGCAAGCACAGGAGCATCGTTGATGCCGTCGCCAACAAAGGCGAGCGTGGAGCCATCCTTCTCACTACCGATGAGTCTTTCCACACAATCCACCTTGTCTGCCGGCATCATCTCAGCATGCCATTCGTCGATTTTCAACTTGTCAGCCACGTCTGCCCCCACCGCATTCCTGTCGCCTGTAAGCATGACAGTACGCTTGATGCCAAGACCACGTAATTCTTGGATGGCATTCTTGGAATCATCCTTTACACGGTCGTTGATGACTATATGTCCGGCATACACGCCATTGATGGCAACGTGAATAATGGTTCCAACACACGAGCAGTCACGCCACTTCGCACCCACAGCATCCATCATCTTGGTGTTGCCAACACACACCAAGTCGTCACCAACTTTAGCCCTAACCCCTTTTCCAGCCAACTCCTCCACGTCACTCACCACGCAACCATCAGTGGCCTCTTCTGGAAAAGCATCCCTTAAAGCCGCCCCAATGGGATGAGTGGAAAAATGTTCCACATGAGCAGCAAGATGAAGAAGATGATGTTCATCGCAAACATCAGGATGCACAGCGTCAACAGCAAACTGTCCATGAGTCAGTGTTCCTGTCTTGTCGAATACAATAGTCCTTACTTTAGCGAGCACATCCATAAAATGCGCCCCCTTCACCAAAATGCCTCTCCTCGAAGCCCCACCTATTCCACCGAAGAAAGTGAGTGGCACACTGATGACCAAGGCACAAGGACAAGACACCACGAGAAAGAGGAGAGCCCTATAGAGCCACGTTGGGAAAGACTGCAAGGGACTGCCCGACAACAATGGTGGCAAAATGGCAAGCAAGATGGCAGCAAACACCACAACAGGTGTATAAATACGTGCAAAACGAGTTATGAAAGCCTCGCTCTTCGACTTGTTCTCGCCAGCATTTTCCACGAGTTCTATAATCTTGGAAACTGTGCTTTCACCGAAAGTCTTGGTAGTGCGCACCTTTATGACTCCAACAAGGTTGATGCATCCTGATACCACCACATCATCCACCTGGACTTGCCGTGGAACGCTCTCTCCTGTGAGAGCCACGGTATTCAGCGACGAGATGCCCTCAGTGACCACCCCGTCGAGCGGCACCTTCTCTCCCGGGCGAACCAATATCGTCTCTCCTACTTCCACTTGGTCGGGAGCGACAGTCACTTCCTGCCCAGCACGCTCCACATGTGCCACATCCGGACGGATGTCCATCAAATGAGAGATGCTCTCACGACTCTTGCCCTCGGCATAGCCTTCAAAGAGTTCACCGACTTGAAAGAACAGCATGACAAATACCGCTTCAGGGAATTGCGTTTCCGCTCCAGGAAGAAACCCGATACACAATGCGCCGATAGTTGCCACCGTCATGAGAAAGTCCTCGTTGAAGGCCTCACCATGCAATACCCCCTCGACGGCTTCTTCCAATGTCTCGTGACCAACTAATAAATAAGGTACAAGATATATTAGCAGCATTTGCCATTTTTCCAACTGGGCGGTTTTCTCCAACCAAATGGCTATTGCGAGAAGAACTGCGGAAGCCAAAATAAGCAACAATTGTCTTTTGCTGCCATGATTATGTTCATGAGAATGTGAATGCTCATGAGAATGTTCATGAAAATGCTCATGTTCATGATGATTCGAATGTTCGTGTTCGCAACAATCGTGTTTGTGATGATGAATTGTCATAGTCGAATTATTTATTTCCGCTGCAAAGTTAAGCCAAATGTTTTGCAACCTGGTTGCAATAATCGATGCCAAATAAATCATAAAATACTATCATCTAATTTTGATTACCTACTTATTTTTTCTAAATTTGCATATTAAATATAGGTCATGGCAACCCATGACAAACTACATAACCCAAGAAACAACCACTATAAATGAAAAAATTGATGATGCTTGTTATTCTGGCAGCCACTATTTGCCAGACTAACGCCCAAACAACCACCATGAGACTTAACGCAGAGGCACGCCACCAACATATCACCGGTTTTGGCGGATTCGTGTGCAGCCCCCAATTTGGCTACAACCACATGAGCCAGACAGAAATAAAACGTGTGTGGGGAAATGGCAGCACAGTGGGCTGCAATATCATGCGTCTCTACATCCCCATTGGCAGAAACGCATGGTCGCAGTCGTTGCAAACTGCAAAACAGGCAAAGCAAGCAGGATTGATAGTTTTCGCATCTCCATGGGGCCAACCAGCTGAGTGGAAGACCAATGGAACAATCAACGCAAAAAACAGCGACGGCACCATAGGCAAATTGAAGCGAGAGAACTGGCCCGACTATGCCCAATATTTGGAAGACTACGTGAAATACCTTAGACAAAATGGCGTTGAACTTGATGCCATATCTATACAGAACGAACCAGACTGGCAAGCCACATACGCAGGATGCATCTGGTCGGCATCTGAAATAGCAGAGTTTGTAAAGACATACGGACGCACCATCAGCTGTCGCATCATAGCCCCAGAGACATTGGCTGTGAGCGACTCTTATGTAAACGAACTAAACAAATCAAGCGTATTGCCAAACTTCGACATCTATGGAGGACATCAATACGGAGGCATTCAGTCGGGCTACAAGAAACTTGCAGCACAAGGCAAGGAGATATGGATGACAGAATATCTCATAAACTGGAACGAGAACCAAAGCACTTCGCGCAATTTCAACTATGACTTAGACGTTTTCAACTTCTTCCGCAGCATCAACACCTGTATGCTCGGCGACTTCAACGCATGGATACATTATGCCGCAAAGCGCTACTACGGAATGTTGGGCGACGGACAGTATGGCACAAGCACAGGAACCGTCACCAAGCGCGGGTATGTAATGGCACACTTTGCACGTTTCGTGACCGGCATGACGCGTATCGACCAAGAATGGCCCAAGGGCAACCCTTCCAGCTTGGAAGG
The DNA here is from genome assembly GCA_900315745.1 of uncultured Prevotellaceae bacterium. Classification (GTDB taxonomy): domain Bacteria; phylum Bacteroidota; class Bacteroidia; order Bacteroidales; family Bacteroidaceae; genus Prevotella. Next base: position 19,868 of record ONAG01000009.1, read on the forward strand.
TTCGGCATACATATCACAGTCTGGCGACACCGTGGTTGCAGTGGTGGCAAACCCATCAACCACGAGCGTGAAGGTGACTGTAGATCTGCCTTTTTACACCTTGGGAGGAAAGACTTACACCACCACGAGGACACAAAGCCTGACAGCAAAGGATGCAAAGCCAGAGAACGAGACCTGCCGACCAGAGGTGGAAATAGCAGCATCAAGCGTGACAACAATTCTTTTCATCCGTTCACGCGACCGCCAACCTTCACTGATGGAAGGAAGCATGGCAAGATTCGACCTTATAGAAGACCAGATACAGACGAATTCATCCTTTGGCACAACATACAAAATCTCAGGAAAGAGCAGGACATTCGACCACTCCAATCCTCTCATTTCCACCCGCACCACAACAACGTACGGCTATTTGGAGTTGACCGACAGATTCTCTCAATTGGTGATGGACATCAAGAAAGTGACCTCAACACTCAACTATACTTCGGCAAAAACCACACTCCACTATGTCAACGACAAGGGCGAAGTGAAAACGTACGATTATGGAGAGTTAGACCTGAACCGCAGGGAAAACTTCAGCATTGTGTTCGATTTGTCCCCTGCCACACTGCCCGATGGATGCCGTGGCTTGCTGGGCATAAGCAACGACAACTGGTCATCCAAACTAACCATCACTTTTGGCGATGTCTATCTAAGCATGGGCAACAATCTCTTCTCAGGCAAGCTCAGTGGTCCCTACTCTCCCGACGACAGCAATGTGCTTGACTATGCAAGCGATCCATCATGCACCAGCATTGACATGACGGCAGTTACCAACCTCGACATGCCTTTGCCCTGGAGCGGAAGCAACCGTGTGACATATCTGTCAGAAAGCGCCTTGTTGGAAGCCGACAACATGGTGAAGGGGAACACTTGCAAGCAGTTGACGCTCACACAAGAAGGCGGTGACTTCCGTCCAACAACAGAATTCCAAGCAGAGAAAGCAGAATTGCGCTGCACAGTGGAAGGAAAGAAAATGATAATGTTGCCTTTCACCTGCAACATACCTGATAATGCCAAGGCATATCTGCTAAATGACAACATGGAGGCAGAACCAACAACAACAATACCTGCACATCAACCAGTTCTGGTGGATGCTGATGGAGAAGTGACATTCACAGGAAGTGGTGAAGTGGCTTACGCTGCGACCAACTTCAATCATCACCAGCAAGGAACATACATCCAGCGTACACTTTATCCTGGCGACTATGTCCTTGACCAGAAAGATGGGCAATGGGGTTTCGTGAAGTTAAGTGAGACGACCACCATCATGCCTTTCGATGCTTACGCTCTCCTTTCGAACACCAATGAGTTCGTTGCCATTGACTTAGGCACTCAGGGCATTAATGAAATAACTACCACAAAATTTCAAAATGCAACTTACAGCATAACGGGACAACATGTGGGGAATGGCTATCATGGCATTGTCATCAAAAACGGCAAGAAATATGTAATGAAATAAAATTCGTCTTTTGCTTTGCATTCCGCTCGGCTTGCACTATCTTTGCAAAGCAAAGCAGAAATAACTATCTACAAAACAAATAATTAATAATGATTAAGAAGCATTTCATACTAACAACGATGCTGGTTCTTGCATCCACCATGGCAATGGCTCAAGATGCCATCCCAGCATTTCCAGGGGCAGAAGGCCATGGCAGATATGTGCAAGGCGGCAGAGGTGGAAAAGTCATCCATGTGACCAACCTGAACAATAGCGGAACAGGCTCATTGCGAAGTGCCGTATCAGGATCGGCAAAGAAGATCATCGTATTCGACGTTGGCGGCGTCATCCCACTCGCCTCCGACCTGAACATAGGCGCCAACACCACCATTTGCGGACAGACAGCTCCCTACCCCGGCATCACCCTACGCTATTATACCGTGCAGCCAAATGGCGACAACATCATAATACGTTTCATACGCTGCCGACGCGGACAAGAAAAGAACATAAACGATGGTGCTGATGCTATCTGGACACGCAACCACACAGGAATCCTCATCGACCACTGCTCGTTCTCATGGAGCATCGACGAGGTGGCATCATTCTACGACAACAACAATTTCACCATGCAATGGTGCACTCTTGGCGAAAGCCTCAACAATGCCGGACATGGGAAGGGAGCACATGGCTACGGTGGCATCTGGGGTGGAAAGTTGGCATCTTTTCACCACAACATGATAGCTCATGTGAACAACCGTTCCCCACGATTCAATGGTGCTCGATACAATTGGAAAGGGTACACCAGCAACAAGTTATACAATGAATACAAATGGGCAAACACCCTTCAGGCTGAAATAGTGGACTTCCGCAACTGCGTGGTCTATAACTGCGGCAACGGTTGCTATGGCGGTCCTGGCGGCGGCTACATAAACATGGTGAACAATTACTTCAAGACTGGTCCGGCAGCCGCCACCAACCGTATCACAACGGTGTCGTTAGCTGGCAGCGGCAATGCAGGCAACGACCAGACTTTCTGGGACATGACAAGCCGTTACTTCATAGAAGGCAACCAAGTGAACAACAATGCCAATTACGACTGGAAAGGAGTGACCTACGATTCCGGAATACCTGTCAAGAGCGGCCAATATTACACACATGACCCCAATCACTATTTTGGAGAAGGTCTCAACTACGAAAAGATAGGAGGTGTAGATTGTTTGCCTATCAAATGCGAACAGCCCACGGCAACAGGCGAGGTGACCACACACTCTGCAACAGAAGCCTATGAAAGAGTTCTCGCATACGCCGGTGCCTCTCTCTACCGAGATGATGTTGACGAACGATATGTAAACGAGACACGCAATGGAACAGCCACTTATCGCGGGTCGGTAACCAAGACCTTGGGGCGAATCGACTTGGTGGCGGATGTGAACGGCTACACAGAGGCTAACTTCGACAAAGGAACCCGCCCTGCCGGTTTCGACAGCGACAACGACGGCATACCCGATACATGGGAGACAGCCTATGGGCTCGACCCCAACAATGCCTCAGATGCCGCCCTCTTCACACTTGACTCAGAAAAGAAATGGTACTGCAACTTGGAAGTGTATCTGAACTCATTAGTGGAGGACATCATGAAAGGTGGCAACATCAATGCCATCAACGGTGTGGAAGACTATTATCCCAGTTGCGTAAGCGGCATAGCAACAGTGAATCATGACAGCCCCTCGACAATTGAATACTACACCATCGATGGCATAAGGTTGGCTGCACCCCAAAAAGGTGTCATGATACTCGTGGAAAAGAAAGGCGATGGAAGCAAACAAGCAACAAAAGTGATAAGAAAATGATGCTTGTCAAGAAGTCATTATAGAAAAACGAGGTGAGCTTCATGACTCACCTCGTTTTTATTTTTAAAAGAGAAGATTAAAAAGCGGCAATAAGCTCATCATTGCTATAGGCATCAGCTCCATAGCAAGTTTTAAGATAAGCCAAACCAATATTATAGTCTTCCTCTGTGAAAGAATCGGTAGCTTCCTTGGCAACCACCACGTCGTAGCCAAGACAGAAAGCATCAGCCGAGGTGTGACGTACACACATGTGAGCATGCAAGCCAGTCATGATGACAGTCTTCACACCAAGTTCACGCAACAGGATATCAAGGTCTGTTTGGAAGAACCCGCTATATCTGCGTTTTGGCACTACATAATCCTTATCGCAGAGTTTCAACTCTGGTATCACCTCTGCACCCTTCGTTCCAGCAATAGCATGGTCGCCCCAAATTATCAGTTCGCGGTCTATCCCCTTGATATGGGCATCATTGCAGAAGATGACAGGAACACCAGCCTCACGAGCAGCGTCGAGCAGACGTGCTGTGGCAGGTACGATGGCTCTTCCCCGGTCACATCCTAAAGCACCGGTAACAAAGTCGTTGAGCATGTCGACGACAAGAATTGCAGGACGTTCAAGTTTGTTCATTTTCTTTTTGTTTAATTGAGTGTAAATATCAAGCAAATATTCAAGATCATATCTTTCTATTCGATAATCATTGAACACCTACTTATGAATAATTATCCGCGGCAAAGTTAGTGTAAAATTATCAATCATCATCACATAGTCAACAAGTTTTTCATTTTTTTTTAGAAAAAGCCGTATGTTTCATTATTTTTGTTTAATTTTGTAAACGAAAGAACAATAAAGCAACCATTGAAGCCTTTAAGGTGATGTACGAAAAATACACCATCTTAAAAACATATAATAGAATTATGAATATCAAGTATTTCCTTTCATTTATTTTTTTATTTGCCATGCTTGTTTCCTGTGAAGAGATTGGCAAACGAATGAAATCAGACAATATAGACGAAGACAATATTGGCATGATAGTAAGCGACGATGACGAAGACATCAACGCAGAAGAAGAAAGCAATACCTTACTAATGCCAAAGACAAAATCTTTCTACTCTAACATTTTGGATCTTTTCTGCCAAGAGCATTTCGATGAGAATTTCAAAGGCGACCACTATATCAATGGCAGTATTGTAGTGGTAAAGATAGAACAAAAAGGCGACAGCACTGTGGAAGTAAGTGGCACCCATTCTTACAAAGTGAATCTTGGCGCAGAGGTAAAGGGACAGATGTACAAAGCCTTAGTATCTGACCGCGGCAACAATGTTTACAGGATAAAATTTGAAAAAGGTTCGTCGAAAATCCTAAGCGACAACTCCTACTGGGACAGCGCGGAAGCTGATTTCACCTACCAATAGGTGGCATGTCAGGATATTGTTCAGCCAAAGCATTTGCCTTTTGTATCGTATCTTGAATAAAAGCCTTGTATTCCTCAGATTCAGGGTTGAAAGGTCGATGCCCCAATGCTTCCTTGATAGGTTTCCACTGCTCCAAGAACTTCTTTGCCCTTTGGTCAAGATAAACGTCTGCAAATCTCAACCATATATACTCCACAGCTTGCTCTGAAGGATGAATCATGTCAGGCTGATAAAAACGATAGTCGCGCAACTCATCGTTTATTATCTCATAGGCAGGTAAATAACTTACCACATCAGGGAAATGTTGCTGCAAGCGATTGGCAGCCAACAGCAAAGTGGCTTTTGACAAAGCACTCCCATGAAAGCCGTATTTAGCATATCTGATGGGACTTACAGTGACCACCACCTTTATAGAACCGTTACGGTCAAGCAACTTTGAAACAGCCTGAGCAAGGAAGTCCTCACATTCATCTACAGACAATTCCTGTTCGTGGAACAGTCGGTGAGGACGTTTTCGGCAGTTGTCCACTATTTCGCCAGTCTCTTTCAACACATAGACATGATTTGTCCCCAATGTTAGAAAAACAACATTGGGAATCTGCTTGCATTCATCCAAAAACCTATCCACCGAATGCAAGATGCTTGCAGGATTATACATCACCCCATAAGGATTGACCACGGCATTGAACATTTCCTCTTGAAACCTCTTTCCGATACTGTCGGCGAAGCATGACCCAACAAACAACATCCTCTCACATGGAGGTATGAGAAAGGATGCAGATTCTATATCAACTACAGTTCGAAAAACCATAATAACATAATCTAAGGTTGAAGTGTTCTGGATTTGATGAAGGACAAATAAAGCAAGGTAAACAAAAAAGACCTTGCCTAAAAGCAAAGCCTGCTGTGGGTGCTGATGGATTCGAACCACCGAAGTCGAAAGACAGCAGATTTACAGTCTGCCCCATTTGGCCGCTCTGGAAAACACCCAAACCTATTTTGTGGACGTTGGCGGATTCGAACCGTCGACCCTCTGTCTGTCAGACAGATACTCTAAACCAGCTGAGCTAAACGTCCTTTTGTAAGCGGATACAAAGGTAATGATTTTTTTTTAATTGACAAACTTTTCCCCATATTTTTTCTTCCTCAACAATTTCATTTGCAGACTGGCAGATATGGGTTAATAAGCTCCTGACGCAAGATTAGAATGGATACCCAATGGCAAAGTGCAGACTTTGCCCATCGCTGAATGAAGGTATGTTGTAGTACCCGCTCTTGCCTGTATCATACGGGGCGTGAATGCCAATACCCCAGTCAAGTCGGACGATGAAGAAACCCAAGTCATATCTCAGTCCCACACCTGTGCCAAGTGCCATTTGGTTGAGAAATTGTGATGACTCGAAACCTCCATCTATGCCTTGCCCGTCTTTTGTGTTCCAAACATTTCCTGCATCAATGAACAAAGCCCCATAAAGATTGCCAAACAATCGAGGGCGGTATTCCAAGTTCAATTGCAGTTTCATGTCTCCCACCTCTTCTATAAACCTCCATCTCTTGTCAGCGGAATGAAATTTGCCAGGTCCTATGCTTCTTACGGTGAAAGCCCTTATGCTATTGGCACCACCAACCCAAAAAGATTCGGTGTATGGCATAAGGTCAGAATTGCCATATGCCCATGAATATCCTGCGCTAAGATGAGCCACCAACTGTGAATGGTCGCTCGTTTTCCATGTTTTAGTGAAATCGGTCTCGAACTTCAGGAATTGTGCGTAGGCATTCTTGAACATCTCTTTCCCTTTTTTATTCCAACTCTTTCCCGATGCCAAATATCCCAAAGAAAGCAAATTGCCCGACTCGCTGACAGAAGCCTGCCAATACACAGGGTTTCTGCTCTTTGAGGAATTGGTGTATGAAATGGTGTATTTCATCTTTGGTATGAATTGGTCGAGCATGGTAGCCATAAGATAAGGATGGGTATTCAGCAAGTCGTAGAATTTTTCCGTTCCACTCTTCAAATAGTTGTACTCTACGGAAAGAGGTGTATATTGATGAGACCAATAAGCATTTTTCTGGATTTTATAGGTTAGTTCACCTGACAAGATATGCCTTTTGAAAAATCCTGACCTTCTGACTATGTTTCTTGAAATTTTCAAAGTTGTCGTAGGTGTGGAAAAATAACGTGTCCTGCGCCTCCTCACACCATTGGCAGCCTGATTAGGTCTTCTCGAATCATTTAGTTTCCACGGCAGCACCAATCTTGGAAATTCCACGGAGATATCTCCTCCATACTCGTATGAATTCATTTCGGAAGATGATCCTTCGAAAGAATGTCCTGTCTGCCATTCATACGACCCATGCAGGTTGATGTCGAGTTTTTCTCCCCCTCTAAAAGCATTCCTTTTAGTGAAGCCCACAATCAGCTGCGGTCCAAGGAATCCCGTAGTCTTGCCTTTGATGTTAGACTCCACGTAGAAATCGTAAGGCTTGTCGAAAACGCAGTTGAGGTCAAGGTCGAGGGTGTCGCAAAGCTCAGACGAGTCCCTTGGTGTAAAATTGAAGTCAACCATGCTGAAAAGCCCATTGGAATTCAACTTGCTGGCCGACTCCAAGTAATCACTATAACTGAAAAGTCTGCCAGGTCTGATTTTCAAGTCGTTCATCAGCACCCTTGTACGCAGAGGCGGTTTTTTGCCATTATAGTTGATGGTAATCCGTCTCCCCACTGTCGATTGTGTCAGCTTCTCCATGTATGTCTTGCGAAAATTCGCGGTGACACGTCCAATGTACCATTTGTGCATCACCCTTTCGGGCAGGCTGTCAACCAATTGCAGTTTCAGCTGCACCTTGCCTGGTACAGCAAAGGTGTCGGCAAGAAAAGAGGCATATCCCGGTTGATAGTAAAAATAGCCATTATTGCGAAAGAGAGAAGAGAGCCTATTCCTCTCATTATCCAAGGTAGCAACATCAAAAGGTTCATCCGGACCAATAAAGGTATCGTATGATGTGCTGTCAATCATGTGCAGAGCCTCAGCAGGAAAATTCACGTATTGCAAGGAGTCGATAGTGAAAAGATGTCCATAATTCACCAGATATCCAACTTTTGCCTTCTTAGGATTTTTAGAAGGCACCTCGTAGGAACCCACCATCCCTCGGAAATATCCATGCGCCCTAAGAGTAGATTGTGCCACCGAAGCACGCAATTCTGAATTAACGGTGCTCATGAGCACAGGAGCCTTTCCGAATGATTTTGTCATCCAGTTTGCGAACTTGGAATCCTTGTCGTGATAAGCATTCCACGCCCACAACCTCCATTGCAAAGGAGAGCGGTAATAAGAACTGCTAAAAAGGCTACCATTCGGCGGACAGTCGAGAGCCGCCTCCACTTCCTCCTCAGTAATGTCGAAATGGTCACACTTCTCATAGTTCACCATCTCTATTTTCTTTATCCCCGTATAGAGTTTATCGCCTTCTGGCACTCCACTAACAGTGGAACAAGCCGCAAGAGCCAAGCCCCATATACACAGAATGGATATGTGGATATAGTGGTTGTATGTGTAACGAGTCTTCATACTGTCAATCATTCGTTGCCTTTTATCGAATCGGCTGATATTGAATCTCTTCTCACAGCAAATCTTTGGGGTGCAGCAGGCATTGTCCTTTGGTCTGTCTTGAATCTGAAGATATCCCTGAAATGCTGTAGTTTTCTTCTCCACAGGAAACCACCTCCATATTCCCCTATCTCACCTTCGAGCCAATCGTAAGAATCCCTGTCATAGAACACTTTCAGATATTTGTTTGAGGTGGTGCTAAGTCTGTATTCAGCAGCCACATTGGTGAAGAAAGACTGGTTGGCTGTTTCACTTCCTGTAGAGACCTTTCCACCCACAATAATCCGCAATCTGTTGTTCCAGAATCGTTTGGCGAATTTAAAGGAATAGTCGGTATGCATTGTGCCCGAAGCATCCGTAGCGTTATCCACACCTACAGAAAGGTCGAGGGTTCTAAGTGCATTGCCAGTGATGTTGTTTATTTCGTTTTGCAAGAAAGAGCTCAAAGCCCCATTCATTGTGAATCCGCTTGTGTTTCCATCGGCGAGATACATTCCTGTGGTAAGCATGGTGACCGCCACCTTCCCTCTCTCTTCTGTGGTCATGGAAGCCAATTCCGTACCTATATTCATATCATCTGGTGCGTCTATGAAGAACTCCAATCCCATGTTGTTGAGTGTCTGGGAAATAATCACACCACATTCAAAGTTGACACTCCTTGTGCCACCACCCTCATCCTCCACTGTGGCCTTTCTGCTCTCAGTGGCTGTGATATGCAAGATTGGGTTCATCGGTTCACCACGGAATTCTATGTAGCTACCTTCCTGTATGGTGAAAGTCTTGAGAGGAATGACGGGCAGAGAATATTTCATTTCAGCATCTTTCAGCGTATATCTTCCTGTCAGTCTGAGATTGTCAACAGTATTATATTGCATTCTCAAATTGCCACCACCTACCAAGTCGATGTAGTTGCTGTGGTCGGAGTTGAGGTCACATTTTATTCTTGCCCCTTCGTCCACATTCAAAGTAAGGTCCATGTTGAATCCCGACAAAGTTGGGCGAGAGACCGTCTGTACTGTAGAGTCGTTGAAATCCACGAATTTCACGAGTTCATCAAGTCTTGTGTCTGCAGTCAATGGCGTATCACGCATCACGTATGTCATGTCTGTTGATCCCAGCACGTCAACCCTTCCTCTCATAGACAAGGCATCCAGAGGTCCTTTCATTGTTCCGAAGAAATTGACAAAAGCCTTTCCAAAAGCCTCCGACTTGGGATTCTCCTTGGCATTTACCACCAAGAAATCGCGTGCCCGCATCCTAAGGTCAAGCTTCATGTCATCAAAGTTGGAGAAGTCGAAATATCCAGAGATGTTGAGTGGCGTTTTATTAGCATCAAGCACCTCAAAGTTCTCAAATAGCAGATTGCTCCCTACTATTCTTACAGGATCGTCAGCCACTTTCACCTCAATGCCATACGGAATGCTGAAAATGGAAGTGTTTTCAAGGAACAACTCACCATTTACATCAGGTTTTGACAGACTCCCCTTGACAGCCAAATCGCCCTCTGCCGTACCCTTGAAGCCCAAGAGTTGGTCGGGTATGAAGCCATTGGCTATCGCAAGTGGGAATTTGTCAAGATGCAAATTGGCATCAAGGAAGCCCTCTCCCTTTGGATTGTAGTTACCCACGAGACTTCCAACCTCCTCACCATCGCTAAAGACAATGCCATCAACATGGTGTGTGCCATCCTCATTAGGCATATAGACGAACTCCGTCCCCAAGTTGCCCATATTGTTGCCTTCAAAAATCATGTTTGCCACATCGAGTGTACTCGAAACCGAGACATGCTCACTTGTTTGCACCAAGTGGAAGTCACCATTAGCCTCACCAGCCACCTTGGGGAGATAAGGCAGTATTGAGAACACCCGTTCCAAGTCGATTTTACTCATACTGACAGTCAGGTCTTGCAGGGCATCAAGGTTGTCATCATCGGTATAGACCTGTATATGAGCCCCTTGGTCAGACTTCAGCTTCAGATTGGCAGACAATCTTTTGTCATCCCCAAGGAAGATGTAATTGTCTTTATTAGCTTCAAAAGGTACGTATCCTAATACAGGATTTGTATTGGTGAGATTTATCATCACCCCATTGTTTTCAATAGCAGCCACCGCCCCAAGGTCAAGTCCGAGTTTGTCGTTTCGGTCAAAGAGTTTCACATTCACGTCAGCTCCTTTTTCCAATATTGACCCATTGAATTGGGCGTTGAAGCAATATTGGGGATTGTCTGGTCCATTACGCACGGCACCATCATATTTGAACCCTGTGCTGTCGGTGACGACATTGAATCTCACTTCATCCAATGCGATGCTGTCAGCCATCAGATTGTCTATCGCCACCTGTCCGTTGAGACCTGAGAAATTCGAAGATTTCAAGTCAACCAACAGATGGTCGAATGCATAACCCTTCTCTTCAAGAAGATTGACAAAGAAATTATTGCGCCCAGAATCGATATAAACATTTGCATCAGGCAACTTGTTGCGTAGCTGAGCCTGGTCAAAATGCTTGTCTTTGAGTTGTTGAGTGAGTTCCTTTGTGAAATTTTCCACCTGTCCCAACATTTTCTTATACCCGCCTTTTCCATTCATGCGCAAATGGAAATCGCCACAATCGGCGTATGCGAAGGTGGTGTCTTTTCTTGTGAGCAAATCGACATCCAAGTCATCAGGCTTGAAAATGGTGTTATTATATCCTATTGTCATGTCAGCCACCGACCCTGAGACCTTGTAAAACTCTTTCATGTCGGAATCCACATCCAGATGAGCACAGCCAGCAAAGGTGAAAGGAGTGTCCACCAACCCTAAGCGGTGCAAGTCGGCTGTGGTCAAGTCGCATGCGAAAGTACCTTGGAGCCTTTTCTTGTCCATGATAGCATTGAAAGAAATATTGCCGTTGAGCAGAGGATTGCGACTGTCTATGTCGGCTATCAATCTACCACGAGACAAGGTGGCGTCAGCCCTCATTCCATCGAGGTCGTATTTGTCGTACTTGAACTGTTTTATTTGCGCCTTAGCCCTCAAAGACGTATTAGGCGACATGAAGTCGGTGCCCTGACCGTCAGCCTCTATATGAGCCGTGAGCGGACTAAGTCCCATTTTTGGCAAGAAATGTTGCAAGGGGAAACGCTCTGCATCCACGGTTGCTGAATATTTCATGGCTTTGGCATCGAAAGCCACATTTGCCTTGACACGCCCACCACCCTCTGAAGCAGTGAAATCAGCTCCATAAAGACTGCCATTTGCCTTGAAATTGCCATCGAGTGCAATGTCATGAGGTATCACCACATTGTCTGATACTGATTTAGGAATCATGCCGGTGACAAAATCAATATTGTTGGCGGTGCCCTTCAGTTTAACGTCTGCCTTGAACTTGTCAAAATTGTCGAGATTTGCCAAATATCCATCGGCATGCATTTGCAGAGCGGTAGGCAAAGTAACATTCATGCCTTTAAGATTGACCTTTTTCATGTTACCCTCGGCAACACCCTTGATGGCAAGTGGTCGGTTGGGCCATTTTCTCACGAAGTCTGCAGGCATGTCCCCCATGAATCTCATGAGGTCTTGTTTTCCGAAGGAGCCATCCACATCAGCTCTCAACTGTCCAGGATTCTTTTCGTCGAACGCATTGAAATCCATGTTGACGTTCGCTTTTAGGCGAGAGTCTGGTGTTTCCAAATACATGTTGTCCAATCTGACAGTCTTTTGGTCGAGAGCCACCATTGTCTTGAACTGCTCCACATTGATGCCACTTTTCTCTTTCAAGGCACAGGATTTCAAGTCAAGATTGAGTCTGTCTCCAGAATACACAATATCGTCTGCCACGATATTGATGTCGGAAGCCGCTATATGCTGAGCATCAAAGCCTTTGCCTCTTGGTTTGTCATTGGCATCATAATTAGCAGAGCCGCCCTCCCACTCCAACTTGGACAACCTATAATCATTATCCTCAGGACGGATATTGGCATGCGATGCCGTCAGCTTGTCTGTAACCACTTTCACTGATGACTTCCCAGGCATTTGCAAATCTACATTAGTGGTTGCCAACAAGAGGTCGTCCAACTGGTACGCGTTGTTTTTCAGGTCTATGTTGGCATTGTTTGCCTTGGCATCACCCACATAAGCCTTGACCTTCATGGAGTCTCCAGGCATGCTGAGATTCACCCTTGTCCGTGAGATCTGTAGCTGTTTCACCTTGACAAGCCAGTCTAATGGTGTCTTGGTAGTGTCCGGTGGCACAGTGTCTGCCAGACAAATTTCAAGACAGGCACTGTCGAGTTTTGCAGTGTTCACATTAGCCAACGACGTGTTGAGATCTACGTTATGGCATTCCAAATCAAGCGATTCCACATTGCCTTTCACACGCAAATCTTCAACAAGTCCGTCGGTATTGAGTTTTAGCTTTCTGAATCCGAGGGCATCCACTTCCACCTTCTTGTGCAACAAAGGTTTAAGTTGCACGTCAACAAAGAGTTTTTCCACATCGGCGATAGTGTCTCTCAGCCCTTGTATGGAGTCATTGTCCTTTATTGCCTTTACGTTTTCCAAAGTCAGGTCGAGAGGGAATCGCAAAGACACATGGCCCACGGTGATGTCCATACCTGTCTTTTCGGAGGCTATTGCAGCAGCCTTCTTCACAGCCCAGTTCTGCACTGGCGGAGTATAAAGCAGAACCGTAAGCAGCAAAAAGAGCAGAATGGGAATGAGCAGCAGTATGCCAACCCATTTCATCACCTTTTTCATGACCTTTCTTATTTTGTTTTCACCACCTGCGAGGGAGCCTTCTCACGGTTTCGCCTGTTGGTGACAGTCACCACGGCTTGTGCGAGATTAATGAAGGCCTGCCCTGTGGCAGTGTCAACCTGTGTGGCGGCGGGAGCTCCCGTGTCACCACTTTGGCAGATGCTTTGCACAAGAGGAATCTGTGCGAGCAGAGGTATTCCCATTTCCTTGGCAAGGTTCTTGCATCCCTCCTTGCCAAAAATGAAATATTTGTTTTGAGGCAACTCTGCTGGAGTAAACCATGCCATGTTTTCCACCAAACCGAGGATAGGCACGTTCACCTTATCATTCTTATACATGTCGATACCCTTGCGTGCATCTGCCAATGCCACCTCTTGCGGGGTGCTTACGATGACAGCCCCTGTGATGGCAAGCGTTTGCAACAGGGTGAGATGGATGTCGCTTGTTCCAGGAGGTGTGTCGAGAATGAAATAGTCGAGTTCTCCCCAGTCAGCGTCGGCGATGAGTTGTTTCAAGGCATTTGAAGCCATTCCTCCCCGCCATAAAGTAGCAGTGTCAGGGTTTACGAAAAAGCCTATGCTGAGCAATTTCACCCCATATTTTTCTATAGGTTCTATTAGGTCTCTCCCGTCAACGTTAACTGCATAAGGTCTTGCATCTTCCACTCCGAGCATCTTGGGTATTGACGGACCGAAGATGTCGGTGTCGAGCAATCCCACCTTGTACCCCAATTTGGCAAGTGCTATTGCCAAATTGACGGAAACGGTGCTTTTGCCCACTCCTCCCTTGCCAGAGCTGACAGCAATGACATTCTTCACCTTGGGAAGCATTTTCCCCGGTTCAGGTCTTGCAGCCGACTTGTATTCGGCTGTAATGTCAACCTTCACCTCGTTGCTTACGTGATAGTGTATTGCCGCCTCCGCAGCTTTCATGGTGGACTTCAGGAAGGGGTCGGTGTCTCTCGGGAAAATGAGAGAGAAGGAAACAGACATGCCATCGATTCGGATGTTGTCGGCAACCATTTCACTCTCTATCAAGTTCTTTTTTGTCCCTGGGTAAACGACTGTGGCGAGAGCGTCAAGAATAAGCTTCGGATAAAGCGTCATTCCCCACACCCTCCTTCAGCATTCTTCTCGGTACACTTGTGTTCCTCTTTCTGAATGACTTCTCCTGGAGCCAATTTACGTGCCTTGAATCCAGATGTCTCAAAAACATTCATGAGGGTCTCCTCTGATGTCTTCTTCGCATTGTATTGTATTGTCACTGTCTGGTCAGCAACGCTTGTCTCAATAGACTTGATTCCCTTAACATCCTTGAATCCCTCCTTCACACGGTTCTCGCATCTCGTGCAATGCATCTGGGGATTGGTAGTGACCACAAGTGTACGAATGTCTTTAGCATTCATCATAGTAGCTGTCATCAACATAAACAGCATAAACACTAATTTTCTCATTTTTGCTTTGTTTCTTTTGATTTTACATAATTAAGTGCTGCAAATTTAGCCAAAACCCATGAATAATCAAAGGTTTTGAGATTTTTTATGACGGACAGCCAATCAAAATTTGCTTGTATGGATAAGAATGATTAATTTCGCCAAAAATAAAAAGGGGTGTGCATCAAACGATTGATGGCATTGCATGAATTATTTGGGTTACAAATGGAAAACAAACAAAAACAGCTATATGAAAACAAACAAGAACGATCAAAAAAAAGCAAATGTGAGGTTCAAGAACCATTTCGTGAAAGCAATACGACACATCACATTGTTGTATGTCTTCCTATTGTCAAGTCTGTCGGCAAATTGCGAGAACTACCCCTATAGAAGTGATGTCCTTTGGGTGACTGTCCCCGACCACGCCGACTGGATATACAAGACAGGTGAGGATGCCATCGTGGAGGTACAATTCTACAAATATGGCATTCCACGTGATGTGGAAGTGGAATACAGCATTGGCACAGACTTGCTTCCGAGTGACAAGAAAGGGAAAGCCACACTCAAACAAGGACGTGCAAAAATCAACATGGGTACAAGCAAGCAACCTGGATTTAGAGACATGAGACTCACAGCAACTATCGATGGTACAACCTACCGCCATCATGTGAAGGTGGGATTCTCACCAGAAAAGATTCAGCCATTCACACAAGAGCCCAAGGACTTTCAGAGCTATTGGCAGAAAGCCGTTGAAGAGAACAAGAAGACCGAGATGAAATATACCATCACCGCCGTCAGCGATATGAGTGATGAGACAACTGATGCATTCTTGGTGAAGCTGAAGGTGGACAGCCGCCATTGGCTCTATGGTTACCTGCTCTATCCCAAGAATGCCGCCCCCAAAAGCTGTCCTGTTGTGCTGACACCTCCGGGTGCAGGCGTGAAGACCATAAAAGAAGTGACCAGCCGCCCTTACTTCCAACAAAACGGCATGATACGTTTTGTGACAGAAATACACGGACTACGCCCCACCCTCGATGAAGAAGACTTCATAGACGTGCGCTCTGCTTTCAGCGAATACTTGGAGATGGGTCTTGACAATCCCGACCATTTCTACATGCGTCACGTCTATTTAGGTCTGGTGCGATGCATCGACTTCCTTACATCCCTGCCAGAATGGGACGGCAAGAATGTTGCCGTGTTAGGAGGCAGCCAAGGCGGTGCTTTGTCAATCATCGCTGCGGCACTCGACAAGCGCGTAACCCTGTGTGTTGCCAACCATCCCGCATTGAGCGACATGGCTGCAGGCAGCAAAGACCTCACGAGCGGATACCCACATTACAAGAAAGATTTCTACAGCGAAGCCAATGTCCGCACCATGGCTTATTATGATGTTGTGAATTTTGCCCGCCACGTCACCTGTCCTGTTTACATGACATGGGGTTACAATGACGACACTTGTCCACCAACCACCTCATATGCCGTGTGGAACACATTTACATGCGACAAGGAAAGCCTCATCACACCAATCAACGAGCATTGGACCTCGGATGCCACCAACAAGAACCAAATGGAGTGGCTAAAGAAGAAGATAGGACAAAAGTAGGTTTCTATTTCTTGAACACTCACTTGTCTTTTTCCATAGCTTTCATCACAAGACGTATCTCATCGTATGTAAGTTCTGGCGGACAAAGTGCCTTTATTGGGTTTATGCCATCTGCCGTACCCACCATATTCACCACGCGCTGTATTGCCTTGATATTGTCAGGATGCACCAATTGGTCGAGCCTTATCTCACCCGACTCCAGATATCGGGACAGGTGGTTGATGATGGTGGAGCGTGTCAGTCCCCTTTCCTTGGCTATCTGACTTGGAGTGAGTCCCTCTTGGTACAAATTCATGGTAGTCACCCATGTCTTTTCCTTTGGAGGTTTTGGCACCTTTTTGTCGGCTTTAGCCTTCGTCTTCTGCCGTTTTCTGCCTTCTCCCTCTTCCATGGCATCGAGCAAAGCCATCTGCTTCTGCTTGAGATATACGTCAACAGAAAAGCCCAATTGAGCAATGTTGTGCAGCAACAATTTGCTTGAGACATATTTCTGTTGCACATCAGGCAGCAAGTGAGACATTCTCTTCTTCACCTGCTGATTGCTGATATTCACCCCTTTAGCCAACAGCAAGGGCTTTGACATCACCTCGTCGAGTGCATGTTCAAAATAGTCGGCACTCCTGCGCACACGCTGCAGGAAAGTCTTCTCATGCAATGTAGCTATACTTGCCTGCATTATGACCGTCCTCCATTTGGCAGCGACATCCATCACGCGCGTCTTCAGTTCTTCGAGAGTGCTTCTCTGTAAAGCCTCCAACTGTGGGTGACTCCTTGAGAAATGCTCTATGAACACCCTGACAAGCTGTTCCTGCAGATTTTTCAACATCTGGAAGTCGAACAACTCAAGCAACAAATGGCGATAATACTCTTCCTTCAACAATGGAAGCCTTGATATGCTATTCTCCGCATTCTCACCTTGATGTGAAATATAGTCATCCACCCTGACATCTGAAATGATGGCGCGAGGAGGTATCGGGGAAGAAAGCACCATACCCTCCAATGTCCGGCAACGGCTCAATGCCACATACACCTGACCAGGTGCGAACGACATGCCTGCATCAATGATGGCATGGTCGAAAGTGAGTCCTTGACTTTTGTGTATAGTAATTGCCCACGCCAATCGAAGCGGGTACTGCACAAAAGTTCCCAACACCTCTGTCTCTATCTCACGAGTCTCATCATTGATAGAATATCTTGTATTCTCCCATGTAAGTGGCTCCACGTCAATGGGTTCGTCATCACCAGGACAAAGGACTACAATTTTGTCTTTTGCCAACTGCGTCACCCTGCCTATGCGTCCATTATAGAACCTGCCTTCTCCAGAAGGATCGTTTTTCACGAACATCACCTGTGTGCCCACCTTCAGAGTCAAAGTATCGCTTGTAGGATAAGAAAAGTCGGGGAAGGTGCCATCCACTTTTGCATTGTACACATATTGTGGTGTCGTCAGCCGAGCCAGTTCGCTATCATTATAATGGTCTGCAAACCGATTATGTGTGGTAAGTCTGATATAGCCATCCTCCGGTCTTGGCACAAACCTTGGCATGCATCTGGAATTAAGCATGTTGAGGTCTTCTTCTGTAACATTCCCCGAACGCACATGGTTGAGCAGCTGGATGAAAGAGTAATCCTGCTGCCGATAGACCTTGTCCAACTGTATCGTTACATAGTCTATCTGTGCAAGAGCCTTGGAACCAAAGAAATAAGGGGTGTCGTAATATGGTTGAAGCAAGTGCTCATCCTCGGGAGTCACCACTGGTGTGAGTTGTTGCAAGTCGCCTATCATCAGCAGTTGCACACCCCCGAAAGGCAGCAATCTATTACGGTATCTTCGCAGGACATTGTCTATGGCATCAAGCAAGTCGCTTCTCACCATCGATATTTCATCAATGATGAGAAGGTCGATAGACGCGATGACTCTTCGTTTGTTTAGACCGAAGTCGAACTTGCTTTTTATCTTTGCATCAGGCACAAAAGGAGTCAAGGGCAACTGAAAAAAAGAATGGATGGTTACTCCCCCTGCATTGATGGCAGCCACTCCTGTAGGTGCTACGACAATAGACCGTTTCTTTGAACGGCTCACCACAGTTTTCAAGAAAGTGGTCTTGCCCGTTCCCGCCTTTCCAGTTAGGAAAATGCTTCGGCCTGTGTTTTCCACAAACTCCCATGCTATGCGCAAATAGTCGTTTTTTTCCATGGTTGGCTGTTGGGTTTTTATGTTGTGGGGGGTATGATGTCACTTATATGAGACTGTTGACAAAATTATTTGGCCAATCATTTATTGGCATCTTTCAGTTGTTTTTTCATCTCCTTTTCAGCCTTGCGTTGCTGCTTCTTCAGTTCGCGCTGTTGTTTCCTCTCCATCTTGGCCTTTTCCTTCAACCGCCTTTTCTCTGCCTTGGCTTCCTCTTTCAATCGTTTTAGCTCAGCCTTGGCTTCCTTTTTCTCGCGCTTCTTTTCCGCCTTTTCGAGGGCAGCCTCATCAAGGGCATCACGTAGCATGTCCTTGTTGAAAGTGAACACATGTCCAAACATTCCCACAGAGAGCAGTTTGTCTTTATCCTCCATCTTGATATGTGTGGTATTGAAGAGGACGTAGTTGGTTTCCTCCAATTTTGAGGAAAGCACTGACTCGATGACCTTTACCACCATCTTTTTCCCCACACGTGTGATGCCGTTATCAGCGATGCCCTTGTTTGTGGCTTCTTCATCCACATATTCACTGATTGCCTTCATCATGGCTTGCTTGTGCTCCTTCTTTTCGGGCACGGTAAGTGCCATCAGGATGGCGATGGCAAGGACTATTACCAAACATATTAGTTTTTTCATTTCTTCCTATTTTTTACCATTCTTCCTATTTCACCTATTATAAGTATTGGCGAAGTTATCACCAACAGAAACAGCCAGTCTGCAAGACCAAGACGTTCCACACCGAACATCTCTCCAGCAAAAGTGACGATAAAGACCTGTCCCAACAAGATTACCATTGCAATGAACAAGAAACCCTTTCCTACCGAGGCTTTTGCTTCCTCTTGATGCTTGCACAAGCCTACCAAGGTGGAGACGAGACTTCTTCCTGTGCGGTAATACCTCACATTGAACAAGTTCCAGAATTGCATGAGAACAAAAGTGGTGAAGAAAACACCCAGTTCTTTAGGTTCAAGTTCTGCCTTTCTATTTTTCCAATCAAGGACTTTCTTGAAGAAATCCTTGAAGTGTTCTGCATCAAACAAATCTGAAACAGCATTTATATCACCATGCCACAGCAACTGCCATAAAACTACCAAGAACAAGAAGAACAGCATGGACACCCACAATATCTGCTTAGCCATTTCACGGTCTATGATATGGCTTCGTGGACTTCTCGGCTTATCGCGCATCACCCTATTGTCAGCTGGCAGCGATGATAGAGCTATTGCCGCAAAAGTGTCCATGATGAGGTTCACCCACAACATCTGAGTAACATTGAGAGGCGACTGCAATCCCGTGAAAGCTCCTAAAAGAACTATCAGACAAGCACATACATTGATAGTCATTTGGAACAAGAGGAATCGCTTGATGTTCATGTATAGCGACCTTCCCCAAAGAATTGCCTTGTTGATACTTGCAAATGAGTTGTCGATGATGGTTATGTCACTGGCTTCCTTAGCCCTTGAAGTGCCGTCGCCCATTGACAATCCCACCTGTGCCTTTTTCAGAGCAAGAGCATCGTTGGTGCCATCGCCTGTTACAGCCACCACTTCACCTTTTTCCTGAAGAAGCGACACCAGTCGCAGCTTGTCGGCAGGTCTTGCCCTCGACAGCACTTTCAGCCGTGGCAACACATCTTGCTTGATGGTATTGTCATCCATCTCGGCAAAAGCCTGTCCTGTAACATCTTGCACAGGTTCCTCCCTGCTCATGATGCCTGTTTCCCGAGCTATCTCATTTGCCGTGAGAGCCACATCGCCTGTCACCATGATGACACGCACTCCCGCCTGTTGACAAGTCTTCACAGCGTCAGGCACATCCATACGCACGGGGTCAGCCATGCCCACAAATCCAATAAACACCAATGGGGTTGTTTCGCCCTTGATTATCTCTTGACAGGCAAAAGCCAAGGTTCGCCGCCCTGCATTCTGCATCTCGGCAAGCCTTCTCCTAACGTCATCCTCGGTATTGTCCTTTGCAATCTCATCACACATGCCGAGAATAATTTCCGGCGCACCCTTCACATAACGATAAGTCCTGTTGGTGACATTGTCGGTAGCAATCGTAACCATGTACTTGGTTTCTGGCGTGAAAGGCACCTGGTCTATAATGGTGGATTTTTCTCTATACTTATGGTAATCCAAGCCTTTTCTTCGCAAGAGCCAGTACAATAGCGACCCTTCTGTAGGATTTCCTATGGAGCGTGGCGCCCCATCATCCATTGTTGCCAATTCAGCAGTAGAATTAACGGCGATGTTTTGGGCGAGGAATTCAATGTCAACCCACACTTCCTCACTATCCTCCATCACCCTCAACTTGTTTTTTGTCAGCGTGCCAGTCTTGTCGGTACACACCACTGTTGCAGCACCCATCGTCTCGCAAGCATGCAACCGACGCACCAAGTTGTTCTCTTTCAGCATCCTCCTCATGCTCAATGCCAAGCTGATGGTGACACTCATTGGCAAGCCCTCAGGCACTGCCACCACCACCAATGTCACTGCGAGGAGAATGGAATCGAGCAAGAACTGAAGCATTCCCAACCAATCACCATCAGTGGCGTGACCATCAAAAAAGAGATAATAAATCAACCTCCCCACTACAATCATGGCGGCAACCACATAACTGGCTTTGGTAATCCACAGTCCGAGCGTGTTGAGTTGTTGGTTGAGCGGTGTGACCACCTCCGTCTCTTCATTCATTAGTTTTGCTCCACGCCCCTCTTCGGTATCTACCCCCACGGCATCTACCTGATATAGGCAATAGCCTTCGATCACTATGCTGCCACGCAGCAACCTGTTGCAAGGATATGCGGCATCATCGTCGTCATCCGTAACATCAACCTTCTTCCCGGCAAACATCTCACCAGTGAAAGCGCTTTCATCGACATTCAGACTTTTGGAATCCAACAATATACCATCGGCTGGCACCTCGTCTCCGCTTTCCAGTCTGACGACATCTCCCTTCACCACGTCGCGTTTTGCTATTTGGAAGATTACCGGATGTTCTTTACTTCTGTCAGCCCCTTTTTTCCATCTGAGCACCTTCACCGGTCGCTCATTTTTTTGCTTGTTTAGAATCTTAAACTCCCTTGCAGCCTTTACTTCAAACAAGAAGCCTACACCTGTAGCCAACAGCAGGGCTACAAGCACTCCTGTCGGTTCAATCAGCGTTGACCAAGGCTTGCCCTCATGGATGCCATATAGGGCGACAACCACGGAAAAGAAGAAAACTACAAGCAATACGATGATGAGAGGGTCTTTGAATTTCTTCAAATAACCCAACAACAAAGACTCCTCCTCTGGAGGGGGAATCAAATTCATATTCTCGTGGCTGACAACATATTCGGAGCCTTGCTCCAAACATTTTTTCTCAATACTTTCTTTCATTTCGAAACAAAGGTAAGGCTTTTTATCGAGACAATCGAAAAAACCACCCAAAAACAACGTTGTTGACAAAAAGAGCCTTTTTCGGGCAAAAACAAATACAACGTTGAAAACACCTTATTTATATACTAATGACCACATGGCTTTCAGGAGCCACCACACGGTAATAAGACTCCTTACCTTCCTTTACGTTTTCCGGCACGAACATGTCGCGGTTGGCAATTTGCTGCAAAGCCTTCACTTTGGTACGTATATGGTGCGCCAATGTCCGGTCTTTGTAATCGGTAGCCACCCTGCCCTTTCCTATCTGCCGGTAGATGGCATTGTATTTTTCCATCAACTCCTTCTTCTCTTCCTTTGGGATGTGCTCACGCCAATCCAAGCCCTTACCTCTCAACGATTCCTGCACGACAAGGATATACAATGCAGCCTCTTGTGCTCCCATCTTCACTGGCACCTCCTCGCCATCATCAGACTGGAAAACGACTGGCACATCCCTATTTTCCAAGTTGATTACCAAATGGTATTCTTTCATTTCCCTGCCATAGCATATCAAGTCGAACAGCCAACGATGAAATCCATTATAAAGGAACTTCTTGTGGCCAGGTTGTATTTGTACTGGCTTCATGCAACTAACCATGCTCCCGTATGCATCCACCATTTTTCTTATTGTAAGCAACATGTCGTCGCCCATGTCCAAAAGCAAGAAATTGGAATAAGCCACGCGCTCAGATTCTTCCATTCCATCAGGAGACGTCACGATGGCAGAATCGTTCACTTTGAAGAGCAGCGAAGGCGGCGCTCCAATAAGGTTGAGTCCTATTTTCTTGTACAACAAATCCCTGCAAAACCTCACGGTAGTGATATTGCATAGGTCATCGCAGATTTGGCATGTCCTCTCTTCAGATGCCGATGGAATCATGTAATTCACCACCTTTTTGAGGTAGTCCTTATCCATGGTGTCGAAGTCTTTTGCTATATGGGGAATATATACAAATTGGAAGCCTGCCATTGCCAATTCGTTGTTGATTTCCCTAAAATGATTTTCCACATATCCGTCAGTGGCTGTGCCCTGTTCGTTTTCGATATATATGGCAGTTAGGTTTTCCAAATGCAAATCACCAGCCTTCACCGAGAAGAACTCGCCATTACCCTCCAAAGACTCAATAAGTGCAAGCATGAGTATTGCCTCTTGTGGCACGCAGTTGCCGTCAGCCAATGCCAACTCCTTGATGAGGGCTATCACTTCTGTTTTTTCTTTTTCTGGCAAGTCACGCAAATCTTTCACCGCCTTTGCCAAGGTGAGATGCTTGCATTCCACCAACATGGACCGCGATATGCGCAGTTGCTCACGAGAGATAACACTCTCAAAATAATCCATTTCCCTCTTCTCTACGATGAAATCCGCTTCTATCAAGTCGGAGATGATTCGTGCAAAGGCTATTTTCTGGTTTCTATCCATCTTTTGGCAAGTAAGTAGTTACCATTGTTTTCTTGGTCGGTGCATGACACACTTAGCTTTTGCAAATTTAGTGACAATTCATGAAAATCTATCTAAAAAGAGAGGAAACAATAAAAAAAGTGCCGAACAAAACACAATATGTCAGAATCTTTGTATATTTGCACAATAAAGCCAATAAAAAAACCTTATTAACATGAAAAAAACAGTTAGCCTTATTGCATGTGCATTCATATCATTCATGTTGGCAAATGCACAGACATTGCCATACCAAAACCCAGAATTGAGTGCAATAGAGCGTGCCAAGGACCTATGTTCACGACTGACACTGGAAGAAAAAGCCCAACTGATGCTTGACGAGAGTCCTGCCATCCCCCGTTTAGGAATCAAGAAATTCTTTTGGTGGAGCGAGGCATTGCACGGAGCAGCCAACATGGGCAACGTGACCGTTTTCCCCGAACCCATAGGCATGGCATCGTCATTCGACCCGGACTTGCTATACCGTGTGTTCGATGCTGCCAGCACCGAGTTCCGCGCCCAATACAACCAACGCATGCTCAACGGTGGCGAAGACCAGAAATTCCATAGTTTGTCTGTATGGACACCCAACGTGAACATATTCCGCGACCCACGCTGGGGACGCGGACAGGAGACCTACGGAGAAGACCCATATCTCACATCGGTGATGGGTCTGAATGTCGTGCGAGGGCTTCAAGGGCCAGAGACATCACGCTACCGCAAGCTATGGGCATGTGCCAAGCACTATGCCGTACACAGCGGACCAGAGTGGACTCGCCATACAGCCAACCTGAACGACGTTTCACCACGTGACTTTTGGGAGACCTACATGCCGGCTTTCAAGACTCTTGTTCAAGATGCAAAAGTTCGTGAGGTGATGTGCGCCTACCAACGTCTCGATGATGAGCCATGCTGCGGCAACGCCCGTCTGTTGCAGCAAATCCTTCGTGACGAATGGGGTTTCAAATACCTTGTAGTCAGCGACTGCGGTGCTGTGAGCGATTTCCACAGCAGCCACAAGTCATCATCCGATGCCATACACTCCTCTGCCAAAGCCACAATCGCAGGAACTGACGTGGAGTGTGGCTATGACTATGCCTACAAGAGCATCCCCGAAGCAGTAAGGAGAGGACTGATGACAGAAAAAGAAGTGGACAAGCATGTCATCCGTCTGCTTGAAGGGCGTTTTGACCTTGGCGAGATGGATGACCCCTCGCTTGTGGAGTGGTCGAAAATACCTTACAGTGTGATGGACAGCAAGGCTCATCGTCAGATAGCCCTCGACATGGCTCACGAGTCGATAGTGCTTTTGCAGAACAAGGGCAATGTGCTGCCATTGAAGAAGAAAGGAGAGAAAATCGCCGTCATCGGTCCCAATTCCAACGATGAGCCCATGATGTGGGGAAACTACAACGGCACACCCAACCACACCATCACCATCCTCGACGGCATAAAGACAAAGCAACGCAAGCTCTTGCACATCACTGGTTGCGACCTGACATACGACAAGGTAATGGAGTGCCTGCTGCCCACCCTTTGTTCTATTGACGGCAAACGTGGTCTAAGGGGCACATTCTGGAACAACACCGAGATGTCGGGCAAGAGCGTCAGCACACAGTACTACACCACACCATTAGCAGTCACCACAGCTGGCATGCATGTTTTTGCTCCTGGTGTGAAGACAGAAGATTTCTCTGCCAAATACGAAACTGTTTTCACTCCCACACAGTCTGGTGAATATGTGCTCAACGTAGAAGGTTGCGGACATTTCGAGGTATATGTGAACGGAGAGCGAAAGGCACGGGAACATACTTGGCGCACCACACCCACACGCACTGTCATAAATGCAGAAGCCGGCAAGTCGTACAATATAGAGGTGAGGTTCTCTTTCGTGAAGACATGGGGAGCCAACATGAAAATCAACATTGCTCGTGAACATCCCATCAACTACGACGACATAATACGCCAACTCTCAGGCATTGAGAAAGTCATCTTCGTGGGCGGCATATCCCCCGCACTTGAAGGCGAGGAGATGCCTGTGAATGTAGAAGGCTTCAAGGGCGGCGACCGCACCAATATCGAACTGCCAAAAGTGCAACGCGATTTTCTAAAAGCTCTGAAAGACGCAGGCAAGACAATTGTTTTCGTCAACTGTTCTGGTTCTGCCATAGCCTTGGAGCCTGAGACACGTTATTGCGATGCCATCCTGCAAGTTTGGTACGCAGGTCAAGAGGGAGGTCAGGCTATAGCCGACGTGCTTTACGGCGACTATAATCCTTGCGGAAAGTTGCCTGTCACTTTCTACAAATCATCAGCGCAACTACCTGACTTCGAAGACTATTCCATGAAGGGACGCACCTACAGATATTTCGACGACCCACTCTTCGCCTTCGGTTATGGCCAGAGTTACACCACATTCCGCATCGGCACTGCCACGACAAGCACGAGCAACGGCAACCACATCCTTCGCATTCCCGTGGAGAACACTGGCAAATGTGACGGTACGGAGGTGGTGCAAGCATACGTCCGCAACCCTGCCGATGTAGATGGACCACTGAAGTCTCTCAGGGCATTCAAGCGAGTGACGGTAAAAGCAGGCCAGACAGTGGAAGTGGAACTCGAACTCACCCCACAATCATTCGAACTGTTTGACACCGAGACCAACACCATGCGCACCAAACCAGGTAGATATGAGGTGTTTTACGGCAACAGTTCAAGGAACCAAGACTTGAAGAAAGTGGAAATAACCCTATAAACAGTCATTGTTATTTTGAAACCATTGAAAACGGGGTGGCTTGTCGAGCCACCCCGTAATTTATGTCCTATAATGATAGTTATAGATAATTTTGATCACCTACTTATCAATGATTTCTGAAATTCCACTTGGAATTGTCGCTGTTGAAATCATACTCAGCTAAGGTAGGCGTGCTGTCTCCTGCAGAATAAAGCACGAATTTCTTGTTCAAGCCATCCTGTCCAGGTATGCATTTGGGCATGATGCGGAAAGTACCGTCAATGAGTTGCTCTATACGCCACAGCTGTTCATCGGCTCCAGAGAAGGCAGGCACAGTGGTCACCTCCTTGTCGGCTGTTGCTGCCAATGCTCTTTCGGTGCCCTCGATAACTATTTTAAAATAAGGTCCACCAAGATAACCACCAGCCTCTGCCACAGGTGTCACGGTCCACCTCTGATGTGGGCGGAACATGTAGTCGCCGATACGTGCAGGAATGTTTCCTGAAGGCCAAGTGCCAATCACATCCTCCAATTTCTGGTTGGCTACGGGCTTCACGGGCTCTTGTGCCTGATTTTGACGGAACCATCCCTGACGCTCCTGTTGCATACGCACGAAGTCAACAGCCAGTTCGAGGGCATATCCACGACGTTCGGACTCTATTTCAAAAGTACCTCCTTTGAAACGGTCGCCAGCCACAGGCCAGTCATTCTTCCACAAAAGAGGACGTATTCCGAGCACACTCCTACCACCTTGGTCGAAGTCAGCCTCATAGTGACATGACATAATCTCCACGCCCTCGTCGATGACAGTCCTTCCAAAATGTCCAGGACCCGTCACACGGTCTCCGGCGGCAATCACCATTTTTCCGCCGCCATGGAACATGTCACGGCCCACATTGTCGATATATGGTCCATGCACGCTCTTCGCCCTACCTACAACGATGTTGTAAGTAGAGTTCACGCCATCGCAGCAAGTGCCGTGTGTTCCGAGAAGATAATACCATCCGTTGCGGTAGATCAGGTCGCTTGCCTCGCAGTCGATGGCTATGTCCTCCTCCACATTGCCTTTCACCCTCTCTCCCGTATTGGGGTCAAGTTCGATAAGGCGAATAGTGCCAAAATACGTTCCATAGCTTGCCCACAGCCTTCCTGTTGTGGGGTCAAGCAAGAGGCCTGGGTCGATGGCGTCATTGTCCTCCATGCCATCCGACGAACAAACCTCAATAGCCTCAGTATATTTGAAGTCAGGCGACTTGGGGTCGAGAGTCTTGTTCCACATTGTGAGTATTCGTCCATTATGTCCGCCACCCAGTCCGCCGCCAGTGGCACCATAAATCACCAAGTAGCGGTCTCCTATTTTCAGCACGTCGGGTGCGGCACCACCACCAGGGCGCTCTGCTCCACTCTCCCAGGTCCATCCATCTGGTGAGATGAGTCCTCCACCACCAGTGCCGAAGGTGTAGTATTTGCCTTCGCACTCTGCCAATGTCGATGGGTCATGAATGTAGGGATGTCCCACTTGTGCTGAAATGCTTTGCGTCATTGTCAAGGCGAGAAAGGCTGCAGCACCAGCCAATATGTTATGCTTTCTGTTCATGGTTGAAATCATTTTTGTGGTTGAATGGTGAAGTTTTTGACAGGATTGCCCTTTTCGTCGAGGAACCTTACACAGAAGTCGCTCATGCCAGGTCCGTTGATGACGGCTCCCCTCAATACATTACGTCCTTTTTTCAATGTCAGTCGATTCGACATGGCATCATCCTCCACCATGCGGCGGTCGCCAGAGAGCAACAGCACCTCTTCGCCATTGAGCCACCACATGGAAGCAGAGTTGGAGCCTACTGCGAGTCGTACATTCTCGATGTCCTCAGGACAGTCGATGACAGTGACAGCCCAGAAGAGGACACCATATACCTGTTTCTTATTTGCATCGGCGAAGCGGAACAGTTTCACATTGAACTTGTCGCTGTCGAGGGCATGCCATGTCAGGGTTTGCTTTCCAGCCTTGACCTTTTGTCCGTCCTTTGGCAAGATGCTCATCTGGTCCTTGAAATAGTTCTGATAGAAATTCTCGCGCAAATAAGTGTCGGTGAAGACAGTGTTCGACCTGTTGGGTTTGTCTATCGGGTCGAGCAGCATCCATCTACGTATGAATCCTTTGTCATCAGGTGTTGCTGCAGTGTTCCCCATCGGTGAGAAGTATTTGGGGCGGTTCTTGAACTGCACCCAGTCAACGCTCACACCTTCTCCAGTCACCACCAAGTCGGTAATGCCTTGCGGTGTATATTCCAGAGGTGCCGTCAGTGTCAGCCATTGTCCGCTCATGTCACGGCGGAAAGGTCCATTCTCGCTCTTCACGGTCATCTGTATTTTGGCAATCACCTTGCCATTGGCACCCTTCTCACGCACTTGGAATTCGGTGTTCGCATTGGTTTTCGCCCTAACCACGACATATCCGTCGCTTAGGGTTCCGAAATCCACGTCAGCAAATTTCACCCAACTTCCCTTATTAGGCAGGTTGACGCTCCATCCCCTGAAGTAATTGGTTGTGTCGAGATATTCCGTTGTCACACCATTCGATGCCTCACTATATCTGTCAATCTCTATCTTGTCGGTTGCAGGTCTCACACCTACTCCACGCATGGTTTCCTTCACTTCTTTTATGGTGCCGTCGGCATTGAAGAAAACCTTCTCTATGCGAGTAGATCTGCGCTTGTCCATATTGGGCGAG
Source organism: uncultured Prevotellaceae bacterium (assembly GCA_900315745.1). Lineage (GTDB taxonomy): Bacteria > Bacteroidota > Bacteroidia > Bacteroidales > Bacteroidaceae > Prevotella. The sequence goes on from ONAG01000009.1 coordinate 48,505, forward strand.
TAGTCATTGCTGTGATAGAAGAGATACCACTGTCCCTTGAATTCCATGAAGCTGTGATGGTTTGTCCAGCAGCCATTGGGATGCTCTGCCATGAAGATGCCCTTGAAGGTCCATGGACCGAGAGGCGACTTTGACATGGCGTAAGCTAAGGTTTCCGTACCATTCTCCACCCTCACCCATGGGAAGGTGAGATAATACCAGCTGCCACGCTTGAAGGCATGTGGTCCTTCCTTGAATCCATCAGGCAGACCTTCCATCTGTTGACCTCCAACAAGCATTTTAGGTCTTTCCCTTTGTTGGTCTCCTTGTTGGTTGTTGTTGTTGGGTCTTGCCGGCATTTGCATTTCGGTTAGCTCTCCGTCAAGTTCTTTCATGTTGTCCTTTAGTTTGGCACCTCTGATGCCCATGCCCGACCAATAGAGGTAAGCCGAGCCGTCATCGTCAACCAACACGCAAGGATCTATTCCCGACACGCCCTTTATGGGTTCTTGTTCGCAGACAAAAGGTCCTTCGGGTCTGTCGGCAGTTGCCACACCAATGGCAAATCCTCTTCCACCACCTTTTGGTGAGGAAGGGAAGTAGAAATAGTATTTCCCATTCTTGCAGACACAGTCGGGTGCCCACATGGAATAAGAATCAGGTTGCACCCAAGGCACCTTGTTCTGCGTAATAATGACCCCATGGTCTTGCCAATCCATCAGGTTGTCTGAAGAGAACACATGATAGTCGGCCATGCAGAACCAATCCTTGAGTCTTTCCACCGGGCTGGGTATGTCGTGTGAGGGATAGACATACACCTTATTATTAAATACGCGCGCGGTGGGGTCAGCACAAAACTGCCCAGTGATGATCGGATTTTGCGCAAAGAGAAGCAAAGGCGTCATCAACAAGATAAAAACGGATAATTTCCTCATATTTGAAATCAATTGTTAATTGGGTATTAAGTATAATTAAGCAAGTTTATACGACATTTTATCCAATTATATGCTTGCAGTGCAAAAATATCAAATGTATCTTTAAAAAAGCCTATAAAATGTATCAAATATTGATGATTGGAGACAAAAAATAAAGATGTGTTTCTTTACGCAAAGTATATGAAACTATTCTTAACAACATAAAGATTATTTAATAATAACTTTGCATCCGAAATGTATAGTAAAATTACGTCTATACATCAACAACAAAAAATACGATAAATTTATTATCAAAATTATTCATTTTCTAACTTAATAAACCTATAATTCAAACAAAACAATGACAAGAAATTCAAACAACAGTTCCAACAACCAGCTTTAACCAACATTAATTACAATTCATATCAACTTAATCTAATTAGTATGTGGAATTTTAAATCACTTGAGAAGCCTTTAGCGTTTCTGTTCCTGTTCTGTTTGTTCTCTTTAGGAGCAATGGCTCAGGGCACCGTTAAGGGAACGGTAATTGATGAAGCAGGTGAACCAGTTATTGGTGCAAGCGTGCAAGTGCAAGGTACCAAAACAGGTGCTGTCACCGACTTCAATGGAAATTTCAGTGTGGAAGCAGCCAGCAATGCCACTCTGATTATCTCTTACATTGGCTATGTCACTGAAAATGTCAGTGTGCAGGGTCGAAGCAACATCAATGTTACACTGAGAGAAGATGTATCATCACTGAACGACGTGGTGGTCATCGGTTATGGTACGATGAAGAAGAAACTCGTTACTGGAGCTACTGTTCAGGTAAAGGGTGAGGACATCGCCAAGATGAATACCACCAACGCACTCGAAGCCATGCAGTCGAGCACTCCTGGTGTTCAGATTACCCAGAGTTCTTCACAGCCAGGCAAGGGATACAAGGTCTATATCCGTGGTATCGGTACCACTGGTAATTCTACACCTCTTTATGTAATAGACGGTGTCGCTGGTGGTAGCCTTGATGACATCAACCCTGCTGATATCGAAAGCATCGACGTGCTGAAGGATGCTGCATCTGCCGCCATCTATGGTGCACGTGCTGCCAACGGCGTTATCCTCGTTACTACGAGACAGGGCAAGGCTGGCAAGATTGAGATCAGCTACAATGGTGCTGTAGGTTGGTCTAATGTTTACAAGCGTCCACAGCTTCTCAATGCTCAGCAGTATATGACCATCATGGACGAGTACAGTTTCAACACTGGAGGTGCCAAGATGGATTGGGCAGGATTTGTTCCTCAAGACATTCTCACCAAGGTTCAGAGCGGTTGGACAGGCACTGACTGGTGGGGCGAATTCGAAAACGAGAATGCTTTGCAACAGAATCATTCCGTGACTTTGACTGGCGGTACAGACCGTTCCAAGTTCGCAATGTCTTACACATACACCGGCAACGAAGGTATCATGGGTGCAGATCAAGCATCTTACTACAAGCGCCACACTATTCGTATCAACAGTGACCACGTGCTTTTGAAGGCAAAAGACTTTGATGCCATCACCATCGGTGAGAACATTTCTATTGGTTACAACAGGAATCACGACCTGGCTGAAGACGGAATGTACTGGAGTTACATCCACAGCTTGCTCCAGACGAGTCCACTCATGCCAAAATTAGCCTACAACGGCGACAACTATTATTATCAGGATTTTGACGGTGTGGTTAGATATGGTCAAGGATGGAACTCTTCCTTGTTCAGCAACCCATGGGAGAACCTCACTACTGGTGGTTTCAACTCTAAGGCTGAAAGCCGCAACATCAATGCCAGCGCAACAGCTTTCGCCGTCATCCAGCCTATAAAAGGTCTGAGATTACGTTCTCAGTTCAATTACAACTGGGGTTCTGGTGCATACCGCAACTTTGGAGAGCCACGCTCAACTGGTTATGGCAATGCCACATCTCCTATTTATAGTGTTAGCCAGAGTACATGGTTGAATACTTCATGGTCTGTTGAAAACACTCTTACTTATGATCTTCCTATTATTTCCGGTCACAAGATCAGCGCAATGGTAGGTCAGACTTTCCAGAGCAGTGCATGGAGTACAAACTTAGGTGGATCCAACAAGGTTAATTATGGCGACCAACTCGCAACACTGAAGAATTGGGATTCTGCTTGGCTGTCAAACATCAAACTTGTAAACGCTACCGACGCCACTCTCACAGGCTCTCCTAACGACGAAGAGTACCTCGCCTCTTGGTTTGGTCGTGTTACTTGGGACTGGAATGAAACCTATATGGCTACCGCCACCTTGCGTTATGATGGTTCAAGTATTTTCACCGACGGCAAGCGCTGGGGTGTCTTCCCATCAATATCTGCAGGTTGGGTAATCAGCAACGAACCTTTCATGGAGAGCACAAAGAGCTGGATGGACTTCTTTAAAATCCGTGCATCTTGGGGTCAGAACGGTAACTGCTCCATCGCCAAGTACCAATATCTTGCAACTATCGCTCTGTCTGGCGAAGCTGGTGACAGCGGTTACAAGTTCGGTTCTGACATGCCTACTTCTGTAGCCGGAACACCAAATACAGGTGCTTACGCAAACATCGTACCAAATCCTGACCTCACTTGGGAAACCTCTGAGCAGCTTGACTTTGGTTTCGACGCTCGTTTCTTCAACAGCCGTTTGGGTTTGAACTTCGACTGGTATAAGAAGTCCACAAAGGACTGGCTTATCACAGGTCCAAATATTGCCATCAACGGTACCAACCCTGCTGCCATCAATGGTGGTGACGTGAAAAACACTGGTATTGAAATTGCTCTCACATGGAACGACAGGATTGGCAGTGACTTCAGTTATAACGTAGGCGTGAACTTTGCCACCAACAAGAACGAAGTAACCCGTATCGCCAACGACAACCACTACATCAATGGTCCCGGTGGTGTTCTCTCACAGGGTACAGAATACATCTACCGTGCTGAGGAAGGCAAGCCCATCGGTTACTTCTATGGCATGTCCTACAGCGGTATCTGGCAGAATCAGGCACAGATTGATGCCGCCCGTGCTGCCGGCAAGGCTGTTCTCGACAACGCACAGCCCGGTGACTGCATCTGGGATGACTGGAATGGTGATGGCGTTATCACTTTCGCAGAAGGTGAGACTTGCGACCGTCATGAAATTGGTAATCCTAATCCAGACATCATGCTTGGTGTAAACCTCGGTTTGAACTGGAAGGGCTTTGACTTCGCCATTAACGGTGCTGGCGCATTCGGCATGCAAATCATGCGTTCTTACCGTTCATTCAGTGATGCTCCTTACCAAAACTATGACACCTCTATCCTGAATCGTTGGGTTGGTGAAGGTTCTTCAAACAGCCAGCCACGTATTTCAGCTACTGGTCACCAGAACACAAACTGGGTATCTACCCGTTATATGGAGGATGCCGACTACTTCAAGATCAAGACCGTCACTCTTGGTTACGACTTCAAGCATCTCTGGAAGGCTTGCCCATTCCAGCAGCTCCGTCTCTATGTGCAGGCTCAGAACCTCTACACCTTCACCGGTTACACTGGCCTCGATCCTGAGGTAGGTAACTCTGCTGGTGGTAATGGCTGGGCTTCCGGTATTGACCTTGGTCTTTACCCACCATCTCGTACATATTTGGTTGGTGCAAGTATTAAATTCTAATTCGACAATAAGTTATGAAGAAATATATATTATCATCGTTAACTGTTTTGGCAGCAGTAACTTTGTTCACATCTTGTAACGACATGTTGGACACTGATCCACGTGTTACGGAGTTGACTGCGGCTACTTTCCCAGGTAAGCCAGCAGATGTTGAGGCTTTGAATGCTGCTACCTATAGCATCATGAATACACTGGGTGGTGGCGATCAAAGTGGATTATGTAACAATCCTTTCTACTGGTGGAGTCTTATGTCAGACGACTGCTACGGTAGTGGTGGTTTGCAAGACAATGTGGCAAAGTCACTACACCATTTTACAACGGCAAGTGCCAATCAATATGAACAGGATTTCATCCTTCTCTATGGCGGTATCTCACGTGCCAACAACCAGATTGAAACCATAGACAATGTGGAATGGACTGACACTCAGAAGGCTCAGCGCAATCAACTTCTCGGTGAGGGTTACTTCATGCGTGGTCTCTACACCATGTGGCTCACCCAGATGTACGGAGATGTACCTCTAATTACCTCTACCGTTATTACTGACGAAATGCAGGAAGAAGTGAGTGCAGAAGAAAAGATCTACCCACAGATTCTTTCAGACTTTGTTTCTGCCAAGAATCTCATGGGCGGAAGGAATCCTGGTTCAGGTCATGCAGACAAGTTCGCTGCCGAGGCATTCATTGCACGTGCATGGATGTTCTGGGCTGGCTTCTATAAAAAAGTCGGTGAGCTTAAAAATGGTGATGCCACTATGGAGCTTGTAGAACAGGAGGGTTGCCCCGCTGGTTCCAAACTTTCAAAGGCTGAAGTAATTGCAGCTCTTCAAGACATCGTAGCCAATGGCGGTTACAAGCTCTGCGAAGACTTCCGCTCACTCTGGCAGTACTCCAACAGTTTGCTCTGGGATGAGGCACACGACGGTGTAGGCCACGCATATCCGTTTATTGCAGACATGAAGCGTGAGAACTGCTTCGACCAACCAGGCATGGGTAATGGCAACACTGAGGAAATATTCCAGATTCAGTTTATGAATGCTTCCAAGTGGGCCATCGGTGGTACATATAACAATCCACGTATGTATTCGAACTACCTCTCTTGCTTCTGGGGTCTTCGTAATGGTGCCACCAATGACAATGGCAAGCGTAGCAAGACCTATCCATTCAACCAAGGTTGGGGTCAGGGAACTCCTTCAAACAACCTTTGGGACGACTGGACAGATGCTGAGAGAAACAATGGCAACAGCTATACTGACATCCGCAAACTCGGTACTTTGATCGACCTTGACAACGAACTCGAAGCCTATACTTATGAGAAGGACGACTGCGAGGAGTCTGGTTATGCAGTTAAGAAATACGCCGATGTAAACCTTGACGCTTGCGCTGCTGACAACGATTCATGGTGGTCAAAGTGTGAGGGTTATACTTCCAGTTCGCTTGACAACAAGCAACAAGGTGACCACTTCGAGGATTTCTACCTCATGCGTTATGCTGATGTTCTGCTGATGCTTACAGAACTAACAGGTGATCCTTGGGGTATGAACCAAGTACAGGCTCGTGCAGGCGTACCTCTGACTCCTTACTCATGGACAAACATTCAGAACGAGCGTCGCTGGGAATTTGCTTTAGAGGGTCTTCGTTTCAATGACATGCGTCGTTGGAGTGGTAAAGACTCAGGCGAAAGCTCATACGCAGCCAAGGCTCTTCAGGCTCAGCATGGCAAGCAGATTGTCTGCCTTGGTCAAAAAGCAAACAAGCGCACTCATCAACACATGACCTGTTCATGGGCTAAGCGTTACGCTGACACCAATGGTTTCTTACCTAAGCCAGAGGCCCAGATTACTCTGATGAATAATAAGATGAAGCAGAACCCAGGATGGGATACAAACACTCCTGCGTCAGAGTACACTTATAAAGTTCTTTATTAAAATTTAACAAGTAATCAAAATGAAAAAGATATTATTGCTTTTTGTTGCAGTATGCGCTTTCGCTGCTTGTGATTCTGTTCATGAGGATGTAGGCAATGGTGGCCACATCACTGCTGACGAACTCAAGGCGAAGACCAGTGTCACTGTTGACAAGGATCAAAGTGGCCAGAATGGCAACGTAGTTACCTGTTCTACCTCAGCACCCGTGAATGCAAAATGGAGTATTGGTGGCAAGGAATTCATTGGTAACTATGCATGGAAGAAAATGAAACTTGGTGAACATGTCATAGTCCTGACAGCTATTTGTCCTGACGGTACAGAACTTAAGGCCGAATACCCTGTGACCTGCAGCGTAATCACCGATCCTCTCCAGAAGTTCTATATCTATGGTGATCCAGCCAAAGCAGGTGAAGAACCACCATTCAAACCTGGTGCCTGGGATGCAGCAGCCATGCGTTTCAGTTCTACTGAAGGTGCACACCTGCCCACTATTTCTGATGACATTTACTTTGGTCTCAAGACCCTCATTTTTGACGTGTCAGATGTTACTCCCGATTTCGACCTGAAGGTCATGAACGGTTGGTGGAGCAACACCTATTACGATCACGTGAAATGGACGTCTGGTTTGAATGAACTTCAGATTACCGAGACTATGGCTAAGGAATGTGCCAAGGGTGGCGAAGGCCGCGACCTCGACCTCATGCTGTATAGCGGCTCCATGACGCTTAATTCAGTTTACTATGAGGAATAGTCAATCCATAAATGTATAATATTAACAAATCCGTTATAATGAAAAGATTTTTTAATTATAGTAAACTTGCAATCACCACGCTTATTATGTCAAGTGCGTTTGTGGCTTGTAGTGATGAGATTAGCGAAACCACATGCGAGACCCAATATACAGCAAGCGTTGGTGCTATAAAGAATGCAGGTACAGCCGTGGACTTGGGTCTCCCCAGTGGAACCAAGTGGGCTAATATGAATATTGGAGCAACTTCAGAATCAGACAATGGCATTCTCTTCATTTGGGGTGATGTAACAGGAAATCAGATTTTGCCAACCAATACAACGTCTTATAAAGATGTAACAGGTCTTGTATCTGAATCTGTTTTGTTTGAAAAGTACAGAGCCCAAAATGAGACGTCTGTATATCTTTATGACACAACAAATGTTTACAAAGAATCCTTTGCGCTCTCTGAATACCGTTTGGCTGAAATAGATTCAATCAGGGAAGCCAGATTTGACTCAATTAAGGCAGAGTATGCAAACAGCAAGTTGGACTTTGCTACCACATTTGACGATTCAAATTGCAACATCTTCGTTAACACGATTGATTCTACTCTGGTTAAGTATTTTGAAAGTACAAGAGGTGCCAGCATTTCAGATGCTCCTGTTTATAGCATTATGGCAGATGCCAAGCATGATGCTGCCACGGCAAATTGGGGAAGCAACTGGAGAATGCCAACAAAAGAGGAATTCCAAGAGCTGATTGATCATTGCACATGGGAATTTACTGGTAATGGATATAGAGTAACCAGCAAAGCGAAAGACAACAAAAACAGCATCTTCTTGCCCGCTGCAGGTTATCGCTACGGAGACAAAATGGCAGGAAACGGAAATTCAGGCTATTATGCTACCGGACAGATTCTTGGCACATACAACTTCCCATCAATGGAGGACCAACTCAAGGGAGTAAAAGGATCGATTGGTGAAACAGACAACATGCCATACATGCTAATCTTCCAGCATGGTCAGTTTGAAAATGCTGTAAACATCTACAACAACATGAGTTCCAGTTTCGGTGTTTCCATCCGACCTGTTGTCAAGTAATGTCTCTTGTTAGTGTCTATTTCTGATAGGAAGTGAGGCACAGACAATCAAAAACGGGCTGACTCAATCAAACGAGTCAGCCTTTTTTGTTTATTCAATAATACTCATTATGATTTTATGTCTAAACAGGAATGAAAAGCGTAATCTCAAATTCAACAACCATCCTTACGTTTGTTCAAAGATGAAGAAATCACACAACTATTAGTTGATTATTTGGATATTTTTACAATTTTATGTAAATTTGCATCGATATATAGCATTGTTTTCTCTATCTATGAAAATGTCTCCAAAAAACAAAGTCTCCAAGACCTTTTTCTATGCAAGTCTGTTGGCTTTCATAGCATTTGTCGCATATATATTACATATAAATCAAGAGGTGCTCTATACGGCGCACGACCGTTCCGAGTTCATTTACGGAGAACCCTTCTTCCACACACTCATGTCGAAACCCTTTGGCGTGATGCGGTATGCGGGAGCCTGGCTCACACAGTTTTTTTATAAGCCCACCATAGGTGCCGCCATATTGGTGGCTATCTGGGTACTCATATACTATGTGGGCACCAAGGCATTCCAGTTGCGGGGTGGTGCTACTGCACTGATGCTCTTGCCTATTGCCTGTCTGCTCACCTCGATAGTCGATTTGGGCTATTGGATTTACATATCCACCATCAGAGGTTATTGGTTCTCGCAGTCGGTAGGTTATCTCGTCATGCTGCTGCTCTTGTGGGCAGCCCGTTGCACCCCACGCAAATGGCATCTTGTATGGTATCTATTTGGTGTTTGCATCTATCCGGTGCTTGGGTGGTTTGCCTTGCTTTTCGTCATAAGTCTTGCGCTTTCCCAGAAACCGTCTTGGCGAGAGTTTTTGGGGATTGTCTTGCTTTTATTTACCGCTGGCATCTGGCACACACAGTTCTATACTAATCTGAAATCCGACGATGTCATTTTGGCAGGCTTCCCTCGCTTTGACACTCCAATGGACTCAAGCGAGCATCTCTCCATCCCATTCTGGGTACTTGGTGCTGTATCCATGCTCATTCCGCTGTGTGGCAGGTATCTTGCCCGACCAAAAGTCAAAGCATTCGTTCCAGTGTTGTGTGCCGCTGCAGGCATCATCTTCACCTTGTCGCTCATGTACTACGATAAGAACTATATAGAGGAGATGCGCATGGTGCGTCATGCCGAAACAGACAACTGGAAGGAGGTGCTCAATATGGCTGAAAAGAACAAGAAGCCTACTGCCACGATGGTATTTCTAAAGAATATTGCACTGATGAATGAAGGTGGACTGCTCGACCGTTCGTTCAAGCTTGGCAACAATAGCACAGACATCAACAATCCCGATACGCTCCACGTCACCCTTTTGGACATCGCATCACCTTTGGTATATTACAACTATGGCATGGAGAATGAAGCCATCCGTCTGAATTTCGAAAATGCAATACAAGCAGGTTTCTCGCCCTTCTATCTGAAGATGCTTTGCCGTTGTGCCTTAGCGGTAGGAGATGAGAAGTTAGTGGAACGCTATTCCACCATATTGCATCATCATCCGTTTTACGGCAACTGGAAGCCGGCTCCGGTCACAGAAAAGATCAAGGAACTGCAAAAATGTTATCCCGATGAAATCACCGGGGTGGAGAACAGTGAGAGTTATATTGTCAATGGCATCAGCCTTTGGTACGAATCCGATAGCAAAGTTGCTTCCGAACAGTCATTGCTCTATGCCATGTTACGCTGTGACTCACGTCGCTTCTGGCCATCGCTTCGCAACTATGTGAAGTTGCACCTCGACGAGGAATTTCCTTTGCACGCAATGGAGGCATATATTCTGTTTATGGACAAGGCACCTGAAGAAAAGCGCATGATGCTACCTGTCGAGCAGTCCGTTTACGAGCGCTACAAACAATTCTGGGGGGCTTTGGAAGGTCTTGCAAAGCCAGGTATGACAATTGAACAAGTAGGTGAAGAGATGCTTGAAGAATATGGAGATACCTACTGGTGGTACAACATCTTCGGAAGGAAACCCATTAATATAACAGGAAAGATTGGAAACGACATACATGCATAAAAAAACAATGAAAAGACATATCCACCCTTATTTCCAGTTTATGGCTGCAGTCTTGCTGCTCTTGTCATCGTGTGTGCATCACCCCGATGTGCCTTCTTCATCCAAAGAAGCCAAGTGCCTGCCTGCCATCTTCCCCGATTATTGCAATGTCACAGTGCCTTGCAATATTGCGCCACTCAATTTCATGCTTCCTGCTGACCAGTACGAAGAGTGCGTGGCACGTCTCACCACTCCTGATGGCAAGCAGCAGACATACGGCAATGGTGTGAAGGTGCAGATACCAGAGTCGGAATGGCATGCCATGCTCGAAGTCTCGAAAGGCAAGAGCATCAAGGTGGAAGTTTGGGGCTTGAAAAAAGACGAATGGCTGTCGTTCAGACCATTTGACATACAAGTGGCAGAAGAACCTATCGACGAATATGTGTCGTATCGTCTTATAGAACCATCGTATGTCGCTTGGACCTTTATGGAGATAGCACAACGCAATCTCACCTCGTTTGAAGAGACGCAGATTTTCAACAACGAGATCACCATGAATGACAAAAAGATAGGCCAATGCATCAACTGCCACAGTTATCAGAACTACAAGACCGACAACATGCTCTTTCACGTGCGGCTATCCAATAGCGGAACTGTTATTGTTAACGATGGCAAGATTTCAAGAGTCAACTTGAAACGCGACTACACCATATCGGGTGGAGTATATCCGGCATGGCATCCTACTGCCAAACTGATAGCCTTCTCGACCAACAAAACACGGCAGGCATTCCATACGTCAAATCCCAACAAAATCGAGGTGTACGATCTTGCCAGCGACATGATTCTCTATGATGTATTGACTGATTCGGTGAGCATTGTCAGCAACGATTCCACTCTCTTGGAGGTTTATCCTACATGGTCACCCGATGGCAAATACCTATATTACTGCAAGTCTGTCCCGCTTCCTGAAGAGTTGCGTGATAAGGATATCAGGTCCACCTACTCCAAAATACAATACAACTTATATCGCCGTTCGTTCGACATAGCATCGCACAACTTCGGTGAAGAGGAGTTGGTGTATGATGCAGCATCATCCGACAAGAGTGTTACGTTGCCACGCATCAGCCCCGATGGCCGCTATTTGCTGTTTGCCCTTGGTCAATATGGCTGTTTCCACAGCAGGCACCATGATGCAGACATTGTCTGCATCCCAATGGACAAATATACTGGCACAGCCCTCACAGGAGAGACCTCTTCAGCCATCGACCTTACCCTTCTCAACAGCAAAGACTATTCTGACAGCTATCCTTCATGGTCAAGCAACGGTCATTGGATCATGCTTGCCAGCCGTCGCGACGACGACAACTACAGCCGTGTCTATTTTGCCTATTTCAACAATGGGAAAGTGGCGAAAGCTTTCCTAATGCCCCAGGAAGACCCAGAACATCATACCTTCCTTTTGAAGAGCTACAACCGTCCGGAGTTCATGGTGGAGCCTGTCAAGATTAGCGTCGATGAGTTCAGTCGGGTGTTTGACAAATAGTCCAAATGAAGCATTTACATCTAATATACACTCTGCTTTTTGGTGTGGCGGTTCTCCTATTTTTCGGAATCGCCTATCCACACCACCTGCATTATCAGGAGCAGTTCCAGCTTTTCCTTTTCGACAGCAGCTATGTGTGGGATATTGTCAAGTTGCCAGGTGGCATTGCCGACCTATTGGGACGCTTCTGCACACAGTTTTTCCTTTTTGCATGGGTGGGAGCACTTATCATTGCTGTTCTGCTATCCTTGGTGCAACTCCTGACCCTGCGTTTGGCAAAATGGGGTTGGCTCTATGGTCTTAGCTTTGTGCCTTCGTTCCTGCTCTGGCTCTTCCTGCTCGACGAGAATGCACTGCTTGGTGGAGTATGGGCTGTCTTGCTCACGCTTCTCGCCTCTTGGCTTTTTGATAAGCTCAATCTGACAAACAGTTGGACAAGGCTCATTCTGCTCATTGCCTCCATTCCCCTACTCTATTGGATGGTGGGACCGGTGTGCCTCCTATTCTTTTTACTACAGGCTCCGATTAAAGGGAATGACAATGCAAAACTTAAACATCCTGCATGGTATTGTGTAGTGTTCGTGCTTTGGGCCGTCGTGCCCTTCATCCTGTCCTATTGCATTCCAGTGCCAAGCAGCAAACTATGGTTTGGCATACATTACCATCGCTACCCGGCAGAAAATCCTGTTCTGCTTAGGGCTGCCACCATGTCTGTCTTCGTCCTTGCATTCTTTGCACGTACTTGGGTCAAAACCTCGAGCCGAAATGTTGTAACTCTACTTTCCTTTGTGCTGGTGTCCATCGGCATGGGTGTTCTCGTCTGGGAAAACAGCAATTTCAAGGCAGAAAAGGTGATGAAATACGATTTCATGGCACGTTTCCAACAATGGAACCGCATACTTGAAACCATCAATGTCGAAAGACCAAACAACCAAATCAGTGTGACGGTACAGAATCTTGCCTTGGGAATGAATGGCTTGCTCACGAAGCACTTGGCAGACTATAACCAGAACGGAATCTTAGGTCTCTTGCCCGATATCGGGACAGACGCGACCAGTCCTTTGCCTACAGCAGAGGCATTCTATCAGTTGGGTATGATTACCGTCGCCCAGCGTACTGTCTTCGAGGCACAGGAAGCGATTCTTGACTTCCAGAAAAGTGGCAGATGTTACAAGCGACTGGCACAAACCAACCTGATTCTCGGCAACTACGAAGTGGCACGCAAATATCTCACTGCCCTGCAAAAAACCCTCTTCTATCGTGAATGGGCAAATGAAACCTTTCCATTGTTGGGGAATGAAAAGGCGATAGCCGAGCATCCCGAATACGGACGCTTGCGTAAAATGGCATACAAGGAAAACTTTTTCTTCGGCGACCATGTGACCTCTGACATGCTCAAGAGCCTCTTCCAAAGCAACACCGACAATCGCCTTGCCTTTGAATATCTGAAGGCATACTACATGCTTACAGGCGATCGTGAAAACTATTCCAAATTACTACTTGAGTACCAATAAGCGATGAAAAAGTTTCTTTATATACATATTATAATCGGATTGTTGATGGTAATGGGGATGACAGGTTGCACCTCCGAAACGGTCAGCAACGCAAAGCAGGAGAAAGTACTGCCTCAAATCTACCCCGACTACATCGGTGTCACCATACCCGTGAATATCGCTCCCCTCTGCTTCAGCATGGCAGATGAGAAAGCATTGCTTATCGATGCCGTCATAACAGACCATCATGGAAACAGCCTCCATAGCCAAGGTGAAGAATCTGTAGATTTCGACATAGACGACTGGCACGAGCTGCTCGGTCAGAACAGTGGAGACTCACTCAGCGTCACCGTTTCCGCCAAGTTTGACGACGGTTGGCACACCTATCGTCCGTTCTCCATCTACGTCAGTCCTGACAGCATCGACTATGGCATCTGTTACCGTCTTATCGCCCCAGGCCATGAGGTATGGAGCAAAATGGGAATCTACGAACGTGACCTCTCGTCGTTTGACGAGCGTGCGTTGATTGAGAACACACAGTTTGAGGGATGCGTCAACTGCCATAGTTTCAACCGCGGCAACTCTGCCGACATGAGCCTTCATATCCGTGGCAAGCATGGCGCCACACTGCTGCGCAAGGATGGTGGTCCTATAACCGCTTACAACACCAAGACCGACCAAACACTCGGCCTATGCGTCTATCCTTACTGGCATCCGTCTGGCCGCTATATCGCTTATTCCACCAACACCACCAAGCAGACGTTCCATAGCGCACACCCCAACCTTATTGAAGTCTTCGACGAAGCCTCCGACCTTCAGGTCTATGACATCGACAAAAACGAATTGCTGCTGTCGCCACTTCTCAAGCAAGACTCTGTCTATGAGACCTATCCCGTCTTTTCTGCCGATGGCCGTTCTCTCTATTTCTGTGCCGCCCGTGCACTCCCAGAGGACAACCATCAACTCGACTCCATCCGCTATAATCTCTGCCGCATCGATTTCGATCCTGCAACGGGAAGCTTCGGAAACAACATAGACATTATTATCGATGCCGAGGCTCAGCACAAGTCTGTATCCTTCCCTCGTCCCTCCTACGACGGGCGTTTCCTTTGCTACACACTCTCCGACTACGGACAGTTCAGCATCTGGCACCATGAGGCAGACCTCTACCTGCTGGACCTCTCCACTGGAGAGAGCCGCCCCATGGCAAAGGCTAATTCTGAAGATACGGAATCGTTCCACAACTGGAGTTCAAACTCACGCTGGATGGTGCTAAGTTCACGCCGCGACGACGGTCTCTTCACACGGCCATATTTTTGTCACGTCGATGCAAAGGGAAATGTCAGCAAGGCATTCATGCTGCCGCAGAGAAATCCACGCCGTTTCTATCGTGAACGATTCCTTTCGTTCAACGTGCCCGATTTTGTCATTGGCCCAACCAATTTTGACAGTCATAAAGCCAGTGGCATCATCAACGATGAATACCGCAAAAACTTTGGCGTGCGCAAGTAACGAAAGTGCCACACCATGAGGCGTGGCACTTTTATTATTTTCCTTTATTGTCCGAAGGAGAGTTTTTGCAGCCTTTGCCGCAACTGTTCTGCCATTGACTTTCTGATTGCCAATTTTATAGAACAAGTATTGTCAAATTCTTGTGAGACGATACGTGGCGACAGTTCCTTTATCACCCTCATGACATCATTCATCATGATGTAAGGGAAGTCGAATGAGACTATTTCCTCCACTTGCCGAGCCACCACCTGACAATGGTCAAGAGCATCCGATGCAGCAGAGCGATATGCCACAATCAGCCCTCCCGTGCCAAGGTTCACCCCACCGTAGTACCTCACCACAATAATTAATATATCGGTGAGTTCACGGCTGTTTATCTGTCCCAAGATAGGTTTCCCAGCAGTGCTTCCAGGTTCCCCGTCATCATTGGCGCGGAAGTCTTTTCTCTCAGCCCCCAACATATAGGCATAGCACACATGGCGGGCATCAAAATACTTTGTGCGGTATGATGCAATGATAGATTTCACATCATCGATGCTCTCCACATGATGTGCAAAGGCAAGGAACTTGCTCCTCTTTTCAGAGTAGAACCCCTCCCCCACTTTGTCGGTGATGGTGAGATACTCGTCTTCCGTCATGAGAGTTTGTGAATGACAAGCCCGGAGCGCAGTTTTGGTTCAAACCACGTAGCCTTTGGCGGCATGATGTTTCCGCTATCGGCAATGTCCATTATCTGTTTCATGGTGACAGGATAAAGAGCCAATGCAAGTCGCATCTCCCCACTATCTACACGCCTCTTCAACTCACCTAATCCACGAAGTCCACCCACGAAATCTATGCGCTTTGACGAGCGAAGGTCTTGTATGCCCAATATTTCATCGAGAATGAGGCGTGAGGAGATGTCCACGTCGAGCACGCCGATGGGGTCTTTGGGATCGTAAGAACCATGCAAAGCCGTGAGTTTATACCAATGTTCGTCGATATAAAGAGAGAATTCATGCAGCCTCTGAGGCTTGTAAATGTCCGTCCCCATGTCTTCGATGGCAAAATGAGCTTTCAGTTTCTCAAAGAACTGTTCTGTGGTGAGTCCATTCAGGTCGGTTATCACTCTGTTGTAGTCGAGTATGGTCAGTTGTGATGCTTGGAAGCAAACAGCCATGAAGTAATTATACTCCTCATCACCTCTATGGTTGGGATTCTCTCGTTGCTTTTCCGCCCCCACCAATGCTGCAGCGGCAGAGCGGTGATGCCCATCAGCTATATAAAGGTATGGAATGTTGGAGAACTCCCTTGTGATCACCTCGATGTCATCAGCATCTGAAATCACCCAGAATCGATGTCTGAAGCCATCAATGGGAGCAATGAAATCATATTCCGGCTCCTGGTCGGCATATCTGCTAATCACCCTGTCGAGAATGTCATTGTCTGGATATGCGAAGAAGACAGGCTCAATGTTTGCATTGTTCACCCTGACGTGCTTCATCCTATCCTCCTCCTTGTCGCGCCTGGTAAGTTCATGCTTCTTGATACGCCCATGCATGTAGTCGTCGGTATGCGCAGCCACCACCAGTCCATATTGTGTCTTATCGTTCATGGTCTGTGCATAGATATAATAGTGCTCTTCGCTGTCCTGCACCAGCCATCCCTTGTCTTGGAATTTCTTGAAGTTTTCGGCAGCGCGCTCATACACCTTTGGGTCGTATTCGCTTGTGCCAGGCTCAAAGTCAATTTCAGGCTTGATGATATGATATAGACTCATTTCATTGTCTCCAGCCTCTTGTCTTGCCTCTTCTGAATTGAGCACGTCGTAAGGTCTTGACTCCACTTTTTCCACCAGTTCACGAGGTGGTCTCAAGCCTTTGAAAGGTTTAACTATAGCCATATGGGTAAAGGATTTAAGGTTTATCTATAAAATTCCTTGTATGTCATTTGAAAAAGAAGCCGGTGATGCCTTGGCAACACCAGACACCACCGGTAAAAAAGTATTATTTGTTAACCTGGAATTTAGTGCATCCGTCGGCAAAGAAAGCATTTATTTGCCTTGCAGCAGCAATTCCGGCATTGATGTTTGCCTCAGCAGTTTGTGCTCCCATCTTCTTGGGTGTGCTGAAATAGCGTCCTTCGAAAGCTGCGAACTCTGCATCTGCATCAGGTTTGATGTCAGTGACGAACTTGAGGTCAGTGCGTTCTGCCATGAGTTTGATAAGTGATGGCTCGTCAATCACCTCCTTACGGGCAGTATTGACAAGGATGCCACCTTTCTTCATCTGCCCCACGACTTCAGCATTGATGCTTTGTTTTGTCTCAGGAGTAGCAGGAATATGCAAGCTCACCACGTCACAGGTCTGGAAGAGTTCGTCTTGGTTCTTTGCAGCATGCACCCCTGCCTGCTCAATTACTTCTGCCGGACAATAAGCATCATAAGCATAGATGTCCATGCCGAAGCCCTTTGCGATGCGTGCCACATTGCGGCCCACATTTCCGAAAGCGAGAATTCCAAGTTTCTTGCCCATCAGTTCTGAGCCAGCCTTTCCGTTATAGAAGCTGCGTACAGCATACACCAGCAATCCGAACACCAATTCAGCGACAGCATTGGCATTCTGTCCTGGTGTGTTCTCTGCCACCACTTTGTGAGCGGTAGCAGCGGCGAGGTCGATGTTGTCGTAACCAGCACCGGCGCGAACCACAATCTTGAGGTTTTTAGCTGCGTCGAGCACCTCAGCATCCACCTTGTCGGAACGAATGATCATGGCGTCAGCATCTTTCACTGCCTCAAGCAATTGTGCCTTGTCTGTGTATTTTTCGAGCAGAACCAGTTCGTGTCCTGCACCTTCCACTTCTTTTCTTATTCCGTCGATTGCAACAGGTGCAAACGGCTTTTCAGTTGCCACCAATACTTTCATAAGTAAAAAGTTTAATGATTCACACTTATGCTTTAGCTTCAAATTCCTTCATGCAAGCCACCAGAGCCTCAACGCCCTCGATGGTCTGTGCATTGTAGCAGCTGGCACGGAAACCACCCACCGAGCGGTGTCCCTTGATACCAACCATGCCCTTGGATGTAGCAAACTCGAGGAATGGCTTCTCCAGTTCCTTGTATTCATCATTCATCACGAAGCAGATGTTCATGAGCGACCTGTCAGCCTCGTCGGTGACGGTGCCACGGAAGAGTTTGTTGCGGTCGATTTCGCCATAAACAATTTCAGCTCTCTTTTGTGCGAGTTTGTCCATAGCCTCGACACCACCATTTGCCTTGAGCCATCTGAGTGTCTCCAGGGCGCTATAGATAGGCACCACAGGAGGAGTATTGAACATGGAACCTTTCTCTACGTGAGTGCGGTAGTCGAGCATTGTAGGAATTGGTCTTGGAGCCTTTCCAAGCACGTCGTCCTTTAGAATGACGAGAGTGACGCCAGCCATGGCGAGGTTCTTCTGTGCTCCACCATAGATGCAGTCGTATTTTGCCACGTCGATTGGGCGGCTGAAGATGTCAGACGACATGTCGGCAATAAGTCTTGCATTGACATCGAGGTCTTTTCTTATTTCAGTGCCATAAATGGTATTGTTGGTTGTAATGTGCAGATAGTCCACATCATCAGGGCAAGTCCATCCCTTTGGAATGAATGTATAGTTGGCATCAGCCGACGAAGCGACCTCAACGACCTCTCCAAAGAGTTTTGCTTCCTTCATAGCTTTCTTTGCCCAAGTGCCGGTATTGAGATAGGCAGCTTTCTTAATGAGGAAATTGTAGGGCACCATGCAAAATTCGAGAGATGCGCCTCCACCGAGGAAGATAACGGAATAGCCTTCAGGCACCTGCAGCAACTCTTTGATAAGTGCCACGGCCTCATCGACCACTGGTTGGAAATCTTTCGCTCTGTGGCTAATCTCAGCGAGTGAGAGTCCACTACCGTTGAAGTCTAAGATTTGCTGGGCAGTCTTTTCGATAACCTCTCTTGGGAGAATCGATGGCCCTGCGTTAAAGTTGTACTTCTTCATCTGACAGTTTTTTTAATATTTGTATCTGATTGAAAATGAATGCTTCGAAAATCGAGTGCGAAGTTACTCCATTTTGTCGAAAGGAGCAAATTATCGGCATTGTTTTTGGCATTTTATCATTCAAGGTCAAGTAGAAACGACATTTATGTCACGTTTTTAGTGTGTTTTCTTCCTTTTTTGTCATTTCCACTTGTCATTTTCGACCATGAAATCAGATAAAAGCCATTTTTCCTTTTGTCACCTTACTGGTTCCACTATGGTCTTGATGCCTTTTATCTTTTCCCCCTTGGCATGTTCCAAAACCTGTTTCACTTTTTTATTTGAGACTGCTACATAAGCATACCTGTCTTTCACGTCAATACGTCCAATGTCGTCTTTTTCAAGTCCTGCCACCTTGCAAAGGAATCCGACGATGTCTCCCTTGCTTATTTTATCCATCTTTCCCTTACCTATATAAATGGTTGCCATCTTTGGGGGCTGCGGGAGCGGCAGTTGTTGAGGAATGTCATATTCTTCCACTTCCTCATCCAAATATTGAGGCAGGTCCTCTTCGGGTCCAAGAATGAAGAAACTGACACCATGCGCATCCCACCGAGCTGTTCTCCCCACTCTATGCACATACTCATCTTCCCCGAGAGGCAGATGGTAATGTATTATATTGTCAACAGAAGGGATGTCGAGACCTCTTGACGCAAGGTCGGTGGCGACGCATACAGAAGAAGAACCATTGGAGAATTTGTAAAGGGCATCCTCACGCTGTCGTTGGTCAAGTCCGCCATGGAAAGCGCTGGTGACAAATCCCTTTTGTCTTAGAAAAGCATCGGTGCGTTCCACACTATCCCTATAGTTTAGAAAAACAATGCTTTGTCCACCCAATGCCCTGAGAAGTCTTTCAAGAGAGCCGAGTTTGTCTTTGTCCTGACTTCTCACCATCTTAATGCTTATTCTCTCTGGTACGGGTTTGCCGGAATGTATGAAATCGATACGATGGACATGTCCCATTCTCACGAAATGAGGGATGCTGTCAGCCTCTGTAGCCGAAAGGAGCACCCTTCGTCTGACAGAAGGAAGGAAATCCAATGCCTTACGCATCTCGTCATGGAAACCCATGTTGAGGCATTTGTCGAATTCATCAATGACAAGCAATTCCACATGTTCGGTATCGATGTTGCCTTTCTCTATATGGTCGTTCAGTCGTCCAGGAGTGGCAAAAAGCACCTGTGGTCTTGTCTTCTTCATCTCCCTGTGCTCGTCCATGGCAGGTCTTCCACCATACACGCTCATGCACCTCAGTCCTGTGCCCATCTCAGCTAATACCTTTGCAGATTGCAGAGCAAGTTCTCTTCCAGGCACAATTGCCACCATCTGCAAGGAATCATCTTTTCTATTGAGCATTTGGACTATGGGCAAGAGATAAGCAAGAGTCTTTCCGCTGCCTGTCGGCGACAGTACGAGCACATCGTCATTGCCATTCATCAAGGCGTCGGCTGTGGCTTTCTGCATCTCGCTCAACTCCTTGATTTTCAATTTTTCAAGAATAGTTTTCTCTTCCATATCTGTCTATAGTTTCAGTGTTTCTCTTAAGCGGTCGATTTCTTCAAACTCCTTCCCCATATTGAGGTAGAGATAAATTGTATATAGTGCAGGCACCCACTTGGCTTGCTGTTGTGGTGCCAACTCCCTGAATTTCTCCATGTAAGGTCTGCTTTTCTCATATAGATTGTTTACTGCCTGACGCTTTTTCCTCGACCTCTGCGTGGTCTTGTCGAGTTCCAATGCCTGATTGTAGTAAACCAGTCCCATATTGCAATAAGCTTCTGGCATGGAGTCGTTGATTTCCAATAGTTTTGTTGTAATGTCGAGACATTGCTCATAGTTCTTGTCATTGAGCAGAGCCGTACTTTTGGCAAATAGGAACAGTACATTGGCGCTATCAGTAGCCAAGGCATTGTCGATGAAAACTGTTGCAGAATCGGTCATTGCCTTGGCATTGTAATAATCCACCAGTCTTGGGAAGAAGAACGGGTGAGAAGGAGACAGTTTGAAGCCTCTCTTCAAGGATGCCACATACGATATGGTATCCTTGTCCTTCAGTTGCACTTCAGCCATGTACTGGACTATGTTTTCAAGTTTTGTAGAGTCACGCTCAGCCAACTCCACGTATTTTTTCATCTTGTTGATCTCACCGAGGCGATAAGCACTATACAAAGCCCTGTATGCCGCCTTTGGCATCATCGTGTCGTTGTCAAGGTATTTATATTCATTGAACAAGGGTTTTGTACCACATTCGAGATAAGTATCGTCAAACGCCCATGCGTTTTTGAAATCATGTTTTCTGAGATAGTATGCAGCCCCATTGTATAGATTGGGTCTGAGAGCATTCAAGACATGCGCATGCTTGTCTCTATAATTCAAGTCTATCTTTCCTTTTTTGTTGGGTGTTGCATCCAAAGAGTCAAGACATTCATAAATATGGAACAAGTCCTTTGCCTTTGCGAACAGCGATGCCGTGTCGTATTGTTGTTTGAGATACAATTTTCTGTTACCCTGGTCATATTGCATTTTCACGGCATCCCCCATGGTCAGCCACACCTTCTCGTTACGTCGGAAGGTGGAGTCTTTCAGCAAGTCTTCCATGAGTTTTACCGCCTTGTCAAGATCCCTTCCACTTTTGATATAAGTCTTTGCCTGTGAAATGGCTTTTTTCTGTGCAGTGGCAAATAGAGGGAGGGTTGACAGCAACAAGTAAAAAAACAATCTTTTCATTCTGTAGTTCCCTCGCTAAGTGTATTTCTTGGAACCCACTTAAAACCTATTGATTTGGAATAAAACGAGGGTGTGCCAATAATGGCACACCCTCCTTCATAAAATGTTATTATTTGGTATCAGCCTCAGCAGCCTGTGTGCGTGGGTCGTCGGCGCCATACAGCTGATAGCAGCATCTATAGAGAGGATATGCCCAGTTTGCCTTCTCCCTATTTGGATCAAGTTGCTTTGCTTTTTCCAGATAGCCTTTAGCCTCTTCATAGAGCGGACGTATTTGTTGCATTGCCTCCTCTGGCACGCGTCCAGTCTTGTTGGCAGCGTTGTTCTCCTTTTGTGAACCTCTGTCAAGCTGGCATGCTCCGAGATAAGTGAGAATCTGTGCGTTGTCTGGTTGTGTTTCAAGAGCCTTCTTGTAATATTCCACAGCCTCGTCGAGTTTTTGTTCAAGCATTGCGTTTTGTCCTCTCACAGCCCATACCACGAAGTTGTTGGGGTCGGTCTGAAGTTTCTTGTCAAACACCTCGTTCATCTTGTCATTCATCTTCAGTCCAGAGTACATGTTGACCAATGTTCCGAAGATAGTCTCGTTGTCTGGGTCGGCAGCAAACTGTTGCTCCAGGTCTGCTACGTAGTTGAGGGAGTCTTGACGAGTCTTCAGGCTCTCTTGCACAACGGCGAGTTTCAGGTTGTTGGCATCCTTATGATACTTCTCATCCTTCATGGCAATGTCAGCATATTTCTGGCATCCCTTGATGTCCTTGTTCTGATATGCATAGATAGCTGCATAGTAGGCAATCTGACCTAAGTTTGCATCTGGAGTCTTGGCTATTTCCTGTGCGAAGAGGTCTTCACTGCTTGTGTCCACATAGGAAGCAAAGTACTTGTAAGTGCTCTTCAAGTCACCATGGTCTTGGAAGTAGATACCACCATTGATGAGGTTGCCTCTTTGTGGGAAGAGTTGTGAAGCGAGAGTGTCATGGAATTTTGGTTTCACTTTTCCCTTTTCATTAGGCAACTGGTCGTATTTGTTACATTCGAGAGCAGCCTGAAATGCTTGAAAGATAGAAGTGTAATATAATGCAGAGTCCACTGGCTGAATTTTTCCTGAATTCATTTGAGCCACGGTGTTTTCAGTCATGATTGTCTGTTGCTTGTTGAAAGTCTCAAAAGCCAATTGGTAAAGTTTGTTGTATGCGGAGGCTTTTTCAGCATCGCTGGCGAGTTGTCCGAGAGAGGAATTCAGCAAGCTTTCTGCCTCAGCATAGGTTTTGGCTTTCAGGATAGACTTGAGTGCTGGCGAGTCGCCTGCGAAGGCTGAAGAGGCAGCTACTGCCATCATAGCCATGATCATAATTTTTTTCATAATCATTAATATTAAAAGGTTGTTGTTTCTTGTTTTTGTTAATAAAATAAAGAGATTTTAATTATATTAATTGTTTTCGTTGGAATCATCTGTTTTCACGTCATCATCCATGAAATCTTCGTCATTAAAGAGATACTGTTCACGAGCCTCAGTGAAATTCTCTTCGTTGTCAACCGATGTTTGGTTTTCGTCGGTGTCTTCACCTTCCATTTCAGTTGTTTCGATACTGTCCGACATGGTGTCTCGCCTTATGCTGTCACTCTTCTGAGCCCATTCTGCCCTGCTCATTTCCTCCACTTGAGCTTCCAGTTCGGCTCCCATCACCTTGCATACGCTTGCTATGACATCGTTCTTCTTGGTGAGGTTGATGAGCTTCACACCTTGTGTTGCCCTTCCCATCACCCTGCACTCTGCCACAGAGAGACGTATCACGACTCCGCTCTTGTTGATTATCATGAGGTCGTGCTCGTCGGAGACGTTCTTTATCGCCACCACCCTACCGGTTTTCTCGGTTATCTGCATGGTTTTGACACCTTTCACGCCACGACTGGTCTTGCGGTAGTCTTCCACTTGCGAACGTTTGCCATATCCATTCTCGCTGACCACCATGATGGTTTCTTTTTCGGCATCATTGACGACAATCATGCCCACCACTTCATCATCACCTCCGTCAAGGCTCATGCCTCTCACGCCAGTGGCGACACGTCCCATTTCTCTGACCGCATTTTCCTCGAATCTCACAGCCCTTCCATTTCTATTGGCGAGAACCAGTTCGTTTCTTCCGTTGGTCAGTCTTACATCCACCACCTCGTCGCCTTCAAGGATGTTGATGGCATTGACACCCATTGCTCTTGGCCTGCTGTAGAACTTGAGGCAAGTTTTCTTCACCACACCTCTCTTTGTGGCAAACACCACATAGTGTGTATTGAGGAATTTCTCGTCGTTCAGTCCACGCAGCCTCAGTATGGCATTAACGGAGTCGTCCGGGTCGATATTGAGCATGTTTTGTATTGCCCTGCCCTTGGAGTCCTTTCCCCCTTCGGGTATCTCATAGCACTTGAGCCAATAGCATCTTCCCTTCTTTGTGAAGAACAGCATGGTGTTGTGCATCGTGGCAGGATAGATGTACTCGGTGAAATCCTGCTCCCTTGTACGGGCGCCCTTGCTGCCCACACCTCCACGGGCTTGTCCTTTGAACTCACTAAGAGACGTTCTCTTGATATATCCGAGATGACTCAATGTGATGACTACCGGGTCATTGGGATAGAAGTCTTCCGGGTTGAACTCTTCTGATGAATATTTTATTTCTGTGCGTCTTTCGTCACCATATTTTTCTTTCACCTCAAGCAGCTCATCTTTCATGACCTTTTTGCAAAGCTCGGGGTTGTCGAGTATCGACTGCAAGTAATCTATGAGTTTTTCCAGTTCCTCATACTCCTGATGCAGTTGGTCCATGCGCAGTCCTGTCAGTTGCGAGAGCCTCATATCGACAATTGCCTTCGACTGCAGTTCGTCAATATTGAATCTCTGTTCCAGATTGCGTTGTGCGTCAGATGGAGTTTTTGACGCCCTTATGATATGCACCACTTCGTCAATATTGTCGCAAGCAATGATTAGTCCTTCGAGGATGTGGGCACGCTCTTGAGCCTTTTTGAGGTCGAACTTGGTGCGACGGATGGTGACATCATGCCTGTGTTCCACAAAATATCCCACACATTCCTTGAGGCTGAGCAGCCTTGGCCGTCCTTTCACCAATGCGATATTGTTGACAGAGAACGAACTTTGGAGCGCTGTCATCTTGAAGAGCTTGTTGAGTATCACATTGGCATTGGCATCTTTTTTCACATCCACAACGATGCGCATGCCCTGCCTGCCCGACTCATCATTGACATTTGCTATGCCTTCGATTTTTCCTTCTTTTACGAGATCTGCGATATACTCAATCAGTTGTGCCTTGTTTACGCCATAGGGTATTTCATGCACCACGATTTTGTCGTGTGTGTCACCGCTTTCTATTTCTGCCTTTGCCCTAATCACGACACGCCCCCTGCCTGTCTCGTAAGCATCTTTGACGCCCTGTATGCCATAGATATATGCCCCTGTTGGGAAATCTGGAGCCTTGATGTATTGCATCAGTCCATCGGTGTCGATGTCTGGATTGTCAATGTAGGCGCAGCATCCGTCGATAACTTCTCCGAGGTTGTGTGTAGGCATGTTGGTAGCCATTCCCACTGCGATGCCGTTACCACCATTTACGAGCAGGTTGGGCACCTTTGTAGGCATCACGGATGGTTCTGTCAACGTACCATCGAAGTTGGGGTCCATATCAACAGTGTCCTTGTCGAGGTCATCCATGATATGCTCTCCCATTTTCGACAATCTACATTCTGTATAACGCATGGCAGCGGGCGAGTCTCCATCAACACTTCCGAAGTTGCCTTGTCCGTCCACCAATGTGTATCTCATGTTCCAGTCTTGAGCCATTCGCACAAGTGCCCCATAGACAGAACTATCGCCGTGAGGATGGTACTTTCCAAGAACTTCACCCACCACGCGAGCACATTTCTTATATGGTTTGTCGCTGGTGTTTCCAATACCCATCATTCCATAGAGTATTCTCCGGTGTACTGGCTTGAAGCCATCTCTCACGTCGGGCAAGGCGCGCGCCACAATTACCGACATAGAGTAGTCGATGTAGGATTTCTTCATCTCCTCCTCAATGTTGATCTTGATAATGCGGTCTTGGTCAAAAGTCTGATTCTCGTCCATTATTTAATGTAAATTTTACTATATGTATTTTGGCAAAAATTGCCATAGAGGGCATTTAATCGCTCTGTAATCGATTTTAGCCTTATTTTCGAGGTGTAAAATTACTACTAATTTGCGACATGGAAAAAGAAAAGAATGAAAAACTTGCGAAAATTATAAATAATTATGTTTTGTTTGATTAATGGTAACAATTCAGCGAATCTTAGTAACTACTAAGCGCCCCATGGTAAAAAGGTTTAGAAAATCAAAACAGAGTCGCCTACGGCGAGAAATCTTTCAAATCTTTACAAATCAAACAAATTGTTATGGTGAAAAAATATAAAGATTTGTCAGATTTGACTTGATTTGTAAGATTTCTGCCCGTTAGGGCACTCCTTAAAATTATTCGGTGAGTAGATACGATTAATGCCTGCATTGAGGCATACGTACTGCAAAAAAAAACGCTTCCCTCAAGAGGGAGGCGTCTAACAAGCTATCAAGCAATCAAGCTGGAATGCCAATGATAGTAAAGGATATCACCTATGCGGCCTTGGGATATTTTTTGAGGCATTCCTCATCGCCTGCCTGTGGAAGCGTCCTTCAGCCTTGATGACATCGAAGAGCTTTCCTGCTTTCATGATGGTGAGGAAGCGTGAATGGTAGTTGGACTGGATCTGCTTTATTTCCAGGTCCAGACGGTCGATTTCAGCTATCACTTGCTTGCACTTCTCATCATCGGCAGGTTTCATGCGCTTCAAGTCTCTTATTTTGTCGTAAAGCAGGCGCTGCTTGTTGTTCATCTCATCATACAGAGGGAAGAATGCAGCCGCCTCATGCGGTGTTAGGCATGCCTCCACGGTAATGAATTTCTGCAAGTCAGCCTTGAACTTTGCCGGGTCAAACATGTGCCTCTCCTGTGCATTCACAGGCAAGGTAAAAAGTGCCATCAGCATCACGACGACACCTGCAACATGCATACAAATTCTATTCATAAGCCATATAAGCATATAGTTCGTAGTCATCTGCCATTATATAGTCTGCCATGGCGTCAACATTATTTTCTGCATTGGCAGAGTTAGAAGAGTGCACCACAGTCTTTCCCTTGGCGAGGGAGGTGTCAGGCTCCATGCTGTCATTGTGGATAAGAAGCCCTGCTCCGAAGAGAGCAACCAAGATAGAGGCAGCGGCGGCATAAATCCGCCACTTTCTGAATTGATGCGTAATGCTCTTGCCTTCTTTGCTTTCTTCGGGTATGAGCTTCACCTCATTGACAGGAATACGCTCCATCACTCTTGAAGTGATGTTGTCGAAATACCCTTCGGGCACCCTGAAAGGGTTCTTGGGTTCGCTCATTAATTTTTCCATGTCATTATTCATTTCTTCTCTTTTGAATATAAGACGAATATAATTGCCTAAAGTTTAACATGAAACAAACATTTTTGAAAAAAAAGAATGTTTTTTGTCAAAAGCAGGTGTTCAAAACCAATTATTGTCCTTTTCATTGTGAACCAATGTATAGGAAAATCATTCCAAGCAGAACCAACACGAGGTCCACCACCTTGCTTGTCAGGTTCTTCTCATGGAAGAACATGGCACCGAAGAGGAATGACACGACTACACTGCCTCTTCGAATCATGGACACTATTGAAATCATAGCGCCAGGCAGGCTTAGTGCGTAGAAATAGATGAAGTCTGCCGCCGAGAGGAAAATGCTCACGAACAGTATGCTCCAACGCCAATGCATTGGCGTGGTGTGGTGTCGGTTGGGCCACCATAGGAAGATGAGCACCAAGAACATCATGATGCACTGGTAGAGATTATACCAACTCTGCACCAACATCCTATCGAGCCCCACTCCCCCATTTTCGGGTGGTGCCATGAGATATTTGTCGTAGAGTCCGCTGACAGCTCCAAGCAATGCTGAAAGGACGATGAAATAGATCCACTTGTCGTGTTTGAAGTCTATGCCTTCTTTCTTTCCACTCCTGCTGAGCATGAAGAAAGACGCCACGGCAAGCACAACGCCCACCCATTGCCAAACATTCAAATGCTCGCCAAAGACTAACATGGCGCCACATAGCACCATCACCGGACGTGTGGCATTGATTGGCCCTACAATGGTGAGCGGCAAGTGCTTCATCCCGAAATAGCCGAAAAGCCAAGAGGACAACACTATCACACTTTTGAGCAAGATGTAGCGATGACATTCCCATCCCGCCCATGGCACATGGAAATCAGAATTGTCGAGCCATCCCGTAGTTGAACTTACAAGGATGAACGGCATGAAAATCAGCGTGCAAAACAATGTGTTTAGAAAAAGCACCGGTATCACGCCATTCCCATCGAGAGCCTCCTTCTTGAAAGCATCATAGCACCCCAAGAGTGCCGCCGAAACAAACGCGAGAATCAACCACATTTCTTAAAGAATCTTTTATGCCGTCGTCAATACACTATGTCGTGAAGGAAGAGGGCATGTGCCGGCATGCTTTCTCCCGCATTGGTTCGCTTTTTACTCTCAATGACATTTGCGAACTCCTCCAAAGTCAATCTGCCTCTTCCCACATCCACGAGTGTTCCCACGACAGCCCTGACCATGTTTCTCAAGAAACGGTCGGCGGTGATGACGAAGCAGTAGCGATGTGGCTCTATTTCCAACCATTGTGCTTGTGTCACGCTACAGAGTGTGGTTTTCACATCGGTATGAGACTTGCAGAAAGCGCCGAAGTCATGATATGTACATAGTATATTCCCTGCTTCGTTCATCAAGTCGAAATCAAGCTTGTAATGCAGTTCGCAGGAATAACGCCTTATGAAAGGATTTTTATTAGTATGAATAAAATAATGGTATGTTCGCGACCTTGCACTGAATCGGGCATGCATGTCTTCAGGCACAGGATGGATGTCAGACACTGCAATATCACGTGGCAACAACTTATTGAGCTTATACGCCAATTGTTGCGCGTCAAATTGTTGTTCACTGTCGAAATGAGCCACCATCTTGTGCGCATGAACCCCCGCGTCTGTTCGCCCCGCACCCACAACTTCCACTGTTTCGCGCATCAGAACAGCCATCGCCTTTTGCAATTCTGCCTGCACAGAATTGCCATTGGGTTGCACTTGCCATCCATGGTACGCTGCCCCATCGTAACAAAAAGTGATGAAATACCTACTCATTTTCGCCTGCAAAGGTAGATAAAATCTCGGATTTACAAGTCAGACGGATTAAGAAATTTATCTATGGAAGCGCGGACGTCCCCATCCGGATAGAATGTTGGAGATTACAAAAAAATTAAGTGCCACGATCTTTCACAGACAGCAGCACTCTTTTCCAAGAAAAATTACACTCTATTGATTATAAAGCCTAATACCTAAAACAATTGGAGAACATTATTGTATCATCTATTTCTGCGTGCAAAGATAAGGAAAAAAAGAATTCAAAACAAAAAACTTGGCATATTTTCTGCAAAAAGAGCCATTTTTACAAATATATTTCCTTTTCAGACAAAAAGAAGCTTGGTATTTAGCAAAGAAGATAATTACATAATTAATATCAAGGTGAATATTCTCTGTTCGCATTCATTTCCTTGTCTGACAAAAAAGAAAAATTGCATCTATTTCCTAATGGCAATATTGTAGTTGTAATACTTCTTATTGCCAGTAATATCCTCTATCACCCTAATGAAAGGAGGGAATTTCACCGACTCGTCGGAAGCCACACCCTTGGTTTCGAGAATCATCATTCCCGAGATGGGCATAGAGAAATTGTCGAGTTCGAAATACTGCCCTTTCCAGATGAAGCTGTATCTGGTTTTCTTTATAGTCTGTCTGTAAGGGTCAGCTTGTTGCAGAAGCGAATTATAAAGATTGTTGCTTATTTGCCTTTCTGTCTGCACATATTCCGTGTCGGATATTGGCGATTTGGTAGTATGCACGTTCACATACTTGCCTTCCCATCCTCTCCTGCGCAACCTCACCTCGCACCCAGGTTCTGCCACGAGATAGGTCTGTGTGATTTCACTAACAATGCAGTCGGGCAACTCGCCTGTCAGTTCAACGATATATTTTCTCTCCTCTTCTATTGGCTGTGGCAGTCCGAGGACGAAAGAGATTTCTTTCAGCACACGGTTGAGTTTCTTTTCGAAGTCCTCATGGTTGTTGATTACCCTCAAGTGTGAATGACCTGTCCAAGCATTGATCACCTTTTTGTCAAGGAGTCGCGCCTGCCTAAGTCCCTCTTCATCCATTTTCTCATAACGCTGGGCATTGGTGCTGGTAGTATAGAATTGTTCCGCTCCATCAGCAGCAGAGACGAGGTGCAACACTGCATCATATCTTTTGTCACGCAGTTCCGACGTGGAAGTACCCAATTCTTTTGTTATGTCCTCCCACATTTCTGGTGTCATGTATGCCGAGATGTCCATCACCCCCCTGTCGCACACCACGATGGTGGGCTGTGTACATTCCTGAGCCATCCTCATGAACTTGTCTTCGAGAGCTATTTGCACTTCGAGAGTGGCTTTTTCTCCTTGGTAGAAGAGGTCTTTGTTTTGAGTGAGGTAATTCATTCCAGCCTGACTGAAAAGAGTGGGCACCTCTGGGATTGTGAACACCTTATATCCGAGGCTTGAGAAATGTTCGATTACCTTTACGAGGGCTGTGGTCTTTCCTGCACAAGGGCCACCTGTCAGCACGATTTTCTTGATTTCTTTATTCATGAGAACAAGGTTGTTAAACGTTTGTTGTTGGGTTGTTGGCGAGTTTTCTTAGCAATTCTACAAACACCTTCCAGATGTCGCCTATAGTTTTCATCTCCACTCGTTCGGAAGTGGAATGTGGTTCAAGTATTCGTGGTCCGATGCTTGCCATCTGCACGCCGGGGAACTTAGCCACGAAGTACCCTGCCTCCAGAACGAAATGCATCGCCACCATTCTTGGTCTCCATCCAAGTACGCTCTCAAAAGTGTCGGAAGTCATTCTCAGGAAATCCGACTTTTGGTCTTCTTTCCATGCCGGAGCCTCCATGATAGTTTCCGATGACGCGCCCTCCTCCGCGAACACCTTTGCGATGTCGTATGCCTGAGCTCTCATATCGTCATCGATGAAGCTTCGCGTGTGTGTCGTAACGACGATTCCCTCATCTTGCAGCATCACTCTTCCCACATTATTGGAGGTCTCCACGGTATCTTCCATGACTTCGCTCATCTTCACCACCCCTTGCGGTATTTGTTCCAGACACACCATCATGCGGTGGAAAGCATCATGGTCCAAAACCTTATCAAGAGGTTTCACTTTCTCCACTGAGCACCTCACGTCAGGGTCGGTGTCACCATATTCTTCTTGCACCCACTCATTGAAGACCTCCTCCTGTGCCTTCACGAACTCGGATGCTTCTCCGGAAGGCACGGTGATTATGAATTCCGCATTGGATGCTATGGATGCATTGGCTTCACCTATATTTATATATGCCAGTTCCATGTCATACTCATTGTAGATGGCAGCAATGATTGCCCATGCCATGACAACGGCACTTGCCCTGCCCTTGTTGATATCGACGCCCGAATGGCCTCCCTTTCCTCCAGAGATACGTATCTTGTACCACCTTCTCTTTCCCTCAGGGGCATCCACCATCTTGGCAGGTATCACATGTCGCTGAATCAGCGCGCCGGCTGCACCTGTCGTTATGGTATCGTAATCCTCAGAGTCGAGATTGATGATTTTTCTTCCTTTGATAAAGTCACTTGCCAAAGAAGCTGCTCCTGTCATGCCATCCTCCTCATTGGTGGTGGTGATCACCTCCACTGGTCCATGCACTATTCGCTCATCAGCAATCATCGCCAAAGCCATGGACAGTCCGATGCCATTGTCAGCACCCAAGGAAGTGCCATCGGCTGACATCCATCCATCCTTGACAACCGGCTTCGGTGTGTCTTCAAGAGGGTTGTTCATTCCCACGCAAACCATATCCATGTGGTTGAGCACCACTATTGGTTCTGCATTTTCATATCCTTTAGTGGCAGGCAACCTATTGGCGTAATCACAAATGAAGTCAGCCACCTTTTCCTCGTGGTGTGAAGGTCGTGGTATCTGGCACAACTGTCCGAAGACCTCCATGACAGCATCTACAGAAGGGCATTCCAAGGTATTGTTTTTCATTTTTTCAGTTATTGAGTTAAGAAACACCAGACATCCGCTGGGTGACTTCTATTTTAGGCCGTGAAGTTATGAAAAAAACGTCAAACTTCCAAAAATGATTGAGATTTTTGGCTGTATGAACTTAAAAATCATACAAAACTGCCATAAAAAGCAATATCAGTTGTCAGAGAACCAACAACGGATATCACTATTTATTGCTTGATTATGAAATGTTCGAAAAGTATTGAGTCCAGCATCATGTCAAGAAGCCACTGATACATCGTGCAGAAGACAGCAAGGCTTTCATCGGAAATAACATATTATTTCCTTTCTCAAAAAAATATGTGGGTGATTACCTAATCAAAATCAGGTTATCACCCACAATTATTTATATGATAATTATATCACGAATAAGTCTTATTGACAGTTGGATAGAATTCTGGATTTTCGGGCTTTAATCCATCGTTCCCATTAAAAATCCACATACGCCTACCACTACCAACATAAATGGCAACATTTGTAAAACCGGTTATTGGAGTAAAATAATGTGTATCTGAATAACGTGTTCTTCCTGAATCATGAGAGGTTACCTCTTTTTTATACAACGTCATATTTTGATACCAAACATTATGAAAATGTACATTGGTGGGAGCAGTACTACCTTGTAAACAATGTTCAACATTTTGTTCATCTGCGATTCCATCTGGTCCAATAGAATAATTATAACTATTACCATTAGAATGCACTAAGTCAACCCAAAAATCTCTCCCTACATTTTCTGCTGGTATAAACACATTACACGCAGCAATATAATTCTGGGGCACAAACTGCTCTCTCACCATGAATGGCTTGTTGTAAATCTTTTTTTCCATAACTATATAATATTTCATTAATTATTAATTATTAATCATTATTTTTGTATAAAAAAACATTTTCGAAGCATGGCTTAAGCCAACACCAATCACCGCAAATAATAAGTGAATCTAATTGACCGAATTAATTACAGCATAATATTGCAATACGCATTTGTCAAAAACAAGGATTTGCCCATATTTGCATTGCTTTTGCAAATATAGGAAAAAGCATTCTTAAGTAGAATAAATACGTTCCCAAATAGTCAAATATTAAACTTTTTTAACTGTTTGTGTCCAAAAAGGAAATTTCCACCAATTCACAAATAGCAAAACGCTCGTGAACTAATGGTCTGCGGCTAAGGGAAAATTTATAAAACGGAAAGAAAAAAGGAAAAAAGTACAAGGAATAATCAGAATAAGGAAAAAGTAATATCCGTCGTTAGAGAACCAACAACGGATATCACTTTTTGTTTGTTCAATTAGACACAACCTGTGCGTCAAATCCTATTTGTATTAAGAATGGTTTGTCTCCACTTGGTCGGGAGTTACGCCCAAATTGATTTTGTAGTAAGTTTCACCAGAAATGTCATGGAATACCCAGACACCCTGACCTGTATTATCACCCCAAGTATAATAAGCTTCCCAATCCTGGGGGGTGGCACCGCTGCCTGGGGTAGCACTTTCTGCTTTTGGGAAAACACGATACGCAGGCGGATCACACTTCAAATACAAAGTTCCAACCCAGTTATCTTCTCTTGTATCACCAGGAACGGTCTCCTCTATGCCATGCCATCCTTTAGTGCGACCGGTAATCTGAAGACCAGGAAGACCATTAGATTCCTTAAATGGCGCATAAACACCCTGACCATCTCCAGCTGGATAGCACACCCAACAATAATTCTGCGGAACAAACTCCTCAGCTACCATAAATGGCTTTGAATAGTTTAGTTTTTTCATAATAATATAGATTGATTAAATAGTTTAGTTTATTATTTTGTTTATGTATCTGAATAGTTTAGTTTAATACTTGACTGATAAGAATAGTTTAGCTTTATACTTAATAGATATGAATAGTTTAGTTTCTTCATCCTTGATATGATAAACATATAAAAAGATGTTTCTTTTGTGTTGTGAAAGCTACATGTTCAATTACAAACAGAGTTGAAGGCTTTACTATTTTCGCAAATTTATAAAATTTTTACCACTTCCTTTTTAAGTCCCTTTAACCCTACACAAAAATTAACAAACATTAACTAAATTCGACAACAATTCATATACACAAGAATGGAATGCAAAAAAAACAGGACTATCTGAGGTAGTCCTGGTGTAAGGGAGAATAATATATTTGTGCCTTAACAAGCTTTTATGCTTAAAGGATATTCAAATACTGAATATTACTATATGCCTTGTCGAACATTCCTAATCCGAAGGGAGTGGAAAAGATGACGAAGAGCGATGTTTATCTCATGATACAGTCCTATTTCCAAAATTATTAGAAGATATACTTTGATTATACCAATAAAATTTTGTACCTGTCGGATAAGTTTCTTTCCTTTCATATGTGCTGCCGTTTTTATATACAACTACCCCTGGGGAACCCAATGTAAATTCATAATAACTTCCATGACTATCATATTCATATGTGTCCCCATTTACTTTTATAAATTGATCTATTCCATTATATAGTTTTAAACTATTAAAAAATAAGTAATAACTACCACCAGCATAACTGGTAACATCTCCATCCGACCATCCTTCAATACCATCAGTCTCTACTGCCTTAATATCAGTTTTAAAATAAGTTGTATTTGGCACATCACACCCTGCCACGAACTCTTGTGGGACGAACTTCTCACAGAACAAATAGGGCTTGGAATAAACTTTTTTATTTGGTTGATGGTTTATTAGTTCCGAATTTTTAAAGACACCATTAACCTGCAAAGTTTGGGAAGACATTATATTCTCCATGTTTTGTGTTGGTAATAAAATTGTTTTCGTGTTGTTGTGAACATATTGCACCCCAGAGGAATGCGGTGCAAAGTTATAAATAAAACCACAAACGATATTGACAAAATTCTATTTTTATTATAAATTAACTAAAGCCACTTGATATATGTTTAATTATGAATATACATAAAAAAAGACTTAATATTTGCCCATTCCACAATAAAAGTGTAATTTTGCACCTGAATTAAAAGGATGCATATTTTACAGACATGAAATCTCAGATTAAGGCACTCATAATATTTCTCGTTACATTTTCCGCTTTGTTTTTCTATGCCAAGTCACCCTATGGTGTGACTTTCGCCCAGCAATTATTGAAGAAGATAGACCTTGACGCATTTCTTCCCGAAAAGACCGACACCACTATGATTGCTGTCGTGGAAGACCTGCACCAGGAGCCAGACACCACCTCACAACGTTTTCTGTTTGTCGGCGACTCGATGGTGGAGCCATTGGCATATCGTTTCTATGACTATTGCAAGGAAAGTGGCGACACCATGTATGCCGTGACATGGTATGGCAGCACCACACGAGCATGGAGCGGCGAGACGATGGATTATTACATGGATCAGGCACGCCCCACATACGTCATTTTCTGCATGGGCAGCAATGAGTTGACCACCAAGGACGTTAAATCACTCAACGAGAACCTGCGCATGATGCTCAGCAAGGCAGGCGACCTGCCATGCGTATTCATAGGTCCTCCCAACACCATGCCCGACAGCGGATTGAACAATGAGATAGCCCGTGTATTTGGCAAGAAACGTTATTTCGACTCACAATCCATCGAGAT